>NZ_JAYEZM010000005.1:0-376771 GCF_037031205.1 Natronomonas amylolytica | reverse complement strand
CTGGCGGGGTGTCCGCTCGCGCTCAACAAACGCTAAGTCGATCCAGCCGGTATCACCGTCGAGGCGGTCGATTTCGACCATAGACCACTCGAAACACCGACCGCCTCGCTCTTAACTTAACAGCGCCTGTCGCTGGTCTCCCTAAAGCTATCTCACAAGCGCGGAGATGTTTTGATGGGGCGATACGAACACGGAGTCATGATTCCTAACTACGAGGACAAATACGACGCGGAAGCGGTGTTCTCACCGGAAGAAGTAGTCGGGATGGGTGGCGAGGGACTGCCGGACGTTCCTCCGGCCGTGATTCTCGGATACCAGCCGAAGCTCACGGAGTTCGTCGAACGGCGGGCCGACTCGCCGGTCCAGATAGTTCGTTCACAGGAGCTGTACCCGGTGACCGAGACGGTCGGGTACGTCCCCGTCCACGAGTGGGGCGTCGGTGCGCCGGTATCAGCGATGGCCACTGAGAACCTCATCGCAGCGGGCGCCGAAGCCATCGTCCTGTTGGGCGGTGGCGCGGGACTGCAGCCGGACCTCCCAGCCGACGCGGCCATCCTCCCCACCGATGTCATCAGAGACGAAGGGGTCTCCTACCACTATATCCCAGACGGGGAGTCGGTGACACCGACAGCCTCGCTCGTCGACGGCCTGGACGACGCCCTCTCGGAGGCGGGCTTCGACACACCGCGTGGGACGACGTGGACGACCAGCGCCTTCTACCGGGAGACGGTCCCCGAAATCAGGGCCTACGGCGACGAC
The DNA here is from genome assembly GCF_037031205.1 of Natronomonas amylolytica. Taxonomy (NCBI): domain Archaea; kingdom Methanobacteriati; phylum Methanobacteriota; class Halobacteria; order Halobacteriales; family Natronomonadaceae; genus Natronomonas; species Natronomonas amylolytica. Next base: position 376,012 of record NZ_JAYEZM010000005.1, on the reverse strand, counting down.
GGCGTCGTCACGGTGGACACGGAATCCGCAGCCATCTGGGCGGTGTGTCAGTACCGTGGCGTCGACACCGCTTCCGTCCACGAACTGGGTGGCGTTCTCACGCCCGAGGAGTGGCAGCCGGAAACCCAGCGTGACCGGGGCGTGACGGACATGTTCGACCCGACCGTCGCCGGCTTGGAAAGCTACGTGGCCGATACGTAGCGCCGCTGGAGAAGGGGAGAGTGGCCGAAACGTGGGCGCGTTAGTCGCTCGCGGATTCCCCGCCCGCCAGACTGCTGGAGCGGTCCCGGTCGGCGCGGGACGGCGGCGGGTAGCGGTCGTCGTCGGGCGCCCGCCAGCGCTCGTCGTCCCGGGGGAGGACACAGCGGTCCGGTTCGCGGTTGACGTGGGCGTACTCCTCGGGCGTGTTGGCGAGGGGGTGGGCGGGGTTCTCGCCGCTGTCGATGCGGGCCGCACGGAGTTCGTCGAACCCGGCGACGCGAGCGCGGATGCCGCGCCAGTGGTAGGCGGTTTCGGACGGAACGCGAACGGGGTACGGCGGGCGGGCGCCGGGTTGCTGGCCGGCGAGCATGACCCGGTTGACGTTCGCCGCGAGGTCGTCGTGGTCTATGAGGACGCCGACGCGGGCGTTGTCGGGCGCGCGGTTGGCGAGTACGTCGAGGCCGAGGTGGAGCGCCCGATACTCGGCGACGTTGTTGTCCGGGACGGAATCGGGCACCGAGAGGCGGGCGACGCGCTCGCCGTCTCGGGTCTCGATAACGACACCCAACCCTCCGCGGTCGTCGGAGCGATAGGAACCGTCCGTCGCGAGATAGAAATCGCGGCGGTGTGTGCGCGGAGGATGCGCGATGTGGGGGGTCGGTGAGTCGTCGAACAGGTTGCGCAAGACCGGCCGGCAGTACGCGGCCATATGCGGGGTAGGGGACGCGGCCCATATAAATCTCCGGGCGGGAATCAGGCGACGACCTGTGACCACGCGAGAACGACGACGATTCCGCCGACGACCGCGCTGATGGCGGCGTGGGTTCGCAGTCGGTCCTGAAGTTGGTGGAGGTCGCCGTCGAATTCGGCGTCGGTCGGACACGTCTCGCTTCCGGCGGTACACTCCGGCAGGAGGTCGATGGCGACGTGCAGGAACACGCCGGCCGCGACGCCGAATAGCAGCCCTCGAACCGCGGTCGACGGAGCGAAGCCGACGATACCGACGGGCAGCGCGACGAGTCCGACGGCCGCCGCGGGCAACAGGAGCACGACGGCGGAGTGTCCATTGTCGACGAGACGGCGCGCGGCCGCGTAGCCCGCGGGTGCCTTGTGCGAAACGAGGACGACCCCGAGGACCGACGTGAGTGAGGGCATCGCGGTGTATATCGCGCCGATGATCGCGCCCGCGGAGACGGCGTGGACCGTCAACTCCGCCGCCGTGTGGTCGACCGGCAATTCGAGGTGTGTGAGCCGGTGGCCGAGCGTGTGGCCGACGTAGCCGGCGAGGAAGCCGCCGGCGATGCCGAGGCTCCCGAACTGGCCGTGCTGGTCGAGCGCCTGTGGCACCAGAAAGACCGCGGTGCTGGTGACCATCGCCCCGCTGGCCAGCCCGTATCCCCACACCGGTTCGAGTGGGTGGTTCGTCGCCGCTGTACGCGCGCCCAGCGGTGCCCCGATGGCCATCGCTCCGAACGCGAACCAGGAGACGGCCAGCAGTTTCCACGTGACGCCCACCGCCAAGGCGAGAGCGGAAAGCGCCACCAGTGCAACGAGGCCGCCGAGACCGATGGCTAGCCCGCCGGCGTTCTCCCGGACGCGGCTCGATTCTATCGACGAGGTGGTAGGTTCTCCAGTCACTACGATGTATTAATAATACATACACATTGATTATTAAGACTTTCGGGAGGGGTTCGCCGTGCCGGTGTATCGTGGGCTCGCTGGCGGTAGACTGTCTTAAACGGTCGTCCGAATATGTTCTTTCAGAGGGGTCTTATGGCGTCGAACTCCTCGATTCGATGATGTCTGAGGCTCAGTCGATATATGCGAGAATCGGCGGTCAGGAAGCCGTCGAGGCCGTTGTATCGGATTTCTACGACCGCGTCTTCGATGACCCGCTTCTCGAACCGTACTTCGAGGATACCGACCGCGAAGCACTGTACGCCCATCAGGTTCAGTTCATCAGTTCCGTCGCCGGCGGCCCCGTCTCCTACGACGGCGCCGACATGCAGCAGGCCCACGAGGGGATGGGAATCACCGAGGAGGCCTTCGGTCGCGTTGCGACCTATCTCGAGGATGCACTCAGAGAAAACGACGTCCCCGAGGACGACGTCGACGCGATTCTCAAGGAGGTCGGCGCGCTCGAACCCGACGTCGTCGCACAATAGTCGACACCCCCTCGGAGCGTTCGAATCGCAGGAATCAGAGCGAAGCCCCACGCCCGCACCGATGCCGAACAGTTCTCAGTCGGCGGGGTCCTCGATAGGGTCGTCGGCTGTGGCGACCTCGCTGCTCCTGCGGCGGTCGCGGAGTTTGCCGGCGAGGACGGCGACGATGTAGATGCCGACTGCGACGAGGACGATGGTCCCGCCGGCAGTCGTCTCGTACTGATACGAGAGCGTGATACCGGTCAAGACGGCCAGTTCGGCCAGTACGACCGAGGCGAGGAGTGCAGTGCTGAATCCGCGAGCCAGTTGTGCGGCGGCGGCGACGGGCACCACGAGCATCGCGGCGACGAGGATGACGCCCATGATCTGCATCGCGCCGACGACGACCATCGCGGTCAACATGGCCATCACGCGATTGTACCACGGGACGTTGACGCCGGCGACCCGGGCGGCCGTCTCGTCGAAGGTGACGTAGACCAGTTGCTTGTAGGTGGTCGCGACGACGCCGACGATGACCGCAAAGAGGACGACGAGGATGGCGGCGTTCTCCCGGGAGACCGTCGAGAGGTTCCCGAAGAGGTACTGGTTGACGCCGACCGCGAGTCCGCCCGCGTTGATACTTATAAGGACCGCGCCGAGGGCAAAGCCCGTCGAGAGGACGATGGCCATCGAGACGTCGTTGTAGGCGTCGGTCACCTCGGAGATGAGTTCGATGGCCAGCGCCGCTATCATGGCGACGATGACGGCCGTGATGTACGGCGAGATGCCCGCATCGAAGACTGCATTTATAAACAGACCGACGGCGACGCCGGCGAAGGCGGTGTGCGCCAGCGCGTCACCGATGAGGGAGAGTTGACGGTGGACGAGGAAGGTGCCGATGAGCGGCGCCATCACGCCGATGAGCAGGCCGACGAGGAAGGCCCGGTGCATGAACGAGTAATCGAACATGCCGATGCCGAGCAACTCCCCGAGAAGCGACAACAGGTCGCTCCAGCGGTCGATGAGCCAGCCGAGCGGCGCCACCTGCAGGACGAGCGCGCTGGCGCCGAGGGCGGTCATCGGGAGACCTCCGCAGTCGGTCGGATTCGCGTCCCGTAGGCGCGTTCGAGGGCGTCGGCTTCGAGGAAGTCATCGGGCGGGCCGTCGAAGTAGAGTTCGCGGTTCAGACAGACCACTCGCGAGGCGTGTTCGACGACGGCACCGATGTCGTGTTCGACCAGCAGGACGGTGATGCCCTCGTCGTTGAGCGAATCCAGCAACTCGAAGAACGCCTCGACGGATTCGGCGTCGACGCCGACGGTCGGTTCGTCGAGGACGAGGAGTTCGGCTTCGGCCGCGAGCGCGCGGGCGATGTAGGCCCGCTGGCGCTGGCCGCCGGAGAGTTTCGTGATTCGGCGGTCGGCGAGGTGGTCGATGCCGACCGTCCGGAGGGCCTCGCGGGCGCGTTCGCGGTCCCCGCCCGTGATGCGGCCGAAGCCCGCGTGAGGGTATCGACCCATGAGGACGACTTCGGCGACGGTAATCGGCATGCCCTTCGTATCGCCGGTGACGTCCTGTGCGACGTAGCCGACGCGCTCGCGGTTCTCGAAGGCGCGGGCGGGCGCACCGAGCAGTTCGACGCTACCAGCGTCGGGTTCCAGCAGGCCGAGGATCAGCTTCAGGAGCGTGCTCTTGCCGGAGCCGTTGGGACCGACGATGCCGACGTATTCGCCCGAATCGACGTCGAGGGAGACGTCCTCGACGACGGGATGGGCGGTGTAGCCGAAGGTGACGCCGTCGACGGCGACGAGTGTCTCGTCGGTCATTCGAAGTTCCGCCACTCCTCGCCGAGGCTCGTTTCGTCGGGGGCGGCGGCCCCGAAGATGACACGGAACGTCTCCATGTTGATGTTGCGCGCGATATCGGTGTACCCCCAGCCACGGTCGACCCATGCCTCGGTCGTTCCCGCATAGGGCGTGACCGGGTAGTAGGCCTCGACGCGAGTGTCGGAGACGAGCTGTCGGGCGGGTCGTCGCGGTTCGAACACCGCGGCGCCGATATACCGGATGTCGTAGTCGTCGATGGTCTCGCGGGCCCGCTGCATGTCGGCCGGCCGGACGTCGTCGCTGGCCGCGAGGTTCGTCACGAGCGGTTCGATGGTCGCGCCGTAGCGTTCGCTGACGTACTGGAAGGCGTTGTGGGCCGCGAGGAAGGCCACCTCTCGGTCGGCCGCCTCGAAGAGCGTTTCCCACTCGTCGTCGATGGCGTCGAGGTCGGCCCGGACCGCCTCGCCGTTTTCGGCGAGTGCATCCGCGTGGTCCGGCACGACGTCGGCGAGGCCTCCGACGATGTTGTCGACGGACTGCTTGGCCCGCTGTGGGTCCAGCCAGAAGTGGGGGTCCCGGCCGTCGGCGACCTCCTCGTCCTCGTCGAGGCCGGCACCGAGCGGGAGGAGGTCGACCCCCTCGCGAACGTTGAGAAGGTCGGTCTCGGCCCCGTCGTCCTTGACGGTCTGGATGGCCCGGTCGGCCCACGGCTGGAAGTCGGGCCCGACGTGGAGGAACGCCTCGGCATCGATGATGTCGCGAGTGATGGATGGGTCCGGCTCCCAGCCGTGGCCGTGCAGTCCCGTCGGAACGAGGTTCCGAATGGTCACCGGCGTTCCCTCGGCGACCTGCCGAGCGAAGTCGTAGAAGGTAAAAAACGACGCGACGGCGACGGGCCCGTCGTCGGTCGAGGCGTCCGCAGACCCCCCGAGACAGCCGGCCGAACCGAGGGCGCCGAGACTCCCGAGGCCGGCCAGGACCGACCGACGTGAAACCCGCATACCACTCGCACAGTTCGTCGTCATTACGTGATAATGTACTGTCGAAGTATATAATTGCTTGTATCTAAGCTAAAGATTAGACTACTCTAATCCACGACCCGAACGCCTACCTTGGAGGCCCGCCAACGGGCGGATATGGTCACTGCACGCGACATCATGACCCGCGAGGTCGAGACCGTCTCACCGGACGACGACGTGAGCGACGTTCTCACGCGACTCGCCCGGGCCGATTTCAACGGCTTTCCCGTCACCGAGGACGGCCTCGTCGTCGGCATCGTCACACAGGGCGACCTCGTGGACCTCTTTCAGCCCTCCGACCGGACGCTGTGGATTCCCATCGGCTTTCCGCCGTTCCTCGAGTCGCTCACCTACGGCGTCGACCTCTCGTGGGACGAACTCGACGTGGGACTGGACCTCGCGCGCAATGCGGGCCGCCCCATTAGCGAGGTGATGACCGAGGAGGTCGTCACCGTCGGCCCGAAGACCGACATCGACGAGATACTCGCGCTCATCGCCGACGAGACCCGGGACATCAACCGCCTGCCCGTCGTCGACGAGGCCGGCGCCCTGATGGGCATCATCGCCCGGCAGGACGTCCTGCGGACCCTCAAGGAGGAACGCGACGCCGAGGCCAGCGAACGGCAGGACTGACCGGCCCGTTCCCCGCGCCGATATCCGGAGACGAAACCTTGAGGCAACCCCCGTTCGGAGTTCCGCCGTGCGCTATCGCAACCTCCTGTTGTTCTGTGCGCTGGCGGCGGTGTGGGGGTCGGCCTTCATGGCCATCAAGGCCGGACTCGGTAGTGCCGCCGCGCCCGCGTACTTCTACGATGCTCCCGTGTTGTTCGCCGCGGTCCGCTACGACGTCGCCGGCGCCATCATGCTCGGCTACGCCGCGTGGGTCACCGACCGGTGGCGGCCGCGAACCCGCCCGGAGTGGCTCGTCGTCGGCATCGGCGCCGTCTTCCTCATCGCCGGCTATCACGCCCTGCTGTTCGTCGGCGAACTCGGCACGACCAGCGCCGCCGCCGCGGTCATCGTCTCGCTGTCGCCCGTCCTGACGACCGCCTTCGCCCGCGCGTTCCTCCCGGAGGAACGACTCACCGTCGTCGGCCTCGTCGGGATGGCGCTGGGACTGGTCGGCGTCGTCATTCTCTCTCGGCCCGACCCCAGCAATCTCGTGGGCTCTCGGTTCGAGGCGCTCGTCTTCGGCGCCGCGCTCTGTTTCGCCCTCGGAAGCGTCCTCACCCGACGGTTCGAGACGGACCTCCCCATCGAGACGATGGAAGCGTGGTCGATGGTCGGCGGCGCCCTCCTGATGCACGGCATCAGCCTCGGCCTGCAGGAATCGGTCGAGGGGCTGCCGCCCCTCCGAGAGACCGTCGCGCTCGTCTATCTCGCCATCGTCGCCAGCGCCGCCGGCTTCCTCATCTACTTCGACCTGCTGGACCGACTCGGCCCCATCGAAATCAACCTCGTCTCCTACGTCGCCCCGATATTCGCGGCGCTGACGGGCTTTCTCTTCCTCGGCGAGGTCATCGACGCGCCGACGGTCGTCGGCTTTCTCGTCATCCTCGCCGGCTTTCTCCTCATCAAGCGGCGCGCGATTCGCGAGGAACTGGCCCGGCGGCGGTAATCACGTTCCGTAGTCGTGGCCGACGAACAGCGCGAGGACGTTTCCGGCGATGAACCCGGCGAAAAGCGCGTAATCCGCGTTCGTATCGAGGCCGCTCGCGAGTAAGCCGAGCGTACAGAAGGGCAACAACACCGCCGCCCAGAAGGCACCGGCCCTGAGATGCCGCCGCAACGAGGACCGCTCCCCCGTCGACACGGCGGATTCGTTCGCGGGAGTGGAGGGACTCATTACGACTGGCTTATCTCGGAGTAAGCCCTAATAACTGCGAGAGCGTTCGGCACGTTTCAGGCCGTTTCACGGAGTAGGCGTCTACTACCCGACGTTTTATTATCCGGTCAAAAACAGCCAGAGGTTTCATGCGGGCTGGAACACCCCGTATCAGTCCTCATCCGCCTCAGCCGAGCGGCGCGACCCGGACCTCGTGTGGCCCCTCGGGCGTCTCGATGGTCACTCGCTCCCGAAGCCGCTCGCGGACGGCCGCTCGCCACTCGTCGACCGCCGCCTCGTGTCGTTTCCGGTGTTCTGCCCGGCTGTATTCGGTTTCGGGGTCGGCCCGAATCTCGTCTTCCGTGTCGTCGGCGCTCGGAAAGGCCGGCACCGATTCGACGAGTTCCGACGGCTGGATGTGGACCGGCTTCGGCGTCCCGTAGTCGCCTTCGGTCCCCGCGCGATGAATCCGGGCGCGCATCCGGCCGCTGAACGGCGGCGTCACGCGAAGGACCGCACCCGCCTCGCGCCGCTGGTTGGCCTCGATGGCGGCCACCACGTCGTCGACCGTAACGGCGATGGCTCGAATCGCCGATGGGTCCTCCGAGGTCACGTTCGATACAGCGTGGGCCACCCGCTTGATACTGCCGGCTGTACTTCCGTGAGTATCATTTCGAGAGCTTCGTCAGTAGACAGTCCGAAGCCCGGGGTTCCGGACGTCCATTCGTCAAATAGGTACAGCCGGCAGTATGAGACTACCGCCCGATTACAGTCCAGGCTCGAACTCGCGGAACCGCTCGCGCCACGCCTCAGGAACCGGCTGGGTGCTCTCGCCGTCCCCATCCAGTACGACCTGTACCGTCGTTCCGGTCGCGGCCGGCTCCTCGTCGTCGCCCGCGTAGACGCGGTAGCCGAGGCTGAAACTCGACTCGCCGACCTCGGTGACGCCGACCTCGACGCGGACGTACTCGTCGGCGTGAACGACGGGCCGCCGGAAGTCGAGGTTGATGTTGGCGAGTACCATCTCCCACTCGTCGAAGGTCATGTCGATTACCTCCTCGACGTACTCGATGCGGGCCTGCTCGATGTAGGAGCTGTAGACGGCGTTGTTGACGTGGGCGAGGGCGTCCATGTCGCGATACCGGACCGTCATCTCGACCTCGAACCGGAACTCCTGATCCATACCGGTGTCGCGGCCCTCTCCGCGAAGGGCGTTTCGCTTCGGGCGAACGCCACGGCCGTCAGGGTTTCCACGCGATTCCCCGCCGTTCCTTGGGCGGGGCCAGCGGACTCGACGGGAGGTCCGGCCGTGGTTCGGGGTCGTTGTATCCGCCCGGCGCCACGTCGTTGGGCGCGTCGGGATAGAACAGCGACGCCAGCGCCTGTATGTGCGCGCGCCCGACGTCGAGTTCGAACTGACCGCCACCGTAGCACCGGATTCCTCGGTCCCGAGCGTACTCGATTGTCGCCAGCACCGACCGCACCGACCCGAACCGGGAGGGCTTGACGTTGAGCCAGTTCGGCTCCCACGGCAGCGCCTCGACGCTGTCGACGCTCGTTATCGGATAGTCCCACGAGATTCGGTCGCCGGCGGCCTCGATTATCGGTCGCGTCTCGTCGGTGAGGTCGGGGTCCTCGATGACCGCCTCCGGGAAGGCCTCGACGACCAACTCGTAGAGGTCCGGGTCACCCGACTGGTCGACGTCGGTGCCCTCGTACTGGCCCTTGAGGTCGAGAATCCGGACCGCATCCGTCTCGGCGAGTCGGTCGACGAGCTCCGGCGTCCACTCGTCGGTCGGGTCGAGTTTGAATTCGAGGGCCGAATCGAGCCCCAGCAGCGTCTCGATTCGGTCGAAGGTCGGCGGCTCGCCGAGGCGCGTGCTCACGACGAACCGGACCGGGTCGTAGGCCCGACCCAGCGCCTCTCCGAGGGTGGTCTCTGCCTGCTTCAACGCGAGGTCGAGCGCCGCGCTCTCGAAGGCCCAGCGGCGATAGTTCCGAAACGTCGACTGCCCGGGGTCGCCCGCCGGAAAGAGGTCCCACTCGCCGACGGCCGTCGAGAACTCGTCGAAGGAATACTCGCCCGCCAGCGACGGGAGTTCGGCGTCCTCGTGGAGGCGGTAGTGGTCCTCGCTCTCGTAGGTGACGTCCTCGCCGTAGCCCGTCTCGCCGGCGCCGTGGAGTTCGACGACCGTCGTGGTCCGAGTGAAATCGCTCGACGTCTCGCGTTCCCGAAGCGAGAGCCGACACTCCTCGATTGCGACCGGCAAGTTCGAGATGGAATCGTACAGCGACACGGACGGTAATCGCGCGCCGCGGTCTTGGTCGTTCCGCCGGGATAGCGCTGTCGCTGGCCGGCTCGTAGTTCGCTTAGAAGTATGCCCGGGGAGGACCTCCGAACTACGCCGAGACGTGCTCGTTCGCTTCGCTCACTCCGCGGCGACTCGTCTACTTCGGAGCCCTCGGGGCAATTCTCACAGCGCTGCCGCTCACTACGTTCGCGGCGTCTGTGAGAATATGCCCGGGGAGGGCTCCGAACCCTCGATCTCCGCATGTCCCAGGAACGAGGCGCAGGCAACGCCTCGGGACATCGCGGTTGCCGCCTCGTTAACCCTATGAGTGCGGCGCTATGTCCAGCTAAGCCACCCGGGCTCGTTTTTGGGTTACCGGTTGGCACCCTTCAACCTTCCTATCTCCGTCGGTCGATTCGGTCCGCCAGCACACCCCACGACCCGACCCATCGTTTTATAGCCCGCAACGAACACACCGCAGGCATGGACGAACTTCCGGAACGGCTGGTCGAGGCCGTCGGCGACGCGACGGCCATCGAACTCATCGACATCGGCGGTGGCGACATCGTCGCCGTCACCCGAGCGGCGACGTACTGCTACCGCTCCGAAGGGCTGCTATCCGACGAAACCGTCGACCGATTCACCCACGATATCGAGCGGATGAGCGTCGATGCCGGCCGTCGAAAGACGACGGTTCGCTTCGAGACTATCGACGGCGAGCAGAGCCTCACCGTTCCCGGCGGCGTAGCCGACGAGGTCATCGAAGCCGTCCTGAAAGGCGTTCTCCGAACGACCGACGTCGTCGACGACGACGAGACCATCCAGTCGCTGTTCCGCTTCAGCGAACTCACGCTGGCCGTGACCGACCACCAGCTCCTGAAACACGTCGGCGGCGCCGTCTGGAACGACGACTACGAGGCCTTCCCCTACGAGGAGTTGACCGACCTCGATTTCGAGGAGGGCAGCGTCGCAACGCAGGTCATCGTCGAGGTCGGCGGCCGCCGCCAGCGCGTGAAGGTGCCGAACGAACACGCCGGCCGCGTCCGGCAGGAGGTCCAAAGCGCCGTCTTCGAGTACCACGACGTCTCCTCGCTGGGCGGCCTTCGCGCGGAGGTCCGCGAGGAGGAAGCAGGCGAGGACGGCGAGGAAAGCGAGGCGACGACCGACGAGGAAAGCGAACCCGTCGAGTCCGAGTCGGCCTCCATCGCCGATACGGGTTGGTCGCCGCCCGCCGACCAGGACGTGACCAGCGGCGCCCGGGACGATTCCAGCATCGACGAAAGCACCTCCGAGTCGGCGACCGACGCCGGAGCCGACGGCGAGACCGACATCGACGCGCTGGCCGAACAGGTCGAGGAACTGACTCGAACGGTCGAACGGCAGAGCGAACTCATCGAGGCCCAACAGGAGACCATGGAGAAGTTGGTCGACGAACTCCGCCGCGGCCGATAAGCCGTCGCCGGTAGTCTATTCTCGCCCGGTCACTTTCCGGATGCACGACGACCCGAACGGTCCGTGCTCGCCAGCCTCCAGTTTCATGAAGTAGCCCGTCGAGATGGAGGCGCCACAGCGCCGACACTCGAAGTCGCCGTCCCGGGAGACGACCTCGCTTTCGAAGCCGAGGAACTGCCCGCCCGCCGGCTTGACGGTATCGCCCTCGCGGGTGATGTGGCCGCGCTTTTCGGCCTCCTCGAGGATGGCGCGGGTCGTCTCCGGATGGGTCGTAATCGTCTCGATGCGGTCGATGACCTCCGCGAGCGATAGCTCCGCGTGTTCGAGGCGAGCGAGCAGTTGCACGCCGAGTTCGACCGGGTCCGCCGTCTCGTCCACACCGGATTCTCGATTCGAGCCAGTAAAAATGGCCGGGTCAGCCCACCACAAGAGGTTTGTCGGATGGGTGGCTTGCTCCGACGTGAACCGCGCGACCGCTCGTCAACTGGCTGGCATCGGCGTCGTCGTCGCCATCGCCGGCGTCGTCGCCCTGTCGACCTCCCCGTCGGCGCTTTTCGCCCACGCGGAGGCGCTGGCGGCCCGCCCGGCCCTCCTCGCGCTCGCGCTCGTCGGCCTGTATCTCGTCCGGCCGGTGCTCGCGTGGCCGATAAGCGCCCTCTCGATTCTGCTCGGCTACCTCTTCGGCCCCGTCGCCATTCCCGTCGCGCTCGGCGGCGCCGTCCTGACGGCCCTGCCGGCCTACACGCTCGCGCGCCATCTCGGTCACGACGCCGGGATGCTCTCCCGCGTCGGCGACGCCGGAAACGTCGTCCGGAAGACCACCGGCGACCTCCGGGGCATCATCGCGGTCCGACTCGCGCCGCTGCCGACCGACCCCGTCTCCTACGCCGCCGGCCTCGCCGGCGTCCCGCTGCGACCCTACGTCCTCGGGACGGCCCTCGGCGAATCGCCGTGGGTCGTGACGGCGGTCCTGCTGGGGGCGTCGATGGGCGAGTTGACGGCCGCAGGAGCCTCGGCCGACCCGCTGTTGCTCGTCACCGCCGTCGCCCTCGCGGCCCTGCTCGCGCTGTCCGGGCCGGCCTATCGCCGCGTCGTCGGGAACGCCGGGGCCTAATAAAAGGTATCCGCACAATCGTAGACGACGCCGTGTTGCGGGCAGACGTACTTGCAATGCCGCTCGTACATCGGCCGCTCGCACATCGGACACGGCCGGCCGCCCGTATCGCCGTCGCTCATACACGGACGGTCGGAACGTGGGCGAATAAGCCTATCTCACTCGTGAGCGAGACTCACGGGTCGTACACGCCCGGTAACAATATAAAAAGGCGGTCGAACAGCCGATTTCGCGTCGATTAGATTCCGAACGCCGTTAGCACTCGGACCAGCCGCAGGACTCGCAGGTCTTGCAGCCTTCCGAGTAGTACAGCGTCATGCTGCTACATTCGGGACATTCGGGGGACTCGCCGGATTCGATGACCGACTGGGTGTCCCCGGTGTCGTCGTTCGGCGACTCTGCGGAGGCAGAGCCGGACGCGGAGACGGCGCCGCCGTCGGTTTCGGGCGCCGTCGCGTCACGCTCGGCTTCCTCGCGCTCTTCGACCTGCTGGGCGGTCTGGTCGAGGGTGGCCTGGTCGGGGTAGGCCTTGTCGACCTCGCCGTCGAGGTAGCGGCGCATCGCGGTGCCGATGGCGTCCGGGATGGAGTTGATCTGCTCGCCCTTGTCCCACGCGACCTTCGGCGAGCGGATGCCCTGCAGTTCGTCGGCGATCTCCTCGGGGTCGACGCCCGAACGGAGCGCCGTCGAGATGGTCTTCGCGAGCGCCTCGGTGAAGGAAGCGGTGAAGCCGCCGGAGTTGCCGATGTTGGCGAAGAGTTCGAACGGCCGACCCGTCTCGGGGTCCTCGTTGATGTTGACGTAGAGTTTCCCGTAGCCGGTGTCGATGCGCTGGGTGACGCCGTGGAGGACGTCGGGCCGCGGACGCTTCTTGCCGAGGTCGACCTCCATGTCCAGCAGGTTCTCGACGTCCGTTTCGAGGGCCGCGGCGACCTCCTCGCTGTCGAGGAAGCCCTCGATGTCGCCGAAGATTTCCTGAATGTTCTCGACGATGGCTTCGGCGGCCTCGGCCTCGTCCATGTCGGAGAACTCGGCGTTCTTGGCGCGGGTGGTCAGCACCTGCTTCGAGCGGGTGCCGTCGCGGTAGTAGGTGACGCCCTTGCCGCCGTGTTCGTAGATGTACTCGAAGACCTCCTTGGCGTCCTCGACGGTCGAGTCGTTGGGCGCGTTGACCGTCTTCGAGATGGCGGAGTCGACGCCCTCCTGACAGGCGACCTGCACGCCGGCGTGCTGCTTCGCCGAGAGGTCGCCGGTGACGACGAAGAGTTCGCCGATGGCGTCCGGGACGGTGTCGAGGCCGTCGATGCCGTCGAACTCGTTGTTGGCCATCTGTTCCTGTGCCTCCTTCTTGACGGCCTCGACGTCGAGGCCGTTCTCCTCGAGCACGCGGAGGAAGTAGTCGTCGAACTCGACGAGCATCTCGTCGCCCTGCACGTCGTCGGAGACGTTCTTGTAGTAGGCGACGTTGTAAATCGGCTCGCAGCCGCCGGTCGTGTTGCCGACCATCGAGGTGGTGCCGGTCGGGGCGATGGTCGTCGTGTTGTGGTTCCGGATGGGGAAGCCCTCGGCCCAGTCGTCGGCATCGAGGCCGGTCTGCTTCTCGAACCACTCGCGGTATTCGGTGGGGTTCGCGTACTTCGATTTGTCCCACTCGTCGAAGCTGCCGCGCTCCTCGGCGAGTTCGTGGGAGGCCGACTTCGAGCCGTGGTTGATGTGCCGCATCACCTGTCGGGCGACCTCGTTGCCCTCGTCGCTGCCGTACTTGATGCCGAGTTGGATGTACAGTTGAGCCAGCCCCATGACGCCGAGGCCGATCTTCCGCATCTCGCGGACCTTCTCCTCGATTTTCGGGACCGGGAAGTCCGACATCGTGACGACGTTCTCGAGGAAGCGCGTGCCCATCTCGATGCGGTGGTCGAACTCGTCCCAGTCGACGGCCTCCTCGAGGAACGCCGCGACGGCGTCCTCCTCGGAGTCGAACTCGTCGCCGTGGCGCTCGTTCCAGACCCGCCAGTCCGGCGAGTCCTCTGCCGCCAGCGTCGAGAGATTGATGTGACCGAGGTTACAGGCCTCGTACTCCTCGAGGGGCTGTTCGCCGCAGGGGTTGGTCGCGAGGATGCGGTGGTCGGGGTGTTCCTCGACGTCGAAGGAGTGTTCCTTGTTGATGCGTTCGAGGTAGACGACGCCGGGTTCGCCGTTCTCGTGGGCGCCCTCGACGATGTGTTCCCACAACTCCTCGGCGGGAACGGAGAGTTCCTCGCCGACCTCGACGTACTCGCCCATGTCGAACATCTCGTAGAGTTCCTTCGTCTCGGGCGTCGCGACGTGGGATTCACCGGTTCGCGGATTGGTGAAGGTGAAGTCCTCGCCGTTCTCGACGGCCTCCATGAAGTCGTCGGTGATGCCGACGGAGATGTTGAAGTTCGAGAGGTGGCCCTCGACGGCGTTCCGGAGGTGCTTGGGAACGCGTCCCTCGTCGTCGATGAGTTCGCGGGCCTCCTCCAGCGCCTCCGCGAAGGAGTTGTGTGTGAAGTCGTCGGGGTCGTTCAGTCGCAGCGTCTCCGCCAGCGAGACGTCCTTGTTCTTCGCGTGGAGGAACTGGATGACGTCCGGATGGGAGACCCGCATGACGCCCATCTGCGCCCCGCGCCGGGCGCCGCCCTGGGCGATAGTCTCGCACATCTGGTCGTAGGTCCGCATGAACGTGATGGGCCCCGAGGCGATGCCGCCGGTCGAGCCGACCGCGTCGCCGTAGGGGCGGAGTCGCCAGAACGCATACCCCATGCCACCGCCGGACTGGAAGACCTGCGCGGCCTCCTTTGCCGTCTGGTGGATGTCGTCGATGTCGTCCTTCGGGGAGTCGACGAAACATGCCGACAGCTGCTGGAGTTCGTCGCCGGCGTTCATCAGCGTCGGCGAGTTCGGCATGAACGCGAGCCGTTCCATCAGGTCCTGGAACTCGTCGGCGGTCTCCTCGACGTGTTCGCGGATGTCGTCGGGGAGTTCGGGAACGAGCGTCTCGTAGGCGAACTTGTTGACGTTATAGATGGAGAGCGTCGTCTCGGCGTCGTCCTCGGCGGTGACGCCCGTGCCGAAGACCTCCGCGGCGAGTTCGTCGCGCCGCGGGTGGTCGGGCTTGAGCTGCTCGGGCGTGACCGTAACGTCGACGCCCTGTTTTTCGGACTCGAAGACCGCCTCGGCCAGAGCGATGTTCTTGGCGACGCGGTCGAAGAGGTCCTCCTGCTGTTCGATGGGTTCGCCGTCGGCGTCCTTCCGCAGATAGCGGGCCGGCAGAATGTTGTGATAGGCGTTGCCCGTGAGGCGCTCTTCGAGGGTATCGCCCTCGGTGCGCTTGACGGGGAGTGTAATCTCGTCCGCGGAGAGGTCGGCCCCGGACATTACTCGGCCCTCCGGTGACGAGCGGCATGTTCCCCTACGATTCCTCGGCTAACGAAAGTGATGGCGCGGGTCATCTATGACGGAGTTTTCGTACTGTGGGATGCCCAATAACCCTTGGCATCTCGGAAGGGTTCTTGTCGAGATTCCGATACATATCGTGGGCACTCGTTGTTTCCCGTTTCGACGGCCATGCGCGTGCCCCTGCGCGTACGACCTGTGTTGTTCGCTGGAACTCTTATAAGGATGGGTAGACCGTAGTGAAAGTGGTATTCGAACCCCCGAAACCGCAAGAAGGAAGCGATGTTTCCATTGGAAGTAATCGGGGGTTGGAATCAGCTCTTGTACGGTTGTGACAGCCCACACAGAAACCGTGTGGCTAGTCGGCACATCGCTACGGTGTCACAGCACAAAAACGGGCACATGGCCGGGAACTCCAGAAAATATATTTTTTCTTAGAATAATCGCCCGCCTTATTTTCGTCCGAGTTCTATTACTAGAATGTCGCAGTACCTCCCCCTGCTGCCGACGCGTGAAATCCGACAGCGGGACGGGCTGCCCTATGGGACGAAGCTATTCGACGCCTGCCAGGAAGTTCTCGATGAGGTCGTGGCCCACGCCGGTCAGCACCGACTCGGGATGGAACTGGACGGCCTCGATGGGGTGTTCGCGGTGGCGAACCCCCATCACCAACCCCTCCCCTTCGTGGTCGGTGGTCGCGGTCACCTCGAAGACGTCCGGCACCTCCAGAGCGACGAGGGAGTGATACCGACCACCCTGGAAGCCGTCGTCGAGACCCGCGAAGACGCCCTCGCCGTCGTGGTCGACCGAGAACGCCTTGCCGTGTATCGGCTCGGGCGCGCGGCCGACCGACCCGCCGTATTCGTGAACGGCCGCTTCGAGGCCGAGACAGACACCGAGCGTCGGCACCTCGGGGCTAATCTCCCGAAGCACGTCCATCGTCACGCCGACGTCGCGGTCGTTCTTCGGGTGGCCGGGGCCCGGCGAGATGACGATGGCGTCGGGGTCGACGTCGCGGACGTCTTCGAGGGAGGCCGTGTTCCGCAACACCTCGGTTTCGGTGCCCTCGTGCTGGCTCACGTACTCCACGAGGTTGTACGTGAACGAATCGAAGTTGTCGATAAAGAGGACGCGCGTCATTCGGCCATCCCCTCGATTTCGTCCTCGGGTGCCGATTCACGAATGCGGTCCAGCGCCGCCAGCACGCCGTCCATCTTCTTTTCCGTTTCCTCGAACTCGCTTTCGGGGTCCGAATCGGCGACGATACCGGCACCGGCCTGTACGGTCACGCGGTCGGTGCCGTCGACGCCGGCGCCGTCCTCGACCGTCGCGGTCCGGATGACGATGGCGAAGTCGGCGTCGCCGGTCCACGAGTAGTAGCCGACGCCGCCGCCGTAGAGGCCGCGCGGTCGCTCCTCGAGGTCGTCGATAATCTCCATCGCGCGGATCTTCGGCGCGCCCGACAGCGTCCCGGCGGGGAAGGAGGCCCGCGTCGCGTCGAAGGCGTCGCGGTCCTCGCGCAACTGCCCGGTCACCGTCGACTCGATGTGCTGGACGTGGCTGTACTTGAGGACGTTCATGAACTCCTCGACGCGGACGCTGCCGGCCGCACAGACGCGGCGAACGTCGTTGCGCGCGAGGTCGACGAGCATCGTGTGTTCGGCCCGCTCCTTGCCGTCCGCGAGCATCTCGCCGGCCAGCCGTCGGTCCTCGACGGGGCTGTTTCCGCGCGGGCAGGTGCCCGCGATGGGATTGCTCATCACCTCACGACCGCGGACCGACACTAGCGTCTCCGGGGAGGCGCCGACCACCGAGAGGTCGTCGTAATCGAGGACGTACATGTACGGCGAGGGGTTGACCTCACGAAGCGCCTCGTAGAGGCCGAGCGGGTCGATGTCGCCGTCCAGTTCCCGCGTGCGGGAGATGACGCCCTGATAAATGTCGCCGTCGAGGACGTGCTCTTTGGCGGTCCGCACCGCATCCTCGTAGTCCTCTTGCGGGCCGGCCCGCTCTGCGACCTGCTGGAACCCGCCCGTCGAGACCCCCTCGGCGTCGGCCAACAGTTCCTCGACGCGGTCGACCTCGTCTTGAAGTTCGTCGTAGATAGCGCCGGGGTCGTCGTCCTCGCGAACGACCGGCGTGAACGCCAGCGACACCGTCCCCGCCGCGTCGTCGAAGACCAGCGTCTTCGTGGTGAGGACGAACTGCGCGTCCGGGAACCGCGAGTCGGGATGTTCCAGTCCGACCTCGTCGAGCCACAGGTCGTAGACCGCATCGTAGGCCAGAAAGCCGACCAGTCCACCCTGCAGTTGCTGGCGCTCGGTCTCCGGGAAGTTCCGCAGCGGCAGGTCGGGTAGCGATGCCCGAAGCTTGTCGACCGTGTCGCCACCGTTGGGCGTCAGCAGGCCCTCGTAGCGGTCGTCGACCACCTCGACGGACGCACCCTCGTCGGCCTCGACGGTCACGACGGCCGCGGGGTCGTAGCCGACGAAGGAGTAGCGGGCGTGGCGGTCGGCACCGTGGCCGGCCGTGAACGCGCCATCGGGGTCGCTGGAGGCCACCTTCTCGGCGCTTTCCAGCAGGAAGGCGTAGTCGCCGGCCTCGGCGTCGGTCGTCCGGCCCGTCACCGCGGCGTAGGCCGCCAGCGGTTCGGTCGACGCGTCCAGTTCCGCGACGGCCCGAACCACGGCCGGGCCGTCGTCGGCCAGTTCCACGAACGCCTCGCGGGAGATCACGGTCGTTCGCCTCCCGCACGTACGAACGCCGAGACGGCATCGGGGTCCTTCCGGCCGGGGTCGGCCTCGACGCCGCTGGCGACGTCGACGGCGAACGGTTCGACCCGACGGACCGCCTCGCCGACGTTCTCCGGGGTCAGTCCACCGGCGAGTACGACCGGCGATGCCAGCGAGTCGACCAGTTCGGCCGTCCGGTCCCAGTCGTGTGTCTCGCCCGTGCCGCCCGCACCCGATTCGTCCAGCGAATCGACGAGCAGGGCGTCGGCAACCGTATCGTACTGTGTCGCGTCCTCGGGCGAGACCGCCTTGATGACGTCGCCCTGAACCTTCGCCGAGAGGTAGGCGAGGTCGCCGGACGAGAGGTCGCCGTGGACCTGTACGACATCGGGTTGGACGCGCGAGGCCAAATCGGCGGTCGCCTCGGGGCGTTCGGCCATCGTCACCAGCACCGTCGTCACGAACGGCGGCGCCGCGCGGGCGAGTTCGACCGCGCGCGTGGCCGAAATCTCACGGGGCGTGTCGGTCGAAACGTCGGCGATGAACCCGACGGCGTCGGCGCCGGCGTCGACGACCATCTCGAGGTCCTCGCGAGTGGTGATGCCACAGATCTTCACGCGCGTCATGGCTCGAACTCGCGGAGCGTTCGCAGTTGCTCCGCTGCGGCCCCGGAGTCGATGGATTCGCGGGCGGCGTCGACTCCCGCCTCCAGACTGTCGGCCTCCCCGGAGACGTAGATCGCCGCGCCGGCGTTCGCAAGGATGATATCCCGCTTTGCGCCGTCGACCTCGCCTTCCAGAATGCCGCGGAGGTCCGCCGCATTCTCCTCGGGCGTCCCGCCGGCGACGTCCTCGAGTCGGTGTTGCTCGACGCCGAGGTCGGCGGGCGTGACGGTGTATTCGGTGACTGATTCGCCGTCGACCTCGGCGACCGTCGACGCGCCGTGGACGCCGATCTCGTCCAGCCCGGCCCCGTGGACGACGAGCGCCCGGTCGACGGCCATATTCGAGAGCGCATTCGCGAGAACGGGCACGAGGTCCGAATCGTAGACGCCGACGACCTGTGCGTCCGCATCGGCGGGATTGGTCAGCGGACCGAGCACGTTGAAGATGGTCCGCATCCCCAGTTCCTTTCGCGGACCGATGACCGCCTTCATCGCCGGATGGAACACCGGCGCGAGCATGAAGCCCATGCCGATGTCCTCGATGCATCCCTCGACGGCCGACGGTTCGGCGTCGATAGTGACACCCACCTTCTCCAGTACGTCCGCGCTCCCCGACGAGGAAGACACGGAGTAGTTGCCGTGTTTGGCGACGGGGACGCCGGCGCCGGCGACGACGAACGAACTCGTCGTCGAGACGTTGATGGTGTCGTGGCCGTCCCCGCCGGTCCCGCACGTATCGACCAGCGGCTGTCGGTCGGGGTCTATCGTTCGGGCGGCACCGCGCATCCCCTGTGCGAACCCCGCGATTTCGGCCTCCGTCTCGCCCTTCGCGCGAAGGCCGGCCAACAGCGCGCCGATTTGAGCCTCCGTCGCGTCCTCGAAGACCCGCGATGCTGCGTCACGCGCTCCCGACTGCGTGAGATCGTCCCCGTCCGTCACTCGTCGAATGAAATCCTTCATGCTGAACACCAATGTCCGATGATGCGTTGTAATGTACAAGTAAGTACACTCGTTTAAGCCTGTCGCTACGGCTGACGCTGGCGGGGCGTGAAACCGAAAAGGAAAGCGGGTCAGTTATTCGTCGGCGGTGGGTGCGGGGAAGCTCGGGTACTCGGTAAACTGCGGGAGGCCACGGGTACCGGGCTGACATTCCTCGCCGTCACAGTCGACTTCGACGCCGACGCGCTTGTTCAGCACCTCGACGTCCGTGTACGTGTAGACGCTACCGTCCTCCCAGTAGCGGACTCGGGGCTCGACGGCGTACTCCTTCTCCCCGTCGCTGACCGCAAAGCGAAGCTGATTGTCACCGTAGTCGGGATTCGCACCGAGGGCGACGACGCCCGACGTGCCGGGACCCTCTCCCGACTCGTTGAGGGTCACGTCGTAGAGGACGACCGCGAGGACGCCGCCGTCGTTCTCACCGATGTACTGGACCTCTCGGTCGTACCCGGGGTCGACCTCGTCGTCACCCGTTATCGGGTTGTAGCTCGGGTCGTTGGGGTCCTGAATATCACACTGGTTCGGCGTCGCACCGAAGACGATGGCCGCGACGGCCTGCGGCGTCACCACATCCGTCGGCACGCCCGGCGGCTGGGCTTCCGACGGCAGGTCGTCGAACCACGGCACCTGCTCGAGCGGCACGTTCTCCTGAGCAACGTCTCCCACATCCGTACAGACCTCGCTCGGGACCGTCTCGTTTTCGTCGCCTCCGTCGTCGGCAGTCGGAGCTGGGAAGCTCGGGTACTCGGTGAACTGCGGGAGGCCACGGGTACCGGGCTGACATTCCTCGCCGTCACAGTCGACTTCGACGCCGACGCGCTTGTTCAGCACCTCGACGTCCGTGTACGTGTAGGCGCTACCGTCCTCCCAGTAGCGAACCCGCGGTTCGACGGCGTACTCCTTCTCCCCGTCGCTGACCGCAAAGCGAAGCTGATTGTCACCGTAGTCGGGGTTCGCACCGAGGGCGACGACGCTCGAAACACCGGGACCGTTACCGGATTCGTTGAGAGTCACGTCGTAGAGAACGACCGCGAGGACGCCGCCGTCGTTCTCACCGATGTATTGGACCTCTCGGTCGGCGGCCGGGTCCACCTCGTCGTCGCCCGTCACCGGATTGTAACTCGGGTCGTTGGGGTCCTGAATATCACACTGGTTCGGCGTCGCACCGAAGACGATGGCCGCGACGGCCTGCGGCGTCACTACATCCGTCGGTACTCCCGGTGGTTGGGCCTCCGACGGCAGGTCGTCGAACCACGGCACCTGCTCGAACGGCACGTTCTCCTGAGCAACGTCTCCCACGTCCGTACAGACCTCCTCGGGGAACGGTTGGTCCGTTTCGTTTTCGAGGGGCGTGTCGTCGATGGGCCCGCCATCGTCGGACGGCGTCTCGACGACATCGTCGACTCCGCTGTCGTCGAGGGAGACGTTCTCGTCGTCGGGCGAAACGCCATCATCAACCGAGATATTCTCGTCAACAACGGAGACGCCATCGTCATCGATCGAAACGTCGTCATCACCGACCGAGACGCCATCGTCATCGACCGATACTCCGTCGTCGCCGACCGACACTCCGTCATCGCCGACGGAGACGTCGTCATCAATGGAGACATCGTCACCATCGAGGGCCGCAGCAGGGGCGGCCGTAAAGCCGATGACCATCACGACGGCGAGGAAGCAGGATATGGCTGCTCTCACGGTACTCGATTCCATTGCTGCCTCGTTGTTGCTCGTTTCTCGGTATCACCCTTCTGCCCAGAATATACGGCGTTTTTTATATTACGGACGAAGCGACGGTTTCGCGGCCGGCAGCGACGTACAGCAGGTTTTTCGACGGCGACTACTCGCGGGTAGCGGTGTCACGGGGGAGAATGACGGACGGCGGGCTATTCCGAAAGGTTCAATTACCTTACCGAGGTATGAATGAGTGCAGGCAAGCACCAGCGTGGGTTCGTGGTCTAGGCTGGTTATGACACCTCCTTGACATGGAGGAGGCCGGCAGTTCAAATCTGCCCGAACCCATCCCACTTCTAACACTTTCGGTACCTCAAGTAAGCACTCACAAGTATCTTCTGCAGGTTCACCATCTTCACCCCGAAATAACTACCAGCGCGCGGATACTTTCAGAGGTGGTCCGCGTTGAGCGGATCACTCGTCGAATATCGCTGTCGGAGCTGCCACGACTGGTGTCTTAATCCTCGTCGAGAATCACCGACGAGATATCGGGAGTGCCGTGACTGCTACCGCGTACCCGACCTCCAGCGTGAGCCGGTCGACGAACTCCTCCCATCGCTTCACTGGTTCGTCGATTTCGACTCCGCTGCCCTTCCTTTCTCTCCCCACGAGTTTACTGCGGTAAGCATCCGCGAGCGAGCGGAATCCCCGTCTCGGAGCGGGCCGAGGCGAAACGAGCCGCAGGCCCGCGAGAATACGGCGTTTCTTGCGCGAGCGAGCGGTTCCCGCGTGCGCACCGACGGAGGTGAGGATGTCTAACCCTCCGTCTTTGTGCCATACTGGCGAGGGCTATGAGTACGTCCGGTGTCGCGCCAACGGAGCTGATGATACGGTCTACATCCATCGGCTCCTGTACGTTGCCGAACACGGCCTCGATTCCCTTCCTGCTGACTACGAGGTTCATCATCGTGACTCGGTTCCGTGGCTCAACATTCCGGATAACCTCGTCGCGGTCGAACCCGAGGAGCATTCGCGTCATCATCTCCACGACGATTCTCTCGCTTCCTCTCCATGAGCGGGGCCGATCAACAACCTGCGGCCTCTCGGCCTTCCAAGCAGACTAACTCTGTAAACACCTCTACCGACGAATTATCCGATTACGAGGAGAAAATCCACGAGCGCGTTTCGGAGTTCGTCCGAAACTATCCGGAGCTGGCCGACCTCCCGATCTCCGAACAACACCAGCGGTCACTCCGTCGGGTCGTGACCGAAGCCGAGTATGAGGACGTGTACGTTGAAACCGAAAAGGACGTGGACCGGAATTTCATGGTATCGGAACTCCAGCGGCGCGAAGCCGCTACTTGGGCTGATGCCGTCTCCGCGTTTCTCTTCGCGCACGCGGAGTATCGAGGACTGACGGCCCGCTTCGCGAACCACTACGGCGAATCATTTGAAATTCCGTTGATGGACGCATGGGGCGAATCGTACAGCAAAAAGGAGTACGCGCGGGCGATGGCGCTTGAGCGTGAGATGTCCGGCGGGAAGCGACCCACCGCCGGTTCGTCCGTCGGTGAATGGTCGAACCCGTCGACGGCGATGCTCACGTTCACCGCGTCATCGAAACCCGATTCGCGGCTTCCACCCATCGAACACCTCGACGCCATTCACGACGCTTTCTCGAAACACGGCGTTCGGGACGCACTACGGAATACGATGGAGTATCACCTCGGGCTCGACTCCGATGATTGGATATACTGGAGTCAGGCCGAACCGCACGGCATGGGTGCCGCTGCCGACCCGGACAAGAAACCGGGCGCGAACGCCTGTTACACCCATCTTCACGTCGGCGTTTACTTCGACCAAGATGCTCTCGCGACGACCTCGCTCGAAGAGGTCGGCAGTGAACTAGAACGAGTGATAGACAAGCATATAGAGGAATGTGACCCAGCGTCTTTCCGGGCGCACAACTATACCTCGATAGATTCTTACGTAGAAGATTCAGACGGCTGTATTTCGATAAATGGTGATATCGAGAATATGGGATCATATATGGCCGCCTACATGGGCGGCTACACCGAGGAGCTGATCGAGAAACCCATCGAATACCTCGCGTGGGGCGCGCTGTACTGGTCGGGTTCCCGTCGACGTGTCTCCCGTTCGGACCTCGCGAACGCTGCTATCAAAGCCGACGCTTGCGACCAGCGGTTTGAATCGGAACAGGCCGAACAGGACATTCCGCACGGTGAACTGGTCGAATGGAATGATGGCCGTGGTGCCGATGTCGTCTGTGCCTGCTGCGAAGCCTCGTGGCGGATTGACCAAAACCAACTTGAAGCGCCGACGACGGACGGCGGTGAGAAGATCGTCGAGGACGATGACCAGGAGGTCAGCCACTTCGACAAGTCGATGGCCGAACGGTGGCCCTCCGCGAGCGGTGGTGTCTCCATCGGTGAGACGCTTTCTCGGTCACAACTCCGAAGAGAGATTCTATCTCTCGTCGATGATTCTCCTCGCGACGACTGGACGATTCCCGAAGTGATGGGCCAACTGTCGCTGAAGCCGTCGAATCGGTCGTTCGTTGCTGACGTATTGGACGATCTCGATGAAGGGCGTACTCGCCCGGAAACTGATTCGTTCCAAGCACCGCCACCCTCGCCTGATGAGTGGGAACTCGACGCTATCATTGATAACGACGGTGAGGAACACGAACCCGGCGGTGGTGGCGGTGTCGATATGGTGAAACTCCATCTGCCGGTGAAAGCTATCGAGGAGGAAACCCGCCTTTCGATACCGCTCCAGAAGGCAGAGGTCTATCGGTGCCGTATCTGCGGGTTTTCCTCGCATGAGTCGGAGACGATGGCGTATCACTTCCACGATGATCACGGATTGGAGGAACCTGCAGCTGCCGACCGCGCGCTACGGTACCAGCATTATCATGACGAACACGGTGAGAAACGGCCTGAGACAGAATATCCGTATTAGGCCCCAAAGAACCGATTATCTCCAATATTTCAGTTTCACCGAGGTTCCCCTTAACCCCATTCCTTTATGTCTAGTATACTAGAATGCAATGGCGACAGACAAGCCAACCCCGCCCGAGGGGTTCGAAGAGTTCGAATCGAGTACGAACGACGGCGAAACCGAGACGGTCGACCTCGACCCCGGTGAGGTTCTGAGCGGCGTCGTTCTCGACCTCACCGAAGGCGAGAACGATAACGGTCCGTGGTACCGGCTCAAAATCAAGGACGAGTCGCGTGGTCTCGTGAAGTATTTCGCTAAGGACCAGGCGAAGCGTGCAGCTGCGGAGGGTCGCATCGAGGTCGGGGAACCGATCTGGATCGCGATGGACACCGAGGAAGAGTCCTTCGAACGTCGTGACGGTGAGACGGTTACCTACAACCCGACGAAGGTGGCCTTCCCCGGAGGTAACTAACGATGGCGTCGGCTCGCGCATCCCTCGACTCGACGCTTCGGGACTACGCCCAACTGAACACGGTGCCGGCGCTGCTATCCATCGTGTTCGCGGTGGCATCCCTGTACGCCTTCGGCGGCGTTTCCGAGATTCATCTGGAGTGGTTCAACTACACCCTCACGGCAGAACATTCGACGATCTTCTCGCTGGCTGTGCTGGCGGTCGCCTTCGCCAGCTCGGAAACGCGAGAGTTCCAGAACTACGAGCGATGGGAGCAGATCATGATCGCCCTCGCTCCGGTGCTGATCGTCGGGAACCAGTACACGAACTTCGTGAGTGACTTCATCGCGACGAACGCTCCGGCTGCTGGCATCGCGGCGTTTCTGATCACCGTCGCCTCGTGGGGTGTTGCGGTCCGATGAAGCGGATTACCGCGCTGCTGTTCGCGTTGGTCGTCATGCTGGCTGGTGTCGCTGGACTCGCTGCGGCGGCGACGTTCCACGACTCGACTCACTCGGTTTCGTCCAACACCTCGCACATCTTCGTCGACGTGGAGGACACGAACGGTTCGGACGTGACGGTGACGATCTACGGGATCGACTCGACCGGCGCTGAGACGCAGGTCAATCAGACAACGCTGAACGCGCCGTCCGGTGAGGTCGCGTCCTATCAGTACGAGGACGTGAACGCGACGAAGTACCCCGAGTACCGAGTTACGGTTGAAGGGACTGGTGACGCCCCGGTGTCTGTCGAATCCGGTGCAGCGGATGAAACGAGTTCGGGCGCTGGCTTCGACCTTTCTGAAACGTTCGCTATTCCCGGATGGGTCATAGCGATTATCGCGCTGGCTGTTGTCGCTGGTCTCCTCTCTGCGAATGGGAACGGAGGTCGTCGACGATGACTGAACGTCAGGACACAGTAAGCCCGTCTCCGACTCGTAGGGGGTTCCTCAAGACGGTTGCTGCTGGTGGCGCTGCCTGTGCCACGACCTCGACGATCTCCGCGCCTGCGGCTGCCGACGGCTACGATTGGAAGGAGACTATCGAGGACGCTACGCTCTACTCACTCGGCGGGCCGACCGCCCTCGGTGTCGACTACATGATGGGCAACAACTACGTCGATGAAGCGACAACTCGAATCGCCAACTACGCACATCGTCGATTCGGTGATATGCGAGATTACTCTGGATACACAGGAGCAGATGCTCTACATACAGAGATTATTACTGGTACCACCCAAATGCGACTTGCTGACGAGAAGGTTTTGACCTCTCTCGTCAACAATATCGAAGCCTCTGATAACGTCGCGTATTCGAAGGGTCAACTTGCTGTCGCTGACGCTCTCAATGCGGGTAAATCTGAGACGGAGGCTCAAAACCAGATGGAAACGACGTTAGATGATTACTTCTCCAAAGTTCAGAAGAATATTCTTGCCCACGTTGACACCCAGATGGGCCAGCTGTATCATATGATACAGCAGGTCGATTCCCACAGTAACCTATCAGTTGAGACCGTTTTCGAAGGGTATCAGTTGGATGGTAATAGCACGCCGTTTACTTGGGAGACGCTTACCTACTCGTTCAACCTGCTTAACGGGAACACGTACGATGTCACGGTTCCAAAAGTCACCAACGGCTCCGGCGACGAGATGAATTTCATTTGGGGGTGGCTTGATAGCTCCTCCGGTACCAGCGTCGACGACAATGTTACACACAAACCAACGCTGGCTAACTCTCCCGCAAGTCCTACCTACACCAGTAATGGATTCTGGGTTCGTGCCCGTGACACCGACGGTTCGTCCCTTAATCTGCAATGGAATGAGGCCTATAAAGACCCCGATGGCGATGGGGAATATAACGCGGTTCAGGTCTTTGAAGCGTGGGACCAGTTGGTTCAGACGCGGGATAATGTCTTTTCGGACCTCACGGGCTACGTTTCGGACGTGTACGCTGAGTATGAACCCGGTGAGGTTGACCTGACCGACGTGGTGGACCCGACGACCTTCGCCACCGAGATGGCTCAGGAAAACAACGACGAGGCCTTTAGACAGGCCGCCGCCGCCGAAGGCGGTTTCCCGACCGCCGCGACGGAAAACGTCGTTATCACGATTACTTCGACCGACGCCGACGGAAACGAGGTTTCCGACCAAATCCGTACCGACCTGTACACTCAACACGTCCCGACCGACGGGAGCGGCAACGAGGTTGGCTTCCAAGTCGGTGAAACCTACGACCCGAGTACGTGGTCCGAACCGCTGTTCATCACCTACCGGAGTCAGCAGGACGGCCACCAGAAGATGGGCCAGCTCGAGGACACCTTCACTATCAACAAAGCCTACGACCCCGATGGGACCGAGGTAGACACCTTCTCCGTTGAGGATACTACCACCCACACCTCCGACGTGCAGGAACTCCAAAACCAGTTGGACCAGTTGCGCCAAGAGCAGCTCCGTCTACAAGAGCAGGCCGAGAACACGGCTCCCAGTACCGACGATGGCGCAGGCGGTGGCACCGGCTCCGGTGGTATCATCGGCTGGATGAACAACAATCTCGGCATCGGCCCGATTCCCGGTGCTGCTGTCGGCATCGGCTCGATTTCGGCGGCGGCCTACGGTGTGTACAGTTCCACGGTCTCGGCGGCCTCGAATGCCGGGCCGAACATCAACGTCGGGAGAAACGGTCGGGACAAGTAACTGCCATGAAGCCCGTTTTCACGCTCGTACTCGCGCTGGTAGTCCTATCCGTTGCCTCCGGTGGTGTCGTTGCACAGGAGAACGCGACCGACGACGACCTCGACGCCAATCTCGAAGGTGAGGAGTGTCCGGAACCGGAAACTATCGACGAGAATACCGTACTCTGTGAGGCGTACCTGAACGACGACGGGAACGCGATTCTCGTTTTCAAAAGCGACGAACTCCAACGAGTTACCCTGACGGACTCCGGTGCGTTCATGGCTGGCGGTGAGGTGCCGCAAAGAGACGTCGTGCTTCGCTCCGAGGGTACGAATCACGTCGAATGGTCGGTGACGCAACACGACGGCTTCGCCGGGGTGTCTGTCTCGACCGGTTCGACCCTCTACGCTGTCCCGCTCGAAAATCGGTCGACGTTGATCGGCGGCCCGTGGGGTGCGAACGACGTACAACTCGCGGCGATCTCGTCGGCGACTGGTGTCGGCTCGGTCGCTATCATCGTCGTCATTCGAACCGTGCTTGGTCGAACCGAGGAACCGGAGCGGGTAGCATGACCGAACCGGAGTTGAAACAGCGGCCCTCGAAGCTCGCTCTCGCGGTCGATTTCGTCAAAAGTCGGCTTGGGACGCTGCTCATACTCGGCGGTATCGCCGCCGTCGCGTGGGGATACTTCGACCCCTCGTTTACCGTCTCCCGAGAGGCGAAGATCGTCCTGCTGTCGTTCATCGGTGCCGGTGTCCCGCTCGGACTGTTGTCCGGCAACTACATCACCAGCATCCTCTACGACCCGACGTTCATCTGGTTGATCGATCTCGACGCACGTCGGCTCGACGGCGGCCTCTACGCGATTCCCTACGCGGACTTCAAGGAGTTGACCGTCACGGACGAAGAGGGCGAACCGAACGACGTTCACGACATCACGCAGTTGACGCCACAGCTGTACGTCGGCAAGAAGGTCGACCTCCAAGAGATGACGGTCGTCGGGACGTGGCGCGGGACGCTCGATGACCGGGAACTCGCCCGGAGTCTCCAGAAGGTGCGTGAGTGCCGGAATCAACTCGAAGAGGACGCAAAGCGTGGCTTCGCCATCGAGACGAGCGCGTTTACTATCGTCCGAAACGCGGCCCGGGAAGCCACCCTCGACGTGATCGAGTCGTTCCAGGAGGGGACGCTTCCCGATGCTGGCGACTCCCTGAACGGTGCGGTAGATGACGCGCTGGAAGATTACGGACTCGAGGAAGAGTTGGACAACGAACTCACTCCCGAAGCCGTCGACGCCGAGGAGGTTTCGACGAGTCCCGAGGAGGAAGCCGGCGCCGAGGACGCGAACGGCGCGGAGGTGCCTGCCGATGACTAAGCGTCGACTCGTCGGCGTGTTCGTCTCGGTCGTGCTGCTCTACACGGCTTCGTCGACGGCAATGGACTACGTGGCGTCGACGCTTCCGAGTCGACCACCACGGCTCTACCTGACCGTCTCGCCGACGGTCGTGACGCTGCCGGTTCCCAGCATCGAGACGGTGTTCCTCGTGTTCGCTGGCTGGCTGCTCGGTGTCGCCTACGGAATCTACCTCTTCGAACGCCACAACAAGAACCGCTCGCTGACCGACCTCTTTCGTCAAAAACTGAACCATGAGTGACCCAGATAACAGCCTGCTGAACGCGTCGAAGCTCCGCGAACAGGTTCGCGGCGAGATGGAAGGCGCCGAGGAGCTTCACCCGCACGCGGGCGTCGTCTCCGACCCGAACCGGCAGTCTACGCTGTCGTTCGTCGAATCGGTGCTGGCTGAATCGGACCTCTCGGAGCGGAATATCGACGCCACTTCGTTCGGTGATACGGCGCTCGGTGAGGCCGTTACCTCGTCGTTCCTTACCGAGGAGGCCACCGAGGCAATTCACCGGGAACAGGCGTCGGTAGTCGCTCACTTCACCGGCATCACCGAACAGGACCTCGACGGCTCCCGGCTCCGGCTGCCGATGCGTATCAACTCGTGGCTGCACAACAACGATGCTCCGGCGTTCATCGTCGGCGCTGGAAACCCGAACACCGGCAAGACGAACACAATGAGCGAGCTGGTGGAAATTCGGAACTACGCCCTCGATGACGATCTCTTGGTACTCTCGAATATCCGTTCGTGGGACCGGACGGATCACGTCGTCACCAGCGCCCACGACCTCGCGGTGAAACTGCTGGAGCATCGGGAGCAACCGAAGTTCATCGTGCTCGACGAGGCGTCGACGCACATGGACGCTCGTGTGTATCGGCGGGAGGTTGCGACTCAATGGACGCCGCTGGCGAAGCGGTTCGCGAAGATTGGCGTCGACGCTGCTGGCGTCATCTGTCACACCGGGAAGGACCTCCATCCCGAGGCGAAGCGGCTTGCGACGCTTCCGTACTTCAAGTTAGAAAAAGACGTCGTCGAGTTCTACGAACGGTGGCCTGCTGATGCCGACTACCCGCAGGATGAGCGGATGACAATCGAGGACCTCGAACCGACCTCCTACGGCTATGACCCGGATGATGCTGCTCCGTGGAGTTGGAATCTTCGAGCTGACCTGTTCGCTGAGGACGTTACATGGAACTCCTTACTTGATTTACTTCGAAATAAAGGCCCAACTGAGAACTAATCTATCTGTCTGCTTCAATACCTATACTGCCTGTTATTGCGTGTCTCGATACAAATTGACGCTCTATTTTTCGTGCGACTCAGCCCTCGAAACGGGGAACGTTTTAAACAGGTTGCCTGTGCTACGGCTACCTGTAACGCAGTTTGCACGCGAGAAAACCGGGATGAGGGTGTGACCCAAGTTCCCCTCTCGACAATCGAATGTTGACGAGGGCGGACATAAACCCCGCGGCCCCATTCTCGCTGTGAGAACACTGCGTCCGAACCAACCATGCAATTCAAACAACTACTCAAAGACGACGATGCGGTCTCGCCTGTCATAGGCGTGATCCTCATGGTCGCGATAACCGTGATTCTCGCGGCTGTCATCGGGACGTTCGTTCTTGGACTTGGCGACCAAGTCCAAGAGACGGCACCGAATGCACAGATAAGTTTCGATTACACAGAAGGGACCAGTGACACGCTCCAAATTACTCATGATGGAGGAGACCCTCTTCCGGGCGCTCAGACGTATGTCGTTATTAGTGGTTCGTCCGCCGACACAGACATCAACAGTCGACATGAGTGGGAGACTGATATGAGTGGAGACGCTGAAGTGACCGCTGGCAATTCAGTTACTATTGATGATACTACACCTGTAAGTAACGGGAATATTGATCTCAGTAGCGCAAGCGTCCGCATCGTTTGGGAATCCGAAAGCGGTGACCAGTCCTCGACAATTACGACGTGGGAGGCCTAACGCATATACATGAATTTCAAACAACTACTTAAAGACGATGACGCAGTATCGCCTGTTATTGGTGTTATACTCATGGTCGCGATAACCGTGATACTTGCCGCAGTTATCGGGACCTTCGTGCTTGGTCTTGGTGACCAAGTCCAGCAGACTGCACCGAACGCACAGTTTAGCTGGGACTACGACAGCAGCGGCGGCGCAGGCGGCGAAGGAGAGGTCGTGGTCACTCACGATGGTGGGGATGGAATTACTGCCAGCCAGATTTCGGTTGCCGGGACCGGTATCGTTCCGGCGGATGGCGACCAATGGCAGGACCTCACCGACACTTCCGAATCGTCTGGTTCATCGGTCACTGCCGGCAGTTCCGCGACAATCGGTGTTGATAGCACCGATGCCGAAGCGCGCCTCGTCTGGAACTCCGAGAGCGGCGACCAGTCCTCGACGCTCACCGAGTGGGAACTGTAACCCCCCGCTGACCAACCGCTTTTTATTGCACATCCTAATCCCATAGCATGCTCGCCGACCCGACCGACAGCACCGGCGCCAAGAAAGCCCTCGTGCGGACCTACGACCCGCCGGGCTACGCCGACCCGTGGGATTGCGTGCAGGATTACGAGCGCGTCCAGCGGGCTGCCGCCGAGCATCCGAATAAGGGCTCGCAGGCATTGAGTTCGGTCGTCGAACTCCCCCGATCTCGCATCCGTCCGTGGTTGGATGGTGCTCAACCCGACTGCTATCGCGGCCTGCAGACCGCCCTCAACCGCGGTTGGATTCTCGATAGTTGGTCATCCGATGCTGCGCGCACATTGAACCGGCTGGCGGCATGGCTGCTGGCCTCGGGGTCAGTCAGCCACCAGACGCGTGTGCCGGACTTCGTCGTCGAAACGTCGGCACAGGAAGACCGACTACTCGGCTACTTCGAAACCTTCGACCTGCGGCCGCGAGTTGTCACTCGCGACGGCAAGCCCGACGAGTGGATTCCGCGGTCGGATGCGAGCATTCTGGGGCGCGTCCTTCAGACGTGGACCGGCCTCGACGGCGACAAGACATCACTGGATACGCGCTTCCCTGAATATCTACAGTATGCGCCCGTCGGTATCGCTCGCGGCTTCGCCGAGACCTACGTCTCGCTGCGGGCGACTGTACGAACGGACCGCGGCGACCGGCTCCAGATTCAAGCCGAGCGGAGCGAGTATTTCCGCCAGCAATTGATCGAATTGCTGTCTCGTGTTGTCGACCCGGACGAGATTCGCGGCGACTCTTGGCCCGTCTATTTAGTCGATGATGCGGCTTTTCAGTTGTTCAATCCGGACTTGGCAGGGTACGAAGCGGACGACGTTTTCAGCCAATAACGTTCGTTTCGACGAGAATCCGCCACCGCTTTACCCACCTCCCCAAAGCCGCGTTTTGGCCGAACCCCCTCCCTGCGAGGGGGTGACGGCCTCTATATGTATTCGTCCAACTGCCGAGGCGATCTGGGCCGAGGGTACAGCTCTACATCGAGTTCCCCATCGAGGTACAGCTGCCCCTCGGTAGTGAGTTGAACCATCCAGCCAGAATCAGGTTCAATCGCTAACAGTTCCGCATCGGCTAGCACTTTACACCGCTCTCGAATCTGATTCTCCGTCGCGTGAATCGACGGCTCGACCGTCATCGTCGACGGTGTTGACCAACTCTCCTCTGAGAGGTGTTCGAGGATTCGTTCATCTAAAGCCTGCTGCCACCGGGCGGTGCGTCGTTGAGTCATGGAGGGCTAAATCTCGTTTTCCGATTTTGCGCTTTCTGTCGAAGGAGCATCCGTCTGGTCTTGGTTGATAAACTTCCCCTGTTCTACGTCATACTCTTCTTCGAGGTAGGCCTGCCCCTCGTCGGTGATCATGTAGACACCGTGGCCGACCTTCCGAAGGAGGCCATGCTCTTCGAGTTTCTTGCATCTTCGTGAGATTTGCGTCTTAGAAACCCGAATGTATTCGTTTTCGTGGAGGTCACCGACGCTCATTACCCCATCTTCATCCGCCTCGATAGCCTCCAAGATTCGGTCATCCCAGACGCTTTGCCACGATCCGCTTCTTCTCACTAAATTCCTCTCCGGTATCTCAGTACCTAATTCCCTTTATTATTCCCTATTTACCTTAAAGTAGTGCTGTAGCATCGTCGTTACATTTATGCAACTATGTCGTGAGAGAGGAATTGCGGGGTCACCACACCCTGCTGGCGATGCTATACGTCGTCAGAAGGTCGGGCCGTGCGCCAACACGGCCCGTAGAAGGTGGCTCCGGGGAAACCACGAATGTCGGAACGCACCAACGCGGGCGAAGCCCGCACCGACCGAGAGGAACTGTATCCAAATGAAACCGGCGGGTCAACGACGATCTCCGCGCGTCCGCACCTGGTCCGACTCGTGTACGTCTGCCTCAGTTGCGGCTCAACCGTCTGCGAGTGGCGGGAAGCGCCGGGCCATCCCGGTGACTGTATCGAATGCCGGAATCCCCCGCATCTGGAGGGTCACCGATGACGGAACCCTATTGCGCGGTTTGTCGCCGAACCGTTACCCCAGACGGTGATCACGTTGAGGCCACGCTCGTCACCAACCCGAAGGAGGCCCCCGACGGAACGACCTTCTACTTCCATAATAACTGCTTCGAGCAACCAAACTGGGAGGTTCCGGCGTAATGATCGACGACATTCCAGCCCGTCCGCGCTGTACGTTCTGCGATAGCTCGGTATCGGAGCATCGTCGGCGTCCATGTGCTCGCTGTTCCTACGCTCTCGAACAGCTACACCAACCCGGTGTTTCCGTCGTCTCGAAGGAAGGGGAGGTGATTCGATGAGTCTCCAGTATCACGAACACGAATGTTCCGACTGCGGGAATTCGACGGTTCATCATATCCACCCTCATGAATCGAAGGGCGATGAGGCTCGCTTCTGGTGTCGACATTGCGAGGAAGATGTGACCGGAACTATTGGAGGGTTCTTCGCGTGACGGTACTTCATCTCGACCTCGAATTCTCTTCGCGCGAGCGGGCTATTATCGCCTGTTCCCTCGTTGCTGGCTTCGTCGTTGGAATGTGGTTCGGTATTACAACTATCCCCGCTGAGGCTCTGGACGTTCCGAAATACTACGGTGACGAGTATGTTCGGACAGCTTACAATCCGGTTGATACCGCACATGTGTTAGCGACGTTCGCGCTTCCTCTCGTGGCTGTCTACTATGCCTACCATACCCCGTTCGACGATTCTGAGGGAGGTGCCGAAGAATGACCGACAATCGTCGCGACCCTCCCGAGGACCTGAGCGTTCGTGATGCGGTCCAGAAGTATCTCACCCGGCTCCGCCGTGATCGTGCCGAGGCGACCGTCGACGCCTACCGCCTCGATCTTCGTCAGTTCGTGCTGTGGTGTGAGGACGAAGGTATCGAGCAGGTGTCGGACCTCACCGGCTACGATTTCGAACTCTACGAAACGGACCGGTCCCAAGAGATCGCTCCCACCAGTCTCGAAAACCAGATGGGACTGGTAAAACGGTTCATCGAGTTCTGCGAAGACATCGGAATCGTTCGCGACGGGCTTCATGAATCGGTTCACGTTCCCCGTACTTCGGTCACCGAACAGTCTCGCGACGACAAGTTGTCGACCGACGACGCGAAGAAGCTGCTGAAGCATTTCCGTGACCGGAGTAACGGACTCTACGGAACGAAGTGGCACGCGATTCTCGAAGTAGCATGGCACGTCGGCGCTCGCATCGGCGGCATCCGGGCGCTCGACCTGGACGACTACGATAGTGATTTCCGGGTCCTCGAATTCCGCCACCGACCGAAGACAGATACGCCCCTCAAGAACCAACTCGGTGGTGAGCGTGACGTTGGGATTCTTCCCGAAGTGGCCGACGTGCTGGACGCCTACATCGAGGAGCATCGCCATGATCGCCACGACAAGAACGGTCGCGCTCCCCTGTTCGCTACTCGGTCCGAATACGGACGGGCGTCGAAGAACGCCCTACGGAGTTGGGTCTATCAGGCCACGCAACCCTGTTGGCACACCGACCCCTGTCCGCATGACCGTGAGCGGACCAATTGCGAATTGACGATTCAGAGCAAGGCCAGCCAATGCCCATCCTCGAGGTCGCCGCACGCGGTTCGAACCGGCTCGGTGACGTTCCACCAGGACCGTGGGTTCGACCCCGAGGATACTGCCAAGCGGGTTAATGCCTCCCTTCGGACGATTCGCCGCCACTACGACAAGGCGTCTCGCCGCGATGAGATGGAGAATCGTCGACGGCCGCAGTTGGATAAACTTCGCCTCGACCGCGACGGAGGTGACGATGTTTCGACGTGAACTGAGCGGCGGATTTTCGTCCCTGAAATATTCTGCCCGAACCCACTCGCTTTTCGATTCGCTACGTTCGATAGATGGTAGTCGTTCGTCCCGATTACCGGTCGGACCGAACTGCGTCGACAAGCGGTTCGTCGATATCCAGCAGGTCGGCGCGCCGTTTCCAGAGTTCGACCATCGCTTCCCACGCCACTCGTCGACCCCGTCACGAGGGCCGCCGTCCCGGAGAGGTCCCGGCCGGCGATACCCGCCTTTTTTCCGGCTCCGTATCGGTCCGTCGCATCTCGGCAGGGGTTGTGGGGACCGGCTCATGTTTGCACCGGTCGTGGATGGACCGTGCTATGGGCCGACTACGCGTCGAACAGGTCGGCCAGCAGTTCGTACGTGCCGACGACCATCGACGGGACGACGAACATGAAGAGGTGTTCTTCGAGGGGCACGTCGGCTATCTCGACGCCGGTTCGTAATGGAATCTCGAAAACGCCGGCTTCGAGCGTATACCTGTCCCACGCGTACGCGAATGGATAGAGGACCAGACAGACACGGAGTGCCTCTCGCGTCGAGTCGGTCCGTCGCAGCAGGGCGGCGGCGACGGTTCCCCACAGGAGTTCGGTGACCAGATACGTAAACCGGCCGAATACTGTGATATCGGGTCGCATAGAATCCATATCGGTCCCGCGCCTAATAGACCGCAGGGGTGGGTCACATCGCGGGGAGTACTTTGAAGAGCCATCGTGGCGAAGTCCGACGGGAGAGATGAATATTGCAGATATCGCCACCGACGAGTATATCGAGGTGGACGTCGACGACCGTCTCGGCAAGGTCCGCTCGGTCTTCGAGCGTGAGCGGTCGAAGGGTATTATCGTAACCGACGACGGCGACTACGAGGGTATCATCACCGAGCGCCAGCTCCTCCAGTCGCACATCGAGGACGACGCCAAGGCGAACGTGATGGTCCGGCGCAACATCCCGCGAATCGGCCGCGAGGACGGCGTCCGCGACGTCGCACGCATGCTCGTCGAGGGCAACACGAAGGTCGCGCCCGTCTTCGAGGGCGACGAACTGTGGGGTGTCGTCACCGAGGACGCGATTCTGGAGGCCGTCCTCGACAACCTCGAGGTCCTGACGGTCGGACAGATATACACCCAGGAAGTCGTGACCCTCACCGAGGACGACAACCTCGGGAAGGCCATCAACTACCTCCGCGAACACGGCATCTCGCGGCTACCGGTCGTCAACGAGAACGGGAAACTGACCGGGATGGTCACGACCCACGACATCGCCGACTTCGCCGTCCGGACGATGGAACGGCAACACTCCGGGGACCGTTCGGGTGACACCGACCGGATGCTCGATTTGCCGGTCTACGACCTGATGAACAGCCCCGTCGCGA
This sequence comes from Natronomonas amylolytica, assembly GCF_037031205.1. Taxonomy (NCBI): domain Archaea; kingdom Methanobacteriati; phylum Methanobacteriota; class Halobacteria; order Halobacteriales; family Natronomonadaceae; genus Natronomonas; species Natronomonas amylolytica. The sequence continues at coordinate 339,473 of NZ_JAYEZM010000005.1, read as the reverse complement.
CGATTACACAGGAGGCGACCGTCCGCGAAGCCGTCGAGCGGATGCTGGCAAACGACTACGCCGGCCTCGTGGTGACGCCGGAGGGCGACGGCGAGACCATCGCCGGCATCGTCACGAAGACGGACGTGCTGCGGGCACTGACCTACACGGAAAAGGAGAGCATGGACGTCCAGATTACCAACATCAACCTGCTGGACACCATCTCCCGACAGGACATCACCGACGCCATCACCGAGGTGACCGACAAGTATCAGGACATGCAGGTCCAGCACGCCCACGTCCGCTTCCACGAGCACAAGGAACGGCTCCGCGGGACGCCGCTCATCCAGTGTCAGATTCGCCTCCGGACCAACCGCGGACAGGCCCCCGGAACGGGCGAAGGCTACGGCGCCGAGACCGCCTTCCACGTCGCCCTCGACAAACTCGAGCGGAACGTCCTCGAACTCAAGGGCACCCGCGCCGACGAGGAGTACGAGGGCCAACTCCTCCGCAAACTCGGCGAACTGTAACGGACAGCCGCCGACGGCGACCCCGGACCGAGCCATCATTTCCGTTCTCCCGTTTCCGGTCGAACAGCCGCCCGGCCGACCGGCTACTCGCTCTCGCGGTGTTTCGCCAGTGCCTCCTCCATGCTCAACTCGCCGGTCGCGACCTTGCGGGCCAGCCGTTCGCTGATGGTGCGTTCGGCCTCGCTTTCGCGGCGCGAGCGGTCCTTGATGCGCTGTATCTCGCCGGGCGTCGGCTCGATGTCCCGCTCCTGTACGACCTCCCCCTCCAGCCGCGCGATGTTGACCGCCGCGAGCACGTCTCCCATCCCGCGTGCACCGGTACCGAGATACGGCGTCGTCCCTGTTTCGTCGACCACTTCGACAGGGGCGTCCTCGATGGCCTCGATGATTTTGGCGCCCGCCAGTCGTGCGCCGTCGCCGATGCGGACCAACGGGTCGCCCGCGTCCTCGATTTCCCGAGCGACGACCTCGGAAGTCTCGTCGGCCGGCACCTGAAACGCGGCGACGACCGTCTCACCCGAGAGGACGGCGATACCGGGTCTATCACCGGGGTCGATGCCGACGACTGTGCGGCCGTCCGAGCCACGGAGGATGGCAAGGGCCTCGTCGACGGCCCGACGTGGGTTCTCCGGGTCGGCCCGAACCGTATCGATATTCGGGTGTTCGTCCTCAGGGCCGACGATGGCGACGCGGGCGGCCTCCGGAAGGGGGTCGCCGGGTTCGATAGTCGTGAATCGGACGCCGCGGTCCCGCAACTCGTCGACCACGCCGTGATAGACCTCGAAGTTCTCCGTCGCGACGACGATCACTACCGACGGTTCGGGCGAGGCGTGCTTAAAAACGACGGCAGGAGGCCACCGCCTCGCCGAAACCTCCCTATCGCGGGAGCGCGCCGGTTCCGGCGTCGACCACGCCGAGGTCAAAGCGGCCCTGCGAGATGGGAACGCCGCCGTAGGGGTCGGCCTCCAGCAGGAGCGACCCGTCGAGGTCGGCGTAATCTAACAGCGGAAGCAGGTGGGCACCGCCGGCGATGGCGGCGTTCGTCTCCAGCATACAGCCACACATGACCTCCAGCCCGTGTGCCCGCGCCGCGTGAATCAACTCGACTGCGGGCGTGGTGCCGCCGGTCTTCATGAGCTTCAGGTTCGCGATGTCACAGCGGTCGGCGATGGCGGGGATATCCGCGGCAGTGAGGCAGGACTCGTCGGCCGCGATGGGCAGCGGCGACCGCTCGTAGACGTGCCGCAGGCCCTCGGGGTTCTCCGCGGGGACCGGCTGTTCGACGAACTCCACGCCGTAGTCGGCCAGTTCTTGGCACTTGCGGACGGCCTCCTTCGGCGTCCACGCCTCGTTGGCGTCGACCCGAATATCGACATCGGGCTCGACGGCGCGAATCGCCTCGATGATACGCAGGTCGCGGTCGGTCCCGAGTTTGACCTTCAGGACCGGGTAGCCGGCCCGAGCGGCCTCCCGGGCGCGGCGTTTCATCGCCGCTGTCTCGTCGAGGCCGATGGTAAAGGACGTCGGCGGGCACGCTTCGGGGTCGTCGGCGAGACCGAGCAGCCGATAGACGGGTTGGTCGAGGAGCTTTCCGGCGAGGTCCCACAGCGCGATGTCGACCGCCGCGCGCGCGGCGGGGTTGTCACGGGCCACAGCCAACATCTCGTCGTGGATTCCCCGGCGGGCGTGCGGCGACTCGGCGTTCTCGACGACCTCGAACAGTTCGGGGAGCAGCGCCTCGACGGTGCCGGTCGTCTCGCCGTAGTGGCGGGACGGCGCGGCCGCGCCGTAGCCCGTCTCGCCGTCGTGGTCGATTGCGACGACGACGTTCTCGGTCGTGGCCGTCGTCCCGCGGGAGATGGTAAACGGCACGTCCAGCGTCAGTTCGACGGTCTCGAAACCCGCGTTCATTCTAGCTGGTCGATGAGCGTCGCGGCGTCGTTTCGGACCGGGTCGATGGCGGGCGCGCCGATGGACTCCTCGTAGTCGGCCAGGGCCTCGCCGGCCTCGGTCTCGGTCAGGTGTGACGTGTTCAGCGTGCCGCCGAGGAGTTCGGTCGGCGCGACGTTCTCCGCGAGGTCGAGATAGAGGTCGACCACCTCGCCGGGGTCGGGAATCGCGAAGTCCTCGTAGCCGTGAATCGCCTCGCGACCGGCCTCGTGACAGAGGACGATGTGGTCGGGCATCGCCCCGTGGAGGATGCCGCAGGTGACCGCCGAGTAGGCGGGATGGGTTATCGAGCCCTGCCCCTCGACGAAGAGGTAATCGTGTTCGTCGGCCTTCTCCACGAGCATCCGCTCGACGGCGCCGTTGGTGAAGTCGCTGATGGTGCGGTCAATGGGGATGCCCCAGTCGGCGATCATGATGCCGGTCTGGCCGGTCGGGACGAAGCCGGCATCGAGGCCGGCCTCGCGGGCGGCCTCGACGAGTTCCAGCGTCGCCGTCATCTTGCCGGTCGAACAGTCGGTGCCGACAGTCAGGACGATTTCGGCATCGAGGTCGCGGGCGACGCCGTCGGCGACGGTCAAATCCTCGGGCGGCTTGCGGACGTCGCGCAACTCGACGCCGTTTTCGTCGGCGAGGCGGGCGAACTCGTCGTCGTCTTCGAGGAAGTAGTGCAGGCCAGCAACCACGTCCGCACCGCGTTCGATGGCCCCGGTGACGTCGGGGCGCCACGACTCGTCGAAGCCGCCGCCGATGGGCGCGATGCCGATGACCAGCGCATCGAAGTCGGGCGCGTCGTGGACGCCCTCGACGACGGGGGCCTCGGAGTCGATATCGGGGATGTGGTCGCCGACGGTCGTACCGGCGTTGTCTCGGTCGAGGACGGCGACGACGTCCTGTTGACCGTATCGGAGGACACCGACGGCCGTCTTCGCCCGGTCCGGGAACTGCTCGTGAGCGAGAATCGCGATGCGCATACGCGGACCGAAGCGGTCCGGGGGTATAAACACATTCAGTCCGGGCGGTGAGCGGGACGTTCCGTAACGGGTCGAACAGTGACCGACTACCGGCGGGACGGAGAGCCCGGTATAATCACCGATTAAAGCCCGTAGACGGCCACCGACCAGAAGTCCTCGAAGGCGTCTTCGAGGGCGGGTTCGGGCTTGCCGGTGGCGTCGACGGCCGCCGTCGCGTCGGTCTCGAACTCCTCGATGAGTCGTCGGTCCCCGACGACGAAGGTGCGGTCGGCGTCCACGTCGGCCAGCGCGTCCTGACACTTCTCGACGTGTTCGGCGATCTGGTCGTCGCGGATGCGCTCGAACCGGGACTGGGAGAAGCCACCCTTCGAGTGGTCGCTTTTTACGTTGCTACTGAAACCCTCGTAGTCGACGCGGTCGTCGCCCTCGTAGACGCCGACGGCGAAGACGTCCGAGCGGACCAACGCGAGTGCGTAGCGGCCGCTCGGTTGGAACCACGAGCGGTCGATACGCGGCGCCGCCTCCCACGTGACGAAGGGGTCGGGGGCGATGGGCGGCCGAAGGGCGACCGCCAGCAGGCCGGCGTCGTCCGCACAGACGAGACAGGGTTCGGCCCGGGAGACCAGCGGCGCGTGGTCGCCGAGCAGTTCCCGGACCGAATCCGGGATATCGCCGTCGACGTAGGCCGTCAGGACGCTCTCGGGGTCGCCCCGAAAGGACTCCAGCCGCGAGAGGACCGTATCGAGCCGAATGCCCCGAACCGACGCCTGATGGCGGAAGCCGATGGCGGCCTCGTCGGTGTCGGCCTCGACGCGGCCTTCGAGGTCGGCGATGCGGTCTTCGAGGCGGTTGACGCGCTCTTCGGCCTCCTGTCTGGCGCTGACGGCCGTCGCGCGGCGCTCGCTTTCGGCCTCCAGTTGGGCCTGAAGGCTCTCGACCTCGTCTTCGAGTTCCGCGATTTCGTCTTTCAGTTTCGTCCGACCGAGGAGGTCGTCGAGCATCGCCGGACCGACGGGACGGGGCGCCTAAAAGCCCGCGGGACCGTCGCCGTCCGCCGGGTCGATGCCGAGCAGTTGGGTGGCGCGGTCGGCTTTCGCCAGCAGGACCTCCCGGAGCGTGGGCGGGTTGTCCACGCCGGTCGCTTCCAGCGCCGATTCGGGGAGGCCGACGGTTCGACCGGGGACGTCCTCGGCCCCGTGGACGGGGACGTGTGCAGACCCGATCTTCATGACGAGCGGGCTCTCGCTTTGCCCGTCGTAGAGCTGTCGGTTAACCTGCTCGTGTTCCGCACGATGCATGACCGCGCGGTCGCCCTCGTAGGGCTCGACGTAGAGCCGCCCGAGGTAGTAGCCGCTTGAGAACGGTTCGAACATTGCCGCTAGTGTTGTGTCATTCGTTACCACACATAAGCGTTGTGCGGAAGCCCTTATGCCGTCGGGCAAACAGCGAACTCTCGCGGGGACGCATCGACTGGCCTTACCCGTCGACAGTTACGGTGTTTAATCCGATTATAAACGCTATTGGACGGTATAGAGTAGTTTCACGGGGCTGGTGAACGGACCAAACGGAGGGCGGGTTTTTACGATGTGTGCGTCTCAGAGGCAGGTAATGAGAACTGATGCCGTCGCGGCGGGCCTCCTCGTGGCCCTTGCCGTCCTCGCGGTCGCCACGATGGGGGGCGCCGTCGCTGATACCCAAGACAACGGAACTGAGGCGAACGCCGCCGGCGCGAACGTCTCGGTCGGCGCGGAGGTGTCCTCGTTCATGCAGGCCAGCACCGCCGAGGCCGAGGGCGAGGTCGACGATGGAATGTTCGAGGCGTCGCTGCGGCGGACCGAGGACCCCGAGGAGCGCCGACGGCTCGTCGAGAACCGGACCCGGCGGCTCGAAGAGCGCCAACAGCGCCTCGAAAACCGGCGGGCGAACATCGAGGGCAGCGGCACCGTGCGTGACCGGGCGCTCGCCGTCGGCGTCGCCGTCGGGGCCAACCAGCTAGAGGAGTCCGTCAACGAGACCGAACCGGTCGCCGAGCGCGTCGGCGTCGACACCGGACGCCTGCACGAACTCCGGACGAACGCGCGAAACCTCTCCGGCGGCGACGTCGCCGACCTCGCCCGGGGTATCGCCGGACCGCCCGTCGACCGTCCCGACGTAATCGGCCCGCCGAACGAGTCGCCGGACGTGAACGTCAGCGGCGACCGTGGCGGTGGCATGGGAAACGCGCCCGAGGTGGGGCCGGGTAACCGAACCGCTGGCGAAGCCAACGGACCCGGTGGTCAGGCGGCCGCCCCCGAGGACGCCAGCAACCGGAGCGGTAACGCGTCCGTCGAGGACGGCAATCCTCAGAACTCCGACGACGCGGAGCGACCGAACGACGGCGGGAGTGATGCCGACGCGGACGCCGACAACGCGGAGTAATCGCTCGGCCGATTCGCGTCACGCTTTTTCGTACGCGTCCCCAAGAGTCACCTAATGGATTCGGCGGCCCTCTTGGATTTGTTGGGCAACGAGAACCGCAGGCGCATCCTGCGACTGCTCGCTCGCAAGCCCTGCTACGTGACCGAAATCAGCGAGTACCTCGGTGTGAGCCCCAAGGCCGTCATCGACCACCTTCGGAAGCTCGAGGAGGCAGGCCTCGTCGAATCGACCGTCGACGACGGCCGCCGCAAGTACTTCTCCATCGCGCGCAACCTCCGTCTGGAGGTCAACGTCTCCCCCTACGATTTCGGGACGAAAAGCGCGTATTCGGCCTCCTCCAGCCTCGATATCACCTCGTGGCGGCACGTCTCGCTGGACACCGACCGCGAGGACCTGACGGATATCGACGCCGCCGACAAGGACCTCTCGGAGTTGGCCGCCGACCTCGAATGTCTGGAACAGCTCGAAAACGAACTGTCGATGGCTCAGCGGTGGGTACAGGGTCGGCTTACCGAAACGCTCGACCAGATTAGCGCCCACTTCGAGGGACTTGACGGCCGTTTCTATGCCGACCTGTTGCGCGGACTCGCGACCGGCCCGGCGACGCCCGAGGAGTTGAGCCGGCAGGTCGAGGCACCGCCGGACGTGGTCGCCGATGCGCTGGAGGGGCTGGCCGCCCACGGCGTCGTCGAGCAGGACGGCGACGCGTGGCGGTTAGTCTAGACCTACGCGACGTCTCGCGTCAGGCCGTCCCGCAGGTCACGGCCGAAGTAGTTGCCGACAGCACCGACGGCACCGCCGAGGAGACCGCCGAGCGCCGCCAGCGGTAGGCCGAAGCCGCCTAAAAAGGCGACGACGGCCACATCGAGGACGGCGCTGCCGGCCATCGCGATAGCGCCTGCGAGAATCGCTTCGGCGTAGCGGCGCTCGGAGACGATGAGGCCGAACCCGAACGTGGCGAGGAACACCCCGAGCAGGCCGCTTCCGGGGATAGGGAGGAACGCGCTGCCGAGGAAGACCCCGAAGGCCGAAAGCAACAGGGCGGCGACGAACAGCCGCGGCGAAAAGAGGGAGTTCGCGCGCGAGCCGACACGGCCACGGATACCGGACGGCTGGGTTTCGGCCGAGGATTCGGCGTCCAAGTCCTCGTCAAGGCCGATGTCGCTCTCGACGTCGCTCCCGGAGCGGTCCCTCGTCCGAGTCCGGTCACGGCTCATATCGGATGATGGGCCGCCACGGGCATCGGTCTTTCCCACGTCGCGGCGGACAGATATACCCGGCTCAGGCACGTAGTCGTGGTGTGAACCGCACGTATCGGTGCCTCAACTGCACCGAACACACCGTCTCGCGGCCGTTCGACACCTCGCACCTCTCGAAGCACTGTCCCGTCTGTGACTCCTTCGAACGACTGGTCAACGACGCCGTCTTCGAGCAGTTCCGGACCTTCGAGGAGTCACCGCCGGAATCACTGTCGTGGTCGAAACTGGAACGTCAGGAGAAACTCCTCATCAGCGAACAGGTCACCCGGAAGGGCCGTTCGGTCGAGGATTTCTCCATCGAAGCTTAAGCACGGTCCGGGGGGGCGAGACGCGTCAGTCATCGCCCTTCGGCACCGGCGCGTTAGCGACCGCAACTGAACGACGCCCACGGGGAAAAGTGGGTTTGAAGGGTACTGGTGTGGTAGCCGACTGTATGAACGCAGGGGACCGCGTCCGTGTCGACCGCGGCACCGCCACCTACGAGGGCGTGTTGATGCCCTCAACGACGGCCGAGAACCTGGTCGTCAAACTGGAGGGCGGCTACAACGTCGGTATCGACCGCGACGAGGCCGACGTCGAGGTACTGGAACGGGATAGCTACGACATCGAGGAGGCTCAGGACACCGGCGGCACCTCCGAAATCACCTTCGAGGACGAGTTGCCGACCATCTCGCTCATCTCGACCGGCGGGACCATCGCCTCGACGGTCGATTACCGGACGGGCGCCGTGACGGCGCAGTTCGACGCAGAGGACGTCCTCCGGGCCGTTCCCGAGTTGGCTGGCCGAGCGAACTACCGGGGTCGCGTCGTCGCGAACATCCTCTCGGAGAACATGTCTCCCGACGTGTGGGTCGACCTCGCCGAGGCCGTCCACGAGGAAATCGAGGGGGGCGCCGACGGCGTCGTCGTGATGCACGGCACCGACACGATGCAGCACACCGCCTCGGCGCTGTCCTTCATGCTCGATACGCCGGCGCCGGTCGTCTTCACGGGCAGTCAGCGCTCGGCGGACCGACCGTCCTCCGATAACGTGATGAACGCCGTCTGTGCCGTCGAGGCCGCCAAGGCCGACCACTCCGAGACGGTCGTCTGTATGCACGCTGACGAGTCCGACGACGACTGTGCGCTGCATCGCGGCACGCGCGTCCGGAAGAACCACACCTCCCGCCGGGACGCCTTCGAGACGGTCGGCGCCGAACCGCTCGGCGAGGTCGAATGGAAGACCGGCGAGGTGTCGTTCAACCGCGAACCCGCCGCCCGCGGCGCCGATGACCTGCATCTCGCCGAAGGGCTGGACCGCGATGTCCAGCACATCAAGTTCGTCCCGGGCGCGCCCGTCGAGTTCCTCGACGTCGCCGAGGACGCCTCGGGACTGGTCATCGAGGGCACGGGCCTCGGCCACGTCAACACCGAGTGGATTCCGCGCATCGAGGAACTCATCGAGGACGGCACGACGGTCGTCATGACCAGCCAGTGTCTGGAGGGCCGCGTCTGTGACCGCGTCTACGACACCGGCCGTGACCTGCTGGACGCCGGCGTCGTCGAGGCCGGCGACACTCTCCCGGAGACGGCCTACGTCAAACTGATGTGGGCGCTGGCGAACGTCGAGTCCGTCGAGGAGACGATGCGGCGGTCGGTCGCCGGCGAACTGCAGGAACGCTCCGTTCCGTGGACGTGAGATGAGCGACGCCGAGACCGCTTCCGGCGCGCCGGTCGAGACGCGGCAGGCCCGCGCGGAGGACCGCGAGGCCGTCGTCGCCTTCACCCGCGATACGTGGCCGGAACTCGGCGGCGATTACATCCCGCGAGTCTTCGACGAGTGGGTCGAAACGGACGGCCCGGACCAGCGAACCTTCGTCGCAACCGTCGACGACCGGCCGGTCGGCATCTGTCAGGGCGCCCTGCTATCGGACCACGAGGCGTGGGCACAGGGCATGCGCGTCGACCCCGAGTACCGTGGCCGGAGCATCAGCCCGAAACTCACCGAAGCCGTCTACGAGTGGGCCGCCGACAGCGGCGCGACGGTCTGCCGGAACATGGTCTTCTCGTGGAACGACGCCGGCCTCGGCCAGTCGCGGGCGATGGGCTTCGAACCCCTCGCGGAGTTCCGCTGGGTGGAGCCGGAGCCGCGTGCTGGCGCCGACCCCGAACTCGACGTCGTCGACGACCCGACCGTCGCGTGGAGCGTCTTCCACGGCAGCGACACCTACCACGAACTCCGCGGACTCGGACTGGACCTAGACGAATCGTGGGCGCTCGCGGAGGTCACCAAGGAGCGCCTCGCGGCGGCCGAGCGAGCCTTCGCGGTTGCGGACGACGAACGCGCCCGCGGGATGACCTACCGGACCCGGACCTTCGAGCGCGAGAACGACGACGGCGAGGCCGAGACGTGGTGTGAGTACGGCGTCGGTGCGTGGGACGACCACGGGACGCTCAGGGCGCTCGGCGACGCAATCGCCCGCGACGCCGCCGAGCAGGGCGCCGAGAAGGCGCGAATGCTCGTCCCCGAGACCCCCCGACACGTCTCCGATGCCGCCTACGCCCGCATCGACTTCTCCGATGACCCCGACTTCGTTCTGGAACGGGACCTGACGCGGTACTGAGCCCGAAGGTTCCGGCCGGTTGCGGTCAGTTTCGGTTCGCTGAGTCGTCGCTGTCGACGAGCCGTAGAAAACTTTATGTCCTTTGGTAACTAATAACAATGTCCCGACGGGCGCCGCGAGGGCTCGCCGGACGATCCGCTCCGGTCCGGTCACAAACCGGGTTGGAGGGGGTTAGAGGCAAAACCAAAGCCCCCGTAAAAGGGGAACAAGGTGAACGCCTCGAAGGAGAACCGAAGCGGCCCGAAACCCGTCCGCCATGGCGGATCGGCGCGAAGGCCAAGTAACGGACCTCGTGTAAACGGGGCTCGCGAATCCGGGTCACCGGCAAAAGCCGTATGGGCCGTGGAAAACATCTCCCGTCCGGGTCCAAATCGCGGCGTCCGTTCGTTACCGTTCTTTTCGATTCCGTAGCGCCTACACTGTCAGGTCGAAGGAGACAGCGACGGCGCCGTCGCCGATGGCACCGAAGTACGCGAACCGGTATCGACCGGACTGCAGGTCGGGACAGACCCCGGCGTCGTCGTGGTAGGTCCCCTCGACGATACCGTCCTCGGTCAACTCGATGTCCCACGCGAAGCCGTCACCGGGCGGGTGACCGACCGCTTCGTCGGTGTACTCGAAGTAGCCGTCCTCGTCTTTGACCCGCAGGTCCTGCCACCCCTCGTCGGTGTAGACCTGCAAGTTGTACTTCGCGCGGGTGCCGGTCGAGAGGGTCTCGTCGGCGACGTTCGTCAGTTGGATGCGGGCGGTATCGCCGTACTCGTAGTCGACGCTCTCGACCCGGACCGAGAACGCCGACTCGCCGTCGGCTTCGAGGTCGCCCCACGCCACGTCGCCCTCGTCGAACCACTGGGGATGGCGCTTGATGCCGTCGCGGGCACAGTCCAGCGGCGCGACGGGCGATGGTTCGGCGTCGGGACGGACGTGTCCCGGTAGGTCGGCGGGGTCCGGAGACAGCGCGTCGTCGGCAGTCGCGGTCACGGTCGCTTGCTCGCCCCAGCCGTCGGTCACGTCGATGGCGACCTCGTCGGCGGGCGCGTCCTCGAAGGCCACTCGGAGGAGCGTCGAGGGAAACGTCACGACATCGGCACACGCCTCGTCGTCCTCGCTGGTGTCGGCGACCGTCGCGTCGGCGCGGAGTCGACCCTCCTCGACGCGGACGCTCCCGACGTCGAGTCGGCTGTAACAAGCGTTCGGTCCGGCCGACTCGACGACGACGAGCCGTTCGGTCTCGTAGTCGATGCCGTCGAGGAAGTCGCTGATGTCGTCGTGGCGGTCCCCGGAGGGGTCGAAGATTCCGATGAGGGCCCGCCGGCGGTCCTCCGAGTCGGCCACGGCGGCATAGCCGACCGAATCATCGTACCAGTCGGGGTCGTTTCGAACCGTGAACGGAAGCGTCTCGACGTCGGCGATGCCGACTCCGCCGGATGTCGGCGTTTCGGTGCCGCTGTCGCCGAGGCCGAGACAGCCGGCAAGCGCCGCGCCGGCGCCCAAACCGACGGTTCGGAGGAGGGCGCGTCTATCGGGGGTCATGGTGGAAGGGAGGCGGCGAGTATATGAATCCCTTCTGTAGCCTCAAAGAACCGTTGAACGTATCAATCGGCGCCGCCGCTGACGGGCGGGAACAGGGCGAGTTCGTCGCCGTCTTCGAGGACCGTCTCGAAGCCGTCGTCTTTCACGAAGGGGTTGGCGTCGTTGCGGAGGACGCGGATGTGGTCCCGTAGCTCTCCCTCGTCGTCCAGTACCTCATCTTCGAGTTCGGGATGGGCATCGAGCAGTTGCTCGAAGGCCGCACCGAACGTGTCGCCGGGTTCCGCGGGGACCTCGACGTGTTTCGTGCCGGCGGTCTCCGCGAGGTTGGCGAACAGGCGCCATTCCATGCTCGGTGGTCGGGTTGGGTTCCTCTTAGGGGTGTCGGCGGCGACATCCGCGCGCCCGTGACGTAATCCTTACCGCCGTCGGCCTGATACGGCTGGTAATGCGAGATATCTTCGAGTTGCGGGACGTCGACGGCGCCGGCCGCATCGGCGAACTCGACGTCCCACGCGCTGGCGTCACCGTCGAGACGCCCGCGCTGTTGCCGGTCATCAATCCCCACATCCGGACGATAGAGCCCTCGACGCTGGAGGCCGATTTCGGCGCTGACATCCTCATCACAAACGGCTACATCTTCTATACCTCCGAGGAGTACCGCGAGCAGGCTCTCGATGAGGGCCTACACGAACTGCTGGATTTCTCCGGCGCCATCATGACCGATTCGGGGTCGTTCCAGCTATCGGAATACGGCGAAATCTCGGTCACCAACGAGGAGATTCTCCGATTCCAGGCAGACATCGGTTCCGACATCGGCACGCCCGTCGACATTCCGACGCCACCGGACGCCAGCCGCGAGCAGGCCGAAGACGAACTCGCGACGACCAAGGCGCGTCTCGAAGCCGCCGAGAACGTCGACGTGGGCGACATGCTCGTCAACGCGCCCGTCCAGGGGTCGACCTACACCGACCTCCGGACCGAGGCCGCCGAACACGCCTACGGGACGGGACTCGACGTGTTCCCGGTCGGTGCCGTCGTCCCGATGATGAACAACTACCGGTACGCCGACATGGTCGAGGTGGTGCTGGCGGCCAAACGCGGCCTCGGCGCCGACGCACCGGTCCATCTGTTCGGCGCCGGCCACCCCATGATGTTCGCGCTGGCAGTCGCCGCCGGCTGTGACCTCTTCGATTCGGCGGCCTACGCGCTCTATGCCCGCGACGACCGCTATCTCACGATTTCGGGGACGGAACACCTCGACGACCTCGATTACCTGCCCTGCTCGTGTCCAGTCTGTGCCGAACACACGCCCGACGAACTCCGGGCGGCCGACGAGCGACACCGCGAGGAACTGCTGGCCCGCCACAACCTCCACGTCAGCTATCAGGAACTCCGGACGGTCAAGCAGGCGATTCGCGACGGCGAACTCATGGAACTCGTCGAGCGGCGCGCCCGGAGCCACCCCGCGATGGCCGACGGCTACAAGGCGCTGCTCGACGGCGCCGACCAACTGGAACGACACGACCCCGTCTCGAAGGGGTCCTTCTTCTACCTCTCGCCGCAGTCTGCGCGCCGGCCCGAAGTCGCCCGCCACCACGACCGCATCGAACGGCTCCCCGTCGAGGCCGACCGCGTCCTGCTGTCGGAGGGCGGCGACAACCGCCGCTTCGACGAGACGTGGCGCCTCCAGCCACCGTTCGGCCCCTTTCCCTCGGCGCTCTCGGAGAGCTACCCGGTCTCGGCGGAGTTCCCCGAACGCTTCGACCGCGAGGCCTACGAGGCCGCCGCCGAGGGCGTCTGCCGACTGGTCGAAGCCAATCCGGACACCGAATTCGCCGTCGCCCACTGGCAGTGGCCCGAAAGCGCGCTGGCGGCGCTTCCGGACGAGATAGAGGTACTCGAACTCGGCGAAGATAGCGAAAACCCGGCCGAGGAATGATTTAAAAGCTCGCTTCGATTTCGTCGAACAGCGCCCGAACGTTCTCACGGACTTCCTCGCGAATCTCGCGGGCCGTCCCTTCGTCGGCACCGTCGGGGTCGCGAAGTGCCCAATCGCGGACGTCGGTGTCGGCGTCGAGTTCCAGCGTCGAACAGCCCATCGTAGCGACGATATCGCAGGCGTTCAACTCCTCGGTCGAGACCTCTCGGGGCCTTCGCTCGGAGAGGTCGAAGCCCTCCTCGTCCATGAGTCGGACGACGATGTCGTGAACCTCGTCGGCGGGGTCGGTGCCGCCGGTGACGATGTCGACGGCCCCTTCGAGGCCGCGTTCGGCGCGTTCGCGTTCGGCGAAGGCCGTCGCCATTTGACTGCGGCCGGCGTTCTGTACGCAGACGAATCCGAGTCGAATCGAGTTGTCGGTCATGTCAATCGTCCTCTCTGGGTGGGTCGGCTGGCGGGTCGGGAGCGTCGAGGCTGCCGGTCCTGTGGCCGGTCCAGTCGATACGCCGCTGGAACCAGATAGCGACGTAGACCAAGGAGAGCAAGACCGGGACCTCGATGAGTGGGCCGATGACCGTCGTGAAGGCGACACCGGAACTGACGCCGAAGACGGCGACGGCGACGGCGATAGCGAGTTCGAAGTTGTTGGAGGCGGCGGTAAAGCCGATGGCCGTCGTCGTGGAGTAGTCCGCGCCGATGGCGTGGCCCATGCCGAAACTGACGAAGAACATGACGACGAAGTAGATTGTCAGCGGCACCGCGATGAGCAACACGTCGGTCGGCGCCGCGATGATGGCGTCGCCCTGCGTGGCGAACATCACGACGACGGTAAAGAGGAGGGCGACGAGCGTCAGCGGGCTCACGGTCGGAACGAACGTCTCCTCGTACCACGACTCACCCTTGAGGCGAACGCCGCCGGACCGAGAGAGGAGACCGCCGAGGAAGGGGACACCGAGGAAGACGGCGATGGCCCAGAACACCTGTTGAGGAGTGATGTCGAACGTACCGATCTGGGCTGCCAGCGCGTTCAGACCGAGCAGGTTCGGCGCGACGAGGGCGAACAGCCAGACGTAGACCCCGTAGGTGAGTATCTGGAAGACGCTGTTGAAGGCGACGAGGCCGGCGGCGTACTCGCTGGAACCGTCCGCGAGGTCGTTCCAGACGAGCACCATCGCGATACAGCGGGCCATCCCGATGAAGACCAATCCGAGGAAGAACTCGGGGCGAGCCGGCAGGCCCGGGACGACCCCGCCGAAGAAGACCACCGCGAGGCCGAACATCAGCGTCGGGCCGATGAGCCAGTTTTGCAGGAGGCTCAACCCGAGGACGCGCCACTGGCGGAAGACGGTCGGCAACTGGCGGTAGTTCACCTTCGCCAGCGGTGGGTACATCATCAGGATGAGCCCGATTTCAACGAGGTAGTAGTTCTCGATGGGTTCGACGACCGACGGCGCGACGTAGCCGAGGCCGACGCCGAGCCCCATCGCGAGGAATATCCAGACGGTCAGGTACTTGTCGAGGAAGTCCATCGACCGCGGGTCGCCGCAGGCCTCACAGCCGCAGTCCGGGCCGTGTTCGTGTTCGACGTTACTCATCGACGCTCACGCTCCCGTCGAGTACGGTGACGATGGCGACCGCTCGGTTCGTCGCCCGATACTGCTTCCAGCGGCCGTCCTTGCGGCCTCGAACGAGGCCGGCGTCGACGAGGTCCGACATCGCGTGGCTCAGCGCGCTCTCGCTGACGTCGACGACCGCGTTGAGTTCGCAGACGCAGAGTTCCTCTCCGGCCGCGACCAGCACGCGAAGCAGCGTATACCGCGTCTCGTTGCTCAGGGCGGCGAGGACGTCGAGTTCCCGGTCGATGCGGCCGCCCTCGATTGCGGCCGTCAAATTGCCGAGTTCGTCAAGTCGTTGGTCGACGTCCTCGCTTCGGCACTCCCCGAGCTGGTCTTCGAGGTATCGTTCGAGCCGTTCGGTTGCCTGTGACACGAGAGATAGTTGAAGGCTCTTTCAATTAATAATTCCTATTCCGCGACGGGGGAGGTACGGCGTTAGCTCTGTGCTTCCTCGATGGCAGATTCGAGTTTCTGCATCTGTGCTTCTTTGACGTCCTCCGTCGCCGGTACGTAGCCGACGTCGCCGGCGACGAGGTCCTCGTTGGTGGTCTGCTCGACGAAGAACCGGGCGAACTCGGCGACGTGGTCCTTCTCGAGTGCGGACATGGCAGGGTAGGTAAAGAGCGGCCGCGATAGCGGCTGGTACTCGCCGGATGCCGCCGTCTCCAGGCTCGGTTCGACACAGCCGTCGCCGTTGTCGATGCCCAGTGCCTTCACCTCGTCCGGGTTGTTGTAGTAGTACGAAAAGCCGAAGTAGCCGATGGCGTATTCGCTGCCGGCGACACCTTGCGCAATCGTGTCGTCGCGTTCGGTCGCCTGGTAATCGTCCGTGTGACCAGCCTCCGCGCCCTGGACGTTCTCGATGAAGTAATCGTAGGTACCCGACGTATCAGCGGCCCCATAGCGTTCGATTTCCTCGTTGGGGAACTCCTCGCGAACCTCGTCCCACGTCTCGACGGCGTCGGACTCCCAGATACTGGCCAACTCCTCGATGGTCAGACAGTCCACGAAATCGGCTTCGGGATTCACGACCACGGTGAGGGCGTCGGTGGCGGCGATGAGTTCTATATAGTCGACGTCGTTGTCCGCACACAGCTCCTCCTCTTCGCCTTTTATCGGCCGACTGGCGTTGTTGAAGTCGGTGTTGCCCGGACAGAAGTGGTTCGCGAAACCGCCGCCCGACCCCGTCGAGGAGATGTCGATGTTCACGTCCGGGTGGTCCTCGCTGAACTCCTCCGCGACCGCACTCATCAGGGGGAAAACGGTGCTCGAACCGGCGATATTGATATCACCGGAGAGGCTCCCGTCCCCCTGTTCGGTTCCGCTCGTCTGCGTACAGCCGGCCGCCGCCACTGCGGCAGCGCCGCCGAGCGTTTTGAGTGCGTTCCGCCGCGTCAGGTCACTGAATCGGTTCGTCGGCATCACCTGAGCGTTGCCGAGGGATTGATAAAACAGATGCTATGAGCAATGTATATTCTATCGTATCTATATATCCAATTCCGAAAGAGCCCATTGACATATATTCTCACACGAAGTGACGAGATATCACAAAGTAGGCGACAGTCCACTGGCGGAACACGTCGAAACGATTCGGGCGAGGAGAAAGGAGAGAAACGAAGGAACGCCGTAGTGCCTACTCGGCCTTGTTCCGGATGACGATGGCGGTGGCGTTCATCCCCAGCAAGACGATGAGCAGGGTGACGACGCCGGCGGCGACGACGCCGTAGCGGAACTCGTCTTGCGGGTAGTTCGCCCACGCGTAGATCTGCATCGGCATCGCGCTGACCTTGCCCCAGATGCTGCTGGGCGGGCTGAATACGGTCGTCGCGGCGCCGACCATGATGAGCGGTGCGGTCTCCCCGATGGCACGGCCCAACGCGAGGATGGTTCCGGTCAGGATACCGGGCAACGCCTCGGGAAGCACGATGTTCTTCGTCGTCTGCCAGCGGGTCGCGCCCATCGCGTCCGAGCCCCGGCGCATGTCGTCGGGAATCGAGCGGATCGCCTCCTGTGCGGAGATGATGGTGATCGGGAGGATGAGCAACGAGAGCGTGATGCCGGCGGTGACGGCCGTCCCGAAGCCGAACCCGAGCAGGTTGGCGAACAGGCCCAAGCCGAGCAGGCCGTAGACGACCGAGGGAACCGCCGCGAGGTTGGCGATGTTGACCTGAACGAGTCGGGTGAGTGCGCCGATGATGCCGGTGTCGGAGGTGTACTCCTCGAGGAAGACGGCCGTCCCGACCCCGAGGACGAACGAGAGGATGGCCACGATGGCGATGATGAGGACCGACCCGACGATGGCCGGATACAGACCGGCTTCGACGGCGTTCCGGGAAGGTGCGCTCGTCACGAAGGAGGGGTCGAGCCACGGGTCCGGCCGCGGAACGCCCCACGCGCTTACGATAGCGGCCCCGGCGAGCGCCCCGCCGATGAGCAAGAGCGGGAGCAGGAGCCCTTCCTGACCGTCGCGTTTCTCGAAGACGCGGTCGACGAACGTGATCGTCGGCGCGCTGGCGGTCAGCAAGACGAGCGTCGCCTTCGCCATCGGTTGGCCGACCATACCCGACGCGAACCCGCCGCCGGCGGCGATGGCCAGCGTCAGGAGGCCGATGACGACGCCGACGGTGCGGCCGCGACGGCGGTAGGTGACCGCGCCGACGGCGGCCGCGACCGGCACGACCAGCGTCCAGACGTAGATGATGAAGGTGGTCGGGTAGACGTTGAGGGTCTGCCGGACGACCGTAGCGGCGACGAACCCGACGACGGCCAGCGGCACCGCGGCCATCGAGACGCGGGAGTCGGGTCTGAAGCGACCATAGAGGAAGACGACCGCGGCCGGGAAGACGCCGAAGGTGTAGGCGAGGAACCAGAGCCGCGCGTCGAAGACCAAAAAGAGGACGACGAGTGCGAGACCCAGCGCCGCACCGCCGAGAAGCCGCCCGAGGAGGCCGAAACCGGCCTTGCCGGCCGGTCGCTGGCTGCCGACGAAGGTGACGTAGGCCGTCACGGGCGTGACGACGACGAACAGGTAGACCAGTTGCCACGACAGCCGCGGGACGGTACCGACGAAGGTTTCGACGGCGGTGAAGACCACCGCGGTGCCGACGAGGCCGCCCCCGAGGGCGATGGCCGTGTTCCGGGCCAGTTCGCGACTTTTCGCGCTGTAAAGGCAGAAGCCTACGAAGGGGAGAACGAGCGTCAAGAAGTAGGCCAACAGCCACTCGGGGCTGGCCTCGGCGAGGTCGAAGGCGTCGACGAAGACGTAGATGAGCAGCACCGCCAGCGCGATGAGACCGATGACCGACGCGCCGAGCGAGAGGTACTCGAAGAGAACGCCCTTGGTTCTGCTGACCTGTTCGAACTCGGGTGAGGTCTCTTCGGTCGCCATCTCAGTACTCCTCCCGGTAGCGCTGTGCGATGAGGTCGCTGATGACGTTCATGATTAGCGTGACGACGAACAGCGTCAGACCGAGGGCGAACATCGCGTCGTATGCGATGGAACCGCCAGTGAGGTCGCCGTTTGCGATCTGGACCATCGCGACGGTGATCGTCATCCCGGGTTCGAGCAGCACGTCGGCCGGGTTGACGAAGGGGATGCCGTTCCCGACCGCGAGTTCGCGAATCGGCGGCAGGTTCGCCTGCGAGCCCATCGCGACGACGACGATCATCGTCTCGCCGATGGCGCGGGAGACGGCGAGGATGTAGGAGGAGGCGATACCCGAAATCGACGCGGGAACGACGATGCCGGTCGAGACCTCGAACTTCGTGGCGCCGAGACCGTAGCCGGCCTGTCGCAGTTCGTCGGGGACCGCGCTCATCGCGTCCTCGCTGATGGAGGAGACCATCGGGATGGTCATGATGCCGACCATCAGCGACGCCGACAGCGCGTTGAACGTGCTGATTTCCGGAAACAGGGTCGCCTCCAGTACGGGTGTCACGTAGACGAGCGCGAAGTACCCGTAGACGACCGTCGGGATGCCGGCGAGGATTTCCAGCAGCGGTTTGAGTATCGACCGGGCGCGCGACGTGGCGTACTCGCTGAGGTAGATGGCCGTCAGCGTGCCGATGGGAATCGCGACGAACGCCGCGGTTATCGTGACGACGACCGTCCCGATGAGAAGCGGGATGATACCGAATATATAGCCGTCACCGCGCGGGTTCGGACTCCACTCCAGTCCGGTCAGGAACTGGACGACGTTGTACTCGATGAAGAAGGCCACCGCGTCCGACAGCAGCGTCAGGAAGATGGCCAGCGTCGTCAGCAGCGTCACCGCTGCACACGCGAGGAAGAAGCCGCTGTAGGAGCGTTCCCTGAGGCGGTCGATAGTACCAGAGCGCTGCAGGTCCGGCCCCTCCGTACCGCTCACGGTCGAATCCACCTCCGGTCAGCCGACCAGCCAGCGTGGAGCGGCGGGTCGGCGTCGTTCGTATCTCGGCTCATGCGTTCAGCTCTGTGCTTCCTCGATGGCGGATTCGAGTTTCTGCATCTGTTCTTCCTGTGTCTCCTCGGTCAAGGGAACGTAGCCGACGTCTTCGGCGACGAGTTCTTCGTTGGTGGTCTGCTCGACGAAGAACCGAGCGAACTCGGCGACGTGGTCTTTGGCCAGCGACGACATCGCGGGGTACGTGTAGAGTTCCCGCGAGAGGGGTTGATATTCACCGGATGCCGCCGTCTCCAGGCTCGGTTCGACACAGCCGTCGCCGTTGTCGATGCCCAGTGCCTTCACGTCGTCCGGGTTGTTGTAGTAGTACGAAAAGCCGAAGTAGCCGATGGCGTATTCGCTGCCGGCGACACCCTGGGCGATGGTGTCGTCGCGTTCGGTCGCTTGATAATCGTCCGTGTGGCCGGCCTCTGCGCCCTGCACGTTCTCGATGAAATAATCGTAGGTGCCGGAGGTGTCGGCCGCACCGTAGCGTTCGATTTCCTCGTTGGGGAACTCCTCGCGAACCTCGTCCCACGTCTCGACGGCGTCGGACTCCCAGATACTGGCCAACTCCTCGATGGTCAGACAGTCCACGAAATCAGCCTCGTTGTTGACCACGACGGTGAGGGCGTCCGTCGCCGCGACCAGTTCTATATAGTCGACATCGTTTTCGTCACACAACTCCTCTTCTTCCGGTTGGATTTCCCGACTGGCGTTGTTGAAGTCGGTGTTGCCCGGACAGAAGTGATTCGAGAAGCCGCCGCCCGAACCCGTCGACGAGATGTCGATGTTTACGTTCGAGTGTTCGCTGCTGAATTCCTCCGCAATCGCGCTCATCAGGGGAAAAACGGTACTCGAACCGGCGATATTGATATCACCGGAGAGGCCCCCAGAATCGCCGTTTTCGGTTTCGGTACAGCCGGCCACCGCGACTGCGCCGGCGCCGCCGAGTGCCTTTAGCGCGTCACGTCGTGTCAGGTCGCCGAATCGGCTCGCTTCCATCATTGTCGCGTATCCGAGGAGCACATATAGGAGGTACTATGTTTACTGTAGATATCCCTATATCCGAACCGTGGATAATACAAACATACATAGTACTATATAGAATCCGAATCGCGGCCGGTTAGATGTCGAAAGGACGGAAGCAGCAATCGAAATAGAATCCGTTGTGGGCCGTTACAGGCTCGCGACGGCGTCCAGCGCGATGCGAATCGCGCGGCCGACGTTGTCCTTGGCCTTGTCGGGAAGTTCCTCGTCCTCGGTTTCGCCTTTTTGGGTCCCCTCGACGAGGTTGCCGTCGACCGTACAGATGGCGCCGGCGCTGAGGCCCTTCCGCCGGGCGAGCGTGAAGAGCGCCGCGGCCTCCATCTCGACACAGAGCAGGCCGGCGTCTTCCCACGCCTCGACGAATTCGTCGGTTTCGGCGTAGAAGGCGTCGTCGGTGGCGATAGGGCCAACGTGGACGGGCGCTTCCCGCCGTTCGGCCGAATCGACAAGCGCGTTCAACGTCTCGTAGTCGGGGACAGCGGGCACCTCGACGGCCTCGTAGCGTTTCGTCGTCCCCTCGTCCTTGGCGGCGCCGGTGGCGACGACCATGTCGCCGATTTCGATGCCGGACTGGAGGGCGCCGGTGGTGCCGACCCGGATGAACCGTTCGACGCCGACGGCGGCCATCTCCTCGACGGCGATGGCCGTCGACGGCGACCCGATACCGGTCGAACAGATGGTGAGGTCGGTTCCCTCGTAGGTGGCGTTGACGACCTTGTATTCGCGGTTCTCGGCGACCGTTTCGGCGTCGTCACAGTGGTCGGCGATGCGGTCGACGCGACCGGGGTCGCCGGGCACGAGCGCGACGTCGGCGAGGTCGCCCTCCTCGACGAGCAGGTGCGGCTGTTTTGCCATGCCGAAAGGGTCGGCGCGCCGCCTC
This sequence comes from Natronomonas amylolytica, assembly GCF_037031205.1. NCBI lineage: Archaea > Methanobacteriati > Methanobacteriota > Halobacteria > Halobacteriales > Natronomonadaceae > Natronomonas > Natronomonas amylolytica. Next base: position 318,324 of record NZ_JAYEZM010000005.1, on the reverse strand, counting down.
AAAAGTCGCGTGGGTTCGAAGCGGGCGGTCCGCTTGGGCGGTCTATACCGGGAGGGCCCGGTGGATGGCCGTCAGGGCGGCGAACACCAGCGGGGCGTACACGGCGACGGAGACGGCCCACTGCCGGCGGACCGCCTCGGCGCCGCTCTCGAAGGCGACCCCGCCGTATCGGGGGAAGACGACCCACGCGAAGAAGCCGTAGAGAAAGAGGGCGACGAGGGCGAGCGCGAGCAGTTCGAGGACGGAGATAACGCCGGCGACGATTACCTCGATGCCGATACCGAGTGCCGGTCGCAGGCGCTCGGCGCCGACCACGAGTACCTCGAAGAGGACGCCAGCGAGCATGCCGGCGACGATGTGGACCGCGTTGGCCGCCGACCACGAGACCCGTTCGGGAGGCTGTCGCCAGAGGGCGCTTGCCGCCACGTAGGGCGGGACATAGCCGCGGGACTGCAGGCGCATCGCGACGGTCATCCCGAGGGTCGCAGCCAGCCCCGCAAGTGCCGCCACCGCGAGGCGAATGTCGATAGACGTCGTCGTTCCGGCGTGCAACGGGAGGAACGCGGCATCCAACATCGAGGCCCCGCCCATCATCGCACCTCCGCGACCGGGTCGGCGGGGAGGTTCGGTCGCGGACCGTAGGTCGCTGCCGCGAGCGCACCGCAGGCGTTGGCGACCGCCAGCGCCTGTTCGGGGTCGCGGTCCGACAGCCACGACGACAGGAAGCCCGCGGCGAAGGCGTCGCCAGCCCCGGTCGTGTCCACGACCGATTCGACGTCGAACCCGGCGTGACTGAACTCGCCGTCCGGCCCCGCGTAGGTCGCCCCGGCGGCGCCGTGTTTGGTCAACTGCCGCGGGACCGACACCTCGAGGAGCTCGGCCTCCCGGTCGTTGACGAAGACGAGGTCGGTAAGCGTCAGGGCGTCGGTGAAATCCCGGTCGGCGAGTCGACGCCCCGGATCGAAACTGACGAGCACGTCGCGTTCGGCCGCGAGGCTGGCGATGCGGTGTGCGGTATCGGGCCGCTGTCCGGTGAGGTGGACGCAGTCGGCGCCTTCGAGCAGGGCCGGCGAGATATCGCCGGGGTCGATGGCCTCGTTCGCGCCGTCGGTGCCCAGAAGCGCCACCTCGCCGTCGGCGTCGATGAGGATGTACTTCGTCGTCGTTTCGGCGTCCTCGACGACGGTCACGAGCGGGTCGACGCCCGCCTCTCGGAGTTCGGCCACGGCTCGACGCCCGGGGCCGTCGTCGCCGACGCTGCCGAACAGCCGTGTCTCGACGTCGAGTCTCGACAGGTCGACGGCGACGTTGGCCGCGCTTCCGCCGCCCGAGGCCGACCGCTCGTGAATCCGGGCCTCGTCGTCGGGGGCCGGAAGCCGGTCGACCCGGAGACGCACGTCCCAGTTGACATGACCCGCACAGACGACGCGCATACCGGACGTGGGGGCGGCGACGGTATAAATGCCGTCAGTTACGCGATGGCGAAAAGGACGACGTTGTGGGCACCGGGACCGAGGCCGACGGCGGCGATGAGCCCCAAAAAGAGGTAGCCCTCGGTCGGTTCCTCGCGGATGTACTCCTCGAAGGCGGCGACGACGACCGCCGCGAGCACCAGTTTCACGAGGACGAAGAGCCACCCGGCACCGAGGAGTTCGGCCGTGGGCAACGCTCCCCCGGCCTCGATGATGATGCGGGACAGCGGCGTCTGTTCGCCGAAGCCGAGCAGGTCGTAGCCGACGGCCGTCGAAACGCCGTCCAGCGCGTGGCCGAACACCGCCAGCAGGCCGACCGAGCCGCTCGCCTCGATTGCGCCGGGGCGGAAGCGGGTGAGCAGAACCCAGACCACGGCGACCGACAGGAGGGTTCCGAGCAGGATGCCGAACGTGATTCCGACCTTGATTTCGATACCGCGGTCGACGGCGTTCAGGTAGCCGGCCGTCGCCGCCGAAAGGAGGACGAGAACGCCCGTAATCGCCACAAAACCGGGCGTCGTGGTCGGCCGCCAGCCCTCCGGGGGACGGTCTGCCACGAGCACCAGCACGATTCCCGCGAGGACGCCGGTGGTGAGGTAGACGGCGGGCGAACTGAAAAGCGGCCGTACGCTCGTCGGTACGGCCTCGGCCTGATAAATCGCATAGAGCGCGCCGCCGCCGGCCATCCACGGCGCGAGCGCGGTTACCGTCTCCTCGGTGACGGCCGGTCGGCGCCGATACAGCAGGGCCACCGTCGCCGCGCCGGCGACGAGCAATCCGAGCAGGTACGGGAGCGCTGGCAGCGCGAAATCGGACGGGAGTAGCGGCACTACCGGATTCGGCGGGGCGGCGACTCGAAAACGTTGCGATTCGGCCACTCTCCCGGGAACACAATCCCTTTTATCGCACCTGCCGAACCCGAAGGCATGACCGTGGACCTCTCCGACGAGAAGTTCGAGAAACACCGGGAAGCCGGCGAAATCCTCGCGCAGGTCCGCGAGGAGGCCGCCGAGCGGGTCGAGGTCGGCGTCAGCCACCTCGAAGTCGCCGAGTTCGCCGAAGAGCGCATCCGCGAACTCGGCGGCGAACCCGCCTTCCCCGTAAATATCAGCATCGACGAGGAGGCCGCCCACGCGACGCCGGAACCCGGCGACGACGCCACCTTCGGCGAGGAGATGGTCAACCTCGACATCGGGGTCCACGTTGACGGCTGGCTGGCGGATACCGCCGTCACCGTCGACCTCTCCGGACATCCGGAACTCGCCGAGGCACCCGCCGAGGCACTCGATGCCGCCCTCGACATCGTCGAACCCGGCGTCCACACGGGCGAAATCGGGGCCGAAATCGAGGACGTCATCGACGGCTACGGCTACAACCCCGTGGTCAACCTCTCGGGCCACGGCCTCGGCCACTGGGAACAGCACACCGACCCGAACATCCCGAACCGCGGCGTCAAGCAGGGCGTCGAACTGGAAGTCGGCGATGTGGTCGCCATCGAGCCCTTCGCCACCGACGGCGGCGGCAAGGTCAACGAGGGCGCTGACGAGGAAATCTACGCGCTCGAACGCGAGGCCAGCGTCCGCAACCGCGCGGCCCGCGACGCGCTCGAACAGATCGTCGAGGAGTTCAAGACGCTGCCCTTCGCCCGCCGCTGGCTCGATACCCAGCGCGCGGAGATGGCGCTCCGGCGCCTCAAACAGCAGAACGTCGTCCACGGCTATCCCGTCCTCAAAGAACAGGACGGCTATCTCGTCAGTCAGAAAGAACACACAATCATCGTCACCGAGGACGGCTGTGAAGTGACGACGCGGGCCTGAGTTCCCGCCCAACGGTATTCGCGTCCGAAGCCGACCTCGTCTCGACTACCGAATATAAAACGAGTCGAACGCTAGCGCGTTGTCAGCGCGCCGTGTAACGACGGAGCGAAAATCAGGCGTTGTTCATCCGCACGGATTGCTCGGTCCCGCAGACGCGACACGTGGAGACCCGGTAGGGCTCACGCGAGAACTCCGCGTTCTCCTCCTTCCGACTCTCGGTCAGGAGCTGGATGCTCACCTCGTGGGGGGTCTCCCGGCCACACTCGCTACACTCCTCGGCCATCCCCTCGTCGTCGATTCGAGTTGCCATAGTCACCCGGTCGTAGTCCGGAGATGAGTATAAAAACCAACCTCGGTTAACCACCGTTTAATCCAGTTTCGATGACAACAGTACCCAATGGGACGAGAGGTGTTCTAATCGGCCGATACAGTTCATAGCCACTATTTAGAGTATTTCGAGATTTTAGCGAGTCTGTAAACCGACGAAAAGTATTTATATTAGAACCCGCCGTGGACAGGGTTAACAGCGCGCCGAACCGAGGGAGTCGGTATGGACCAGTTGTTCGCTCCGTGGCGAATCGAGTGGGTGGAACGCGACGACGACGACGAGGTGGAAATCGAGGGCTGTCCGTTCTGTGTGCTTCCCGACCGTTCGGACGCACGCGAGGCGAGGGTCGTCGCCGAATCCGACCACGCGTTCGTCCTGTTGAACAATTATCCGTACAATCCCGGCCACGCGATGGTCATCCCCCGCGTGCACACGGGAGACTACACGGACCTCGACGACGAGGTGTTGCTGGACCACGCCCGCCTCAAACAGCGGACCATCGAGGCCATCGAGTCGGGCCTCGGTGCCGATGGCGTCAACGCCGGCCTCAACCTCGGGAACGCCTCCGGTGGCTCCATCGACGACCACCTCCACACGCACGTCGTGCCGCGCTGGCACGGCGACACCAACTTCATGCCGGTCCTCTCGGATACGAAGGTCATCGTTCAGGCGGTCGACGACACCTACGAGGTCCTCCACGATGCGTTCGCGGCCCACCCCGACGCGTCGGTCACCGATAGCGGCGCGGTCCGATTCGAGTTTTAGCCGCGGCGAACGCACCCCTTCGCCCCCTCTAATCCTATCACTTATCCGGGTGGTCACGCTACGGTCGGTATGAGCGATGCGGCGTTGACCGAGACGGGTGTCGAAACCGGCACCGAGCGGCGCGATTTCATCCGCGCCAGCGTCGTCAACGTCCTCGGCAACGCCGTCAAAATCGTCGTCGAAGCGGCCGCCGGCCTCGCCTTCGGGTCGCTCGCACTCTTGGCCGACGCCGCCCACTCAGTCGCGGACCTCGTCGCCAGCATCGTCGTGTTGGTGTGGGGCCGCAGCGTCTACGCCGACCCCGACGACACCCACCCCCACGGCCACCAGCGCGTCGAACCGCTGGCCGCGCTGTTCGTCGGCAGTGTCGTCGCCCTGCTCGGTCTGAACTTCTTTTACGAGTCCGTCCGGGGGTTCATCGTCGGTGTCGACGTACGCTTCAGTCCGATACTCGTCGCCGCGCTACTCTTCGCGATGGCCGATATGTACGTCCTCTACCGGTATACGACGTGGGTCAACGAGACGGTCGATTCGGCGGCGCTGGACGCGCTCGCGGTCGATTGTCTCAACGACATCTATACGACCATCGCCGCCTTGGTCGGCATCGCCGGCGTCTTCTTCGGCTACCCGCTGCTCGACGCCGGGGCCGGCGCCGTCGTCAGCGTCCTCGTCATCTATCAGGGGTTCGAGATCGGCCGCGAGAACGTCTCGTATCTGGTCGGTGCCGCACCCTGCGAGGACGACTACCAGCGGGTCGTCGAGGCGCTCCGCTCCCATCCCGCCGTCGAGGGCGTCCACGACGTGGCCGTCTTCTACGACGGCACCGACCTCGAAGTCGAGGCCCACGTCGAGGTCGACGGCGAACTGACGCTGGTGGAGGCCCACGACATCGAGACGGAACTCATCGGGCGCATCCGGGACCTCGATATCGTCGGCGACGTCCACCTCCATCTCGACCCGGCGGGTATCGGGGAGTGGAAAGACGCTGAAGAAAACCGAGAGTGAGTCGTTTTATATCGGGTCGCCGAAGCAGTAGACGTTCTCGTTGGTCGTGATTTCGACCTCGAAGAAGTCGCCGATTTCGACGTCCGTCTCGGAGGCGTTCGTGACGATGACCTGCCGGTAGGCCTCGTCGCGGCACTTCAGGGAGTCGCCAGTGCCCTCCTGTACCGCCAGGACTTCGTGGGTCTCTCCGACCATCGACTCGTGAGCCTCCCGGCAGACGTCCATCTTCAGGTCGGTCATCTCCTTGGAGCGTTCCTTCTTGAGGGTCCCGCCGAGGCCCTTCATCTCGGCGGCATCGGTGCCCGGTCGCTTCGAGAAGCGCGTGATGTTGATCTTCTCGGGGCGGACCTCATCGAGTAGTTCCATCGACTTCCGGTGGTCCTCGTCGTCCTCCGTGGGGAAGCCGACGATGAAGTCCGTCGACAGCGTCCAGTGGTCCAAGCGGTCGTCGAAGGTGTCGACGATTTCCTCGAATTTCTCGACGCGGTGCTGGCGGCGCATGTCCTCCAGTACGTCGTCGCTGCCGGACTGGACCGGCGCGTGGATGAAGTTGTAGAGCTTCTCGTTTTTCGCGAAGACGTCGGCCAGTTCGTCGTGAATCCCGTGGATGCCGCCGGGGTTGGCCATCCCGAGCCGAACCCGAAAGTCGCCCTCGATATCGCAGATGCGGTCCAGCAGTTCCGGGAGCTTCCGGTCGCCCTCGTCCCAGCCGTAGACGCCGGTGTCCTGACCGGTGATTCGGATTTCCTTCGCGCCCGCGTGAACCAGCGCCCGGGCCTTCTCGACGTTCTCCTCGACGGGCGGGGAGTCGACACGACCGGTCGCGAACTTCGTGATGCAGTACGAGCAGTTGGACATACAGCCGCGGGCGATGGGCAGGATGCCGACGACGCCATCGAGGATGGGTTCGGCGTCGGGCGTCGTCGTCGGGCACTCGCCGTTCGTCACGGCGGTCGGGACGTCCTCCCAGTGGAGGACCTGCGCGTCGACGTCCTCGAACTCCTCGCCCTGCGCGAGGGCCATACAGCCGGTGACGATGAGGTCCGACGTCTCGTCCTCCAGTTCCTCCGCCCGGCGGAGCATGTTTCGTTCGGTCTTCTCGACGACCGTACAGGTGTTGAGGATGGCCACGTCGGCTTTCTCGGGGCCGTCGACGCGGTAGTGACCCGCGTCGCGGAGCTTGCGCTCTATCTGACGGCTCTCACCCCGGTTGGACGTACAGCCGTACGTCTCGATGTGATACGTGGCCATCGTGTACCAGCAGATTACGTACGGGCGCTCAAAAGGGCGACGTTTCGGGCCCCAAAGACACTTGTCGGTTCGCACGCATTCGCCGGCCATGCCCTCCAGACGACGCCTTCTCTGCGGTTTCGGGAGCCTCGCGGCAGCGGGGCTGGCCGGCTGTACCGACGGTCCGTCCGGGAACGACGTTTCCCCCGGAACCGAGACCGATACCGAGTGGCCCCAGCCCGGCGGCACCGACCGGTTCGATTGCTACCGTGCCGACGCCGCCGCCCCCCGGGACTCCCCCGACGAACGCTGGGCGGTCCCGAGCATCTGGCCGGCCGGCCGACCCGTCGTCGCCGGTGGGCGGGTGATGCTCCCGACACAGGGCGGCCTCGTCGCCTACGACGTGGCGTCGGGCGACGAGCAGTGGCGGTTGGGCTTCGGCGAGGACGGGCCTGACCTCCGAACACCACCGCTCGTCGTCGACGACATCGCCTACCTCGGGACGCGGACCGGTCTGGTCGCAGTCGACGTCACCGACGGGACCGAAGCGTGGACGGCCGAGTTCGACACGTCGGCCACCGCCCCGCCGGTGGTCGGCATCGACCGTGAGCGACTCGCGGTGGGAACCGATTTCGGCCTCATCGGCCTCGATACCGATGGCCAAAAACTGTGGCGACGCGAGACGTTCACCGAAGTCACCGCGCTGGCGTCGTGGGGTGACGTCCTCTACGCCGGCACCTCGGGCGGCGAACTGTTCGGGTACGCTGGCATGGACGACCCGAACGGAATGTGGCGCCGACAGTTGGACGGACGGGTCGTGCAGGTGGCCCTCCTCGACGGGGACGGCATGGTCGCCTCGGTGTTCGGCGGCCCGACGACCCGACGGGACGACACCGCCGCCGGGGCGGAACGCTGGTCGCACGCCACCGGCTCACACGGGTTCGTTCTCGCGGGCGACACCTACGCGGTCGGTGGGGGACTCACCGCGATACACACCCGGACCGGCGAACGGCGCTGGTCGGTCGACGACCGCCTCCGTGCGCCGCCGGCCGGCGCGGGCGATACGGTCTATACCGGCGGCGACGGCTTCGTCGTCGGCTACGCGATGGGCGGCGGTACCGGCGTCGGTGCGTATCGAACGAACACGGAGCGCTGGCGATACGAGGTCGACGGTGCCGTCACGTCGGGACTGGCAGTCGCTGATGGAGCAGTATTCGCGACAGCTATGAACGACGACGGCGACACGACGCTGTACGCCCTCGAATAATCATACTGTCGGACGTAATTTCGCAAACCGCCGAATCGAGGAGGTCCCCGAAACGCTGGTAGGGGGATCGATACGTGAAACGTCGCTTCGAATAGTTACGTCCGACAGTATCAGAACGCGCCGGCGTCGTAACCCTCGACGATTTCCACACCCGACGATGCGCCGATACGCTCCGCGCCCGCCCCCAGCATTGCGACCGCTTCCTCGAAACTCCCGACGCCGCCGCTGGCCTTGACCGGGAGATACTCGGCCATGATTTCGACGTCCTCGACGGTCGCACCACCCTCGGAAAAGCCGGTCGCGGTCTTGACGAACGCCGCGCCTGCCTCCTCGGCGAGTTCGCAGGCGGTTCGGAGTTCGCCCACCGAAAGCAGCGGCGCTTCGACGATGACCTTCACTGGGAGGGGGACGGCCGCGACGACCCGTTCGAGTTCGTCCGCGATGGCGTCGCCGTTGCCGTCGTGGAGTCGTCCGACGTTGAGGACGACGTCTATCTCGTCGGCCCCATCTTCCCACGCGTGTTCGGCTTCGCTCTCCTTGGCCTCCGGCGCTTCCTGTCCGTGTGGGAAGCCACAGACCGTGACGAGGGTGACCTCCGGTGCGTACTCGGCGGCCTCGGCGACGTAGCACGGCGGGATACACGCGTTCATCCCGTGCTCGGCCGCGGCATCGAGGACCGTCTCGACGTCCTGCCACGTGGTTTCCGGTCCGAGAACGGTGTGGTCGATACGCGCGGCGAACTCGGTGCGGTCCATACCGGAGTGTGACGAGCAGGCGTTATAAATCCCGCCGGGCGCGGGGCTTTTGCCCGTCCCGTGCCAAGGACGCGCATGGACAGCACGTCGGGGCTCCATCCCGAACTCGAACGGACGGCCGAAGACATCGCGGAGATGGAGGTCCGCGGCGCGGCCGCCATCGCCGATGCGGCAGCGGCGGCGCTCGGCGCGCAAGCGGCCGACTCCGATGCCGAAACGCCCGAAGCGTTCCGTTCGGAGATACGCGAAGCCGCCCGCCGACTCCACGACACCCGGCCGACGGCGGTCAGCCTCCCGAACGCGCTCCGATACGTCCTCACGGAAATGCACGGCGATACCGTCGCGGAACTGCAACGGTCCGTCGAGCGGAGCGTCGCCCGGTTCCGGACCGACCTCGATGCGGCCCAGGACCGCCTCGGCCGCATCGGTGCCGGCCGACTCAAGGACGGCGACGTGGTGATGACCCATTGCCACTCGACGGACGCGCTGGCCTGCATCGAGGCTGCCGTCGAGGACGGCGCGGACCTCGAAGCCATCGTCAAGGAGACGCGCCCGCGCAATCAGGGCCACATCACCGCCGAACGCCTCTCGGAGATTGGCGTCCCTGTCACACTCATCGTCGACAACGCGGCCCACCGGTTTCTGGACGACGCCGACCACCTTCTGGTTGGCGCCGACAGCATCGCCGCCGACGGCAGCGTCGTCAACAAAATCGGCACCGCCGGCCTCGCCGTCTCGGCCAGAGACCGCGGCGTCCCCGTCATGGTCGCCGCCCAGTCCATCAAACTCCACCCCCGAACCCTGACCGGCGCTGCCGTCGAAATCGAACAGCGGGATGCCGAGGAGGTCATCGACGCCGAAACCCGAAAAGAGGTCGGCGACATCGGCGTCGCGAACCCCGCCTTCGACGTGACCCCGCCCCGTCACGTCGACGCCATCGTCACCGAGCACGGGCAGTTCCCGCCCGAGAGCGTCGTCGTCCTGATGCGAGAGCTGTTCGGCGATAGCGTCGAGGAGCCGTGGAGCGAGTAATCCCGATTAGTAGCACGGTTTCGTTATTCAGAAGAACTGAAACAGCCGAAAGAACGGGCGTGCATAATCCGTATCAATTTAGCTATTTTTAATATAAAGTAGATGGTCAGGAGAAAATCATGGTTGACTGGGACCCGAAAGAGCACATGGGGTATATCTCCTATATTAAGTTCAAATCGGGTCGGTGGGTAAAGGTAGATACTGTCCCAAATTGGGTTCAGAACGCTTCCAACCCCCCCAAGGAAAACAGAGATCCCACTAAATGGAAGTGTAGAAGCGACTTTTACAGGTGACAGTTTAGAGTACAAAGTCGTAACAAAGCGACTTCCGCGGGGGGCAGGTACTTATACAGAACAAGAGTTCGCTGTTCGGATTAAGAAACATAGATAGTTCCTGAAGTCATCCTCTACATCAACAGGTTTTGTCGTGCATTGATTCGGGACCAAGACCGAATTAAAATCGCATCATCAACTACTTCCTAATGCCTGTGTGACACTCTGTAACACCCACCAACGTCTCTAAACACTTATCCGCCCGCCTTGGCTTAACTCGGGCATGAGCGATATCGTTGTCACGCTGCCGGACGGCTCCCAACTCGAACTCGAGGAGGGGTCGACGGTCGAGGACGCGGCCTACGAAATCGGACCGGGCCTCGGTAAGGACACCGTCGCGGGCGTCGTCGACGGCGACCTCGTCTCGAAGTACGACGAACTCGAAGACGGCGCGGAACTCGTCATCGTCACCGACCAGTCCGACGAGTACCTGCAGGTGCTGCGCCACTCCGCGGCCCACGTGTTCGCACAGGCCCTTCAACGTCTCTTCCCGGAGGCGAAACTCGCCATCGGCCCGCCGACCGAGGAGGGCTTCTACTACGACGTGACGAACGTCGACCTCGACGCCGACGACCTCGCGGACATCGAAGCCGAGATGTACGACATCATCGAGGCCGACTACGACATCGAGCGTGTCGAACGTTCCCGCGAGGAGGCCCTCGACATCTACGAGGACAACCGCTACAAACAGGAGATTCTCGCAGAGGAGGCCGCCGGCGAGGAGACCGTCTCCTTCTACGTGCAGGACGACTGGCAGGACCTCTGTCAGGGCCCCCACGTCGAGTCGACGGGCGAGGTCGGTGCCGTCGAACTGCTGAACATCGCCTCCGCGTACTGGCGCGGCGACGAGGAGAACGAACAGCTCACCCGCGTCTACGGGACGGCCTTCGAGTCCGAGAAGGACCTCGAGGCCTTCCTCGAACGCCGCGAGGAGGCCAAGGAGCGCGACCACCGGAAACTCGGACAGGAACTGGACCTCTTTTCGATTCCCGAGACGACGGGGCCGGGACTGCCGCTGTATCACCCCAACGGCAAGCGCATCCTGCGTGAACTGGAGGGGTTCGTCGACCAACTGAACGACGACGAGGGCTACGAGTTCGTCGAGACGCCGCATCTCTTCCGGACGGAACTCTGGAAGAAGTCCGGCCACTACGACAACTACGTCGACGACATGTTCCTCCTCGACGTCAACGAGGAAGAGTACGGCCTCAAGCCAATGAATTGTCCCGGCCACGCGACCATCTTCGACCAGGGCAACTGGTCGTATCGCGACCTGCCCATCCGGTATGCCGAGAACGGGAAGGTCTACCGCAAGGAACAGCGCGGCGAACTGTCGGGGCTCTCGCGGGTCTGGGCGTTCACCATCGACGACGGCCACCTGTTCGTCAAGCCGGAATCCATCGAGCGGGAGGTCAACACCATCATGGACCAGATAAACGAGGTCCTCGACACGTTCGACCTCGATTACGAGGTGGCGCTAGCCACGCGCCCCGAGAAATCGGTCGGCAGCGACGAAATCTGGGAGCAGGCCGAGAATCAGCTCCGGTCGGTCCTTCAGGACAGCGGCATGGACTACGACATCGAGTCCGGTGACGGCGCCTTCTACGGCCCGAAAATCGACTTCGCCTTCGAGGACGCGCTGGGGCGCAAGTGGGACGGCCCGACGGTCCAACTCGACTTCAACATGCCCGAGCGGTTCGACCTCTCGTATACGGGCGAGGACAACGAGGAACACCGCCCGGTCATGATTCACCGCGCGCTCTACGGCAGTTACGAGCGGTTCTTCATGGTGCTCGTCGAGCACTTCAACGGGAACTTCCCGACGTGGCTGGCGCCCGAGCAGGTGCGTATCCTGCCCGTCTCCGACGACAACATCGGCTACGCCAAGCAACTCAAGAACCGCTATCTCGGCGACTTCCGCGTCGAAATCGAGGACCGGTCGTGGACGGTCGGCAAGAAGATTCAGACGGCCCACGACGACCGCGTCCCCTACATGCTCGTCGTCGGCGACAACGAGGAGGAAGCCGGGACCGTCTCGGTCCGTGACCGATTCGAGAACGAGCAGAAGGACGTGGAAGTCGACGCGTTCCGCGAACACCTCGAATCGGAAATCGACGACAAGCGGGTCGAACCCGACTTCATCGACGAATAGCGTGACGGGCGCGGATTTCAAACACGAACTCGTCGCGGGGAGCCGAGACGCCGGCAACGGCCACGTCGACAACACCGTCTTTCCGGCCTACGTCGCGTCGGTCCGGGAGGCGTTCCTCCGGGAGACGGTCCCCCGGTTCGAGGAGTACGGTCGGCCGGTCGCTCGACTCGAAGTCGATTACCACGCGGAACTGTTCGCCGGCGACCGTATCGTCGGCGAAATCGAGGTGCTGGAGGTCGGAACGACGAGTCTCACGACCGAGGTGACGCTGTGGCGCGGCGACGAGAAGGCGGCGACCGGCAAGACGGTTCAGGTCATCGTCGACCCCGAGGCCGACGAACCGACGCCGGTGCCCGAGGACTGGCGGGCCGCACTCACGAAACGGGTTCCGCCGTCGGCGTAGCTACTCCTCTTTGTCCTCGTCTTCTTCCTTGAGTTCCTCGAGTTCGGCCTCGATTTCGGGGTCCGAGGAGGGAGCGTCGGCCTCCGTGTCGGCCGCTGCCGGTTCGGCCTCACTCTCCGCGCCGGTTTCGGACTTCAGCGTCTCCAGTTCGGCCTCGACTTCGCCCTCGCGGCGCATCTCCTCGAGTTCGGCGTCGATATCGTCGCCCTCGGAAAGCGCGCTCTCGAAGGCGCCGCTTTCCTCGAGTTCGTCCATCGCGGCCGACCGGGCTTCCATCTCCTCGGTCTGCTCGCGGGCCCGCTCGATGGAGCGGTTGATGTTCTCCATCTCGTCGCCGGCGCCGGTCATGGCCTCGCTGACGCGGGCGCTGGCCTTGGCGGCGTCGTGGCGGGCCTTCATCGTCTCCTTCTCGGTGCGGAACTGCTGAATCCGGCTCTGGAGTTCGTTCTTCTTCTCGACGAGGTTGTCCTGCGTGTTCTGGAGGTCCGCTATCTGGGCCTCCAGTTCCTCGATCTGGGACATCTTCTGTTTCTTCTTTTCGAGGGCCTTCCGCGCGAGGTCGTCTCGGCCCTGCTCGACGGCCTGTCTTGCCTGCTCGTTGTGTTTATCGACGTTCTCCTCGAGACGGCGCTTCTGAATCTCGAGGCGCTTTTTCTGTGTCGTCAGATCGGCGATGCCCTGCTTGACGTTCTGGAGTTCGTCACGCAACTGCTCGTAGGAGTAATCGAGCGTCTCGTGGGGGTCTTCGGCACGGTTCAACAGCGCGTTCACTTTCGACCGGATGACGTAGGAGGCCCGCGAGAGGATACCCATACCCGCCTATTGTGCGTCACGGCCCTTAAAACGCTACGCGCGCTCGGCGGCCGACCGGACACGCTCAAGTCGGCCCGTTCCGAAGCGCCGGTATGAGCGAATCCGTACTGGTGCCGTCGGACCGCGACGTTCGCGGGACGCTGGATTCACCGGATAGCGACACCTGTGTCGTCGCCTGCCCGCCACACCCCCAGATGGGCGGCAGTCGGACCGATTCGAAGTTGCGGGCGGTCAGCGACGCGCTCGACTGTGCCTGTCTCCGCTTCGATTACGGCGCGTGGGACGAGGGCGACGGCGAACTGGCGGACACGAGGGATGCTTACGCGTGGGCGCGGGACCGCTACGCGCGGGTCGGCCTGTTCGGCTACAGTTTCGGCGGCTGTCTGGCACTGGTTGCCGCTGCCCGCGAAAGCAAGGCGGGGCGGCCACCCTTCGCAGTTGCCGCGCTCGCGCCTGCGGCCAACATCACCGCCGACATCGATGCGGTCGAAGCCATCGACGATATCGACTGTCCGGTCGGTATCGTCTACGGCAAACGCGATACGACGGTCGACGCCGAGGCCGTGGCCGAACGCGTCCGCGCTCGTGGCGGTACCGTCGAGGCGGTGGGCGCCGACCACTTCTTCGTCGGACAGACGACGAAGGTCGCCGAGACGGTGGCGTCACTTCTTATTTAGGGACTCGACTTATCCCTACCCACCGATTGCTATCGGTATGCTCGATATCGACTGGGCGGCAGGAAAACCGCCCGTCAACGATGTTGAGCAGGTCTGGGCGTCGGCCGAGTTCGAGGCGGTGTCACCGGATGCGGCGCCGGTCGACGACTACGTCGATGCCCTGTCAGCGACGCGGCCGCGCGGTGACGCGCGGCTCTGCTGTGTTCGGGCCCCCAAATCTCAGGCATTGGACTGGTATGCGGCACACAACGCGCTCGCGGAGGCGGACTTCTTCGCCGAGTTGCTCTCCTCGGCGGCGGTCGCTGAGGGACTCGACATCGAGGCCGACGACGACCTCGACCCCGAGTTCACCGTCGAATCGGCGCTGTCGCTGGACGGCGTGCTCGCCGAACAGCTCGTCCACGGCGGGTCGAAACCCTACGACGAGACAGTCGACCAGCAGTACGGCGGCTGTGCGAAGGCAAAGCGACTGTCGAGAGCGGCCGCCGACGCCGTCGTCGAGGACCGCTACGAGGAGGTCACCGTCCACCGCACCCGCGAGGCCTGGAGCGACTGGTTCGGCCACCCGTGGTGGAACCTCACGCTCGTGGTCGTCGACCGCCGCTACCGGTGGGTGTGGATACTGGTGGCGACCGACGAGGGGCTGATGGAAGCCGCAAAAGAGGAAGCCGGCTTGTAGCCCGCTCGCGTCGGCCGTCACTCGCTGGCGTGACAGGCCGGCCCGAAGCGGGTGGGTGTCGAAACCGTTTTGTCCGACGCTCGCGGACCGTCGGTATGCCGACGGAGCTTACTGATTACGACCCCACACTGGGGAACAAGTTCATCTTCGTCACCGGTGGCGTGATGTCCGGCCTGGGCAAAGGCATCACAGCGGCGAGCACGGGGCGGTTGCTCGCCAACGCCGGTTTCGACGTGACGGCCGTGAAAATCGACCCGTATCTCAACGTTGACGCGGGGACGATGAACCCCTACCAGCACGGGGAAGTCTACGTGCTGAAGGACGGCGGGGAGGTCGACCTCGACTTGGGGAACTACGAGCGGTTCCTCGATATCGACATGACCTTCGACCACAACATCACGACGGGCAAGACCTACCGCCACGTCATCGAGAAGGAACGGGCCGGGGACTACCTCGGCAACACCGTCCAGATCATCCCCCACATCACCGACGACATCAAGCGCCGGATTCGGGAGGCCGCCGAAGGCCACGACGTCTGTCTCATCGAGGTCGGCGGCACCGTCGGGGACATCGAGGGGATGCCCTATCTCGAAGCCCTCCGCCAGTTCGCCCACGAGGAAGACGACGAGGACATCCTCTTTACCCACGTCACGCTCGTCCCCTACTCGAAGAACGGCGAACAGAAGACCAAGCCCACCCAACACTCCGTCAAGGAACTCCGTTCTATCGGCCTCCAGCCCGACATCCTCGTCGGCCGCTGTGAGGACAAACTCGACCCCGAAACGAAGGAGAAAATCGCGCTGTTCTGCGACGTGCCGACCGACGCCGTCTTCTCGAATCCCGACGTCGAGGACATCTATCACGTCCCCCTGATGGTCGAGGAGGAAGGCCTCGACGAGTACGTCATGGAGCGGCTGAATCTGGCCGACGAGGCCATTCCAGCCGACGAGCGCGAAAACGAGTGGCGCGACATCGTCACACAGGAGACGACCGACGAGGTCGACATCGCGCTTGTCGGCAAGTACGCGCTGGAAGACGCCTACCTCTCGATTCACGAATCGCTCAAACACGCCGGCTTCGAGACCAACACCGACGTCAACGTCCTGTGGGTCGATGCCGACGAGATGGACGATGCCCACGCCAACCGCCTCGAAGAGGCCGACGGCATCATCGTCCCCGGCGGTTTCGGCGCCCGCGGAACCGAAGGGAAAATCGAGGCCGTCCGATACGCCCGCGAGAACGACGTCCCGTTCCTCGGCCTGTGTCTCGGCTTCCAGATGGCCGTCGTGGAGTTCGCCCGCAACGTATGTGGCTTCGAGGGCGCCCACTCCGCGGAGATGGAGGAGGACACGCCGCATCCGGTCATCGACATCCTGCCCGAACAGTACGAGATCGAGGACATGGGCGGAACGATGCGGCTCGGCGCCCACGAGACCGATATCGAACCCGGGACGATGGCCCACGAGGTCTACGAGGACACCTCCTGCACCGAGCGCCACCGCCACCGCTACGAGGTCAACCCCGAATACATCGACGACCTCGAAGACGCCGGCCTCGTCTTCTCCGGCCGCGCCGGCAACCGGATGGAGATACTCGAACTGCCGGACCATCCGTTCTTCTTCGGCACGCAGTTCCATCCCGAGTTCCGCTCTCGGCCGGGGCGGGCCTCCCCGCCCTTCCTTGCGATGCTCGAGACCATCCTTGACGAAACCGAATCCACCGAAGAGGTGACCGCATAATGGTAAACACCGACGAATTCATCGACGAGAAGATAGAGGAGATTAGCGACGCAATCGGCGACAAGAACGCAGTCATCGCCCTCTCGGGCGGCGTCGACTCATCGACGGCCGCCGCACTGGCCTACGAGGCCGTCGGCGACCAGTTGACCCCCGTCTACGTCGACACCGGCCTGATGCGGAAGGGCGAAACCGAGAGCGTCCGCGAGACGTTCGACTACATGGAGAGCCTCCGCATCGTCGACGCCCGCGACCGCTTCCTCGACGCGCTGTCGGGCGTCACCGACCCCGAGGAGAAGCGCCACGCCATCGGCGAGCAGTTCATCCGGGAGTTCGAGACGGTCGCCCGCGAGGTCGACGCCGACTACCTCGTGCAGGGGACCATCTACCCGGACCGCATCGAGTCGGAGGGGACCATCAAGTCCCACCACAACGTCGGCGGCCTCCCCGAGGTCGTCGACTTCGAGGGCATCGTCGAACCGATGCGGGACCTCTACAAGGACGAGGTCCGCGAGGTCGCCCGCGCGCTGGACCTCGAAGAGGTCGTCTCCGAGCGGATGCCGTTCCCCGGTCCCGGCCTCGCCATCCGCGTCCTCGGCGAGGTAACCGAGGAGAAACTCGAGGTCGCCCGCGAGTCCAACCACATCATCGAGGAGGAACTCGAGGAGTACGAGCCGTGGCAGGCGCTTGCGGCCGTCCTCGGCAAGGCGACGGGCGTCAAGGGCGACAACCGCGTTCACGGGTGGGTCGTCTCGGTCCGGTCGGTCGAATCCCGCGACGGCATGACCGCCCGCGCACAGGAAATCGACTGGGAAACGCTCCAGCGCATCCAGTCCCGCATCACGGGGACGCTCGATAACGTCTCCCGCGTCGTCTACGACGTGACCCACAAACCGCCGGCAACCATCGAATATGAGTAAGGTCGTCATCGCGGGGGCGGACCCCGACGAACTCGGTGCAGCGCTCGAAGACCACGGTGCGGACGTCTCCTACGCCGAGGGGACGGCCAACCGCCCCGCCCTCGAAGAGGCGGGTATCGTCGACGCCGACATCATCGTCATCACCGACGCCGGCCTCGCCACGTCAGTTCCCATCGCGACGGACCTCAACCCCGACGTGCGCGTGGTCTTCTACACCCGCGATTCCGTCCCGGAGTTCGTCAAAGGGCAGGCCGGCCACATCGTCGACCCCGAGTTGCTCGACCCCGAGGCCGTCGCCGAGGAACTCGTCTAGCTACTGTTTTCGACCCCTATTCGACGCCGCCTACCGCGAGTCGACCAGTTGGCGCAGTCGGTCGCTCCCGCCTCGTTTAAACGGCGTCCCGTGACCCATCGCGGCGACCTCGAAGTCCGGGGCCGCCGCGGCGAACGACTCGATGCTCCGGTCGACGGCGTCGGTGTCGTCGGACATGAACCACGGCGCAGGGCGCAGCTCGCCGCCCCGCTCGATGACCAGGTCGCCGAGGAAGGCCGCCTCTAAGTCCTCGTGAACGTAGGCGGTGTGGCCCGGCGTGTGCCCGGGCGTGTGGTAGGCTGAAAAGCCGCCGATGTCGTCGCCGTCGGTGACTGGATGGACCCGGCTGGCGGCGACCTCCGGCACGAGTGGGCCGGAGACGAACTGGGTAAAGCGCTTGACGTTCCGAGGTAGCGGCCGCGTTTCGCCCGTCAAGAAGGGCGCGTCCTCGCGGCCGATGTAGACCGGGGCGTCGACGGCCAGTTTCGCTATCGACCCGACGTGGTCGATGTCGTAGTGAGTGACGAGGATTCGCTCGACGTCCTCGAGACCGAAGCCGACCTCCTCGACGGCCGTTTCGACCGTCAGGGTATCGAACGGCGTCCCCGCGTCCACGAGCGTCACGCCGTCGTCGTCGGCGACGACGTAGGCGTTGACGCCGCTGGCCTCGTACCACCACACCCCATCGCGCAGTTCCGTGACCATACGGATTGGTGGGGCCGCGAACAAATAAAAGACGACGGCGAGTCCCGCCGGCCCCTACGGCTTCGGGGCCGCCTTCTGGAGGGCGGTTTCGGCGATGTTGCCGCCGTAGTCGGCGCTCCGGGACAGCGAGTCGACGACGAGGCCGAGCAGTTGGGCCTGCTGGGGGTCGAGTTCGCGTATCTCGTCGTCGACCCGCCGGGAGAGTTCGTCGATCTTCGTCACGCGCTGGCGGGCGTCGTTGGCGAGGCGGGTCGCACGGTCCGAATCCTCCTCCAAGAGGGCGTCCATCGCCATTTCGATGATTTCGGTCGCCTCGTCGTGGAGTTCCTGCAGGGCCTCGGCGGCGTCGGCGGGCGGGGACCCAAGCGTGTCGGCGTGGGTGGCGATTTTGGCGGCGTGGTCACCGACCCGCTCGAGTTGGCGGGCGCTGGAGTGATAATCGAAGCAGGTCTCGCGGTCAAGTCCGATGGTCGCGGCCGCCGAGGGGTCCCGAAGGACCGACCGGAACACCCGTGAGACCATCGACCACAGGCGGTCGAGGTCGTCGTCGCGCTGGACCACGTCGGCCGCGAGGTCGTCGTCGTCTGCCAGAAGGGCGTCGACGGCGTCGGCCAGCATCGTCGTCGAGACGAGGCGCATCCGCGTGATGGCGTTGTGAATCGACAACTCCGATGAGTCCAGCAGGTCCTGTAGCCTGACCCGCTCGGCGGTCTCGCCGATGACTTCGAGACCGACCAGTCCCTGCGTGGCCTCCCGAATCGTGCGTCGCTGAGCGGCGGTGACCTGCTGGGTCTCCAGCGTGATGATATCGAAGCCGCTGACGTACATTGTCACGACTGCTCGCATCAACTCGTCGGCTTCGAGGCCGGTGATATCGAGGGCCCCTTCGACCTTCTCCTCCTCGCGGCGGGGCGTCAGAAGCAACGAGTCGTCCTCGGGATAGAACTCGACGACGCTTCCCCCGCTGATGTCGTTTGCCGTCGCCCACTCCTTGGGCAGCGAGACGGTGTAGGTAGACCCACCCGTCACCTGCACCTTTCGGGTTTCCATATCACGACTATGGCGAAGGGATATAAATCACTACTGGGATATATAGACGACTGCGTCAATCTAAGGCGACCACACCAGTACGTCACGAACCCGGGGCGCGTCTCGAATCGTGGTCGCCTTCGAACACGGCGCCGAGAACATAGGACTATATAGAAATCATAGATGGGTATTTAGGTGCTCGGCTACCCCTTCCGAACAACGACGCACGGGTAGGCGCGTGGTTCGGGGTCGAACGCGCAGCGAGCGCGGCCCGGGACGGAAACGAGACCAACTGACAATGAGTTCGGACAACACGTTCACCGAGACTGAATCGGAGACGGAATCGCTCGCCGACTCCCCGGTCGCCGGCCTCGAAGAGACGGGGCGCGACGGCACGGGAAGAACCATCGTCGAAGCCGAGAACATCAGCGTCTGGTACGACGATACCCAGGCGCTCGACGACATCTCGATGGAGATTCCCGAACAGCAGGTGACGGCCCTCATCGGCCCCTCCGGCTGTGGGAAATCGACGTTCCTCCGGTGTATCAACCGCATGAACGACCTCATCGACGCCGCCCGCGTCGAGGGGAACCTCCGACTGTACGACAAGAACGTCTACGACGACGATGTCGACCCCGTCGCACTCCGCCGGAAGGTCGGGATGGTGTTCCAGAAGCCGAACCCCTTCCCGAAGTCCATCCGGGACAACGTCGCCTACGGGCTGAATATTCAGGGCTACGACGGCGACATCGACGCCCGCGTCGAGGAGGCGCTGAAAAGCGCGGCGCTGTGGGACGAGGTCAAAGACCAACTCGATTCTTCGGGCCTGGACCTCTCGGGGGGCCAGCAACAGCGGCTCTGCATCGCCCGCGCTATCGCGCCGGACCCGGAGGTCATCCTCATGGACGAGCCGGCCTCCGCGCTGGACCCGGTGGCGACCTCGAAGATCGAGGATCTCATCGACGACCTCGCCGAGGACTACACCGTCATCATCGTCACCCACAACATGCAGCAGGCCGCCCGCATCTCCGACAAGACCGCGGTCTTCCTCACCGGCGGCGAACTCGTCGAGTTCGACGACACCGACAGCGTCTTCGAGAACCCCTCCAGCCAGCGCGTCGAGGACTACATCACGGGCAAGTTCGGGTAATCGGATGACGGACGTCTGACGAACCGCCGGAAGAAACACGTTGGAGACGACAGAACACGACACCAATGGCACGAAAGGGATTTCAGGAGCAACTCCAGGAACTCCGCGAGAACGTCCTCTACATGAGCGAGGTCGTCCTCGAACGGGTTCGCATGGGATTGCGCGCGCTCGAATCGAAAGACGAAGAACTCGCCCGCGAGGTCATCGAGGGCGACCACGAGATCAACGAGCTGTATCTGGAGCTCGAACAGGACTGCATCGACCTCTTTGCCCTCCAGCAGCCCGTCGCCGGCGACCTCCGATTCATCGCCGCCTCCTTCAAGATAATCACCGACCTCGAACGGGTCGCCGACCTCGCGACCAACCTCGGCGACTACACCCTGCAAGCAGAGCGGGACCTCTATCCCGACGTCGACATCCAGGGCATCGGTGACGAGGTCATCGATATGATCGACGACGCGATGGCGGCCTACGCCGACGAAGACGTCGAGGCCTGCTACGAGATCGACGCCCGCGACGACGACGTCGACGCCCTCTGTGAGCGCGCGTCCAGTACCGTCGTCCGTGACCTCATCGAGACGGAGATCGGGGACGACTCCTCCGACCAGGAGATCGAGGCGCTGATGCAGGAGGTCTCGCGGCTGCTATTGACGATTCGGGACCTCGAGCGGATGGGCGACCACGCCGTCAACATCGCCGCCCGGACGCTCTACATGGTCGACAACAGCGACGAACTCATCTACTGACGGCAGCCGCGTCCGAACGTCCCGCCTACCGTAGTTCTTCGAGTTTCCAGCGGACCCGCGAGAGGAGGCTGCTTTCGCCCCGTCGCGACAGCCCGACGGTCGCCGCGACGAGCCCGAACGCCGTCCACGCGAGGAGCATGACGGCACTCGAACGCGGGTCGATGAAGCCCTCACGTTCGGCCGCGACGCCGACGACGTGTTCGAAGACGAGCCCGCGATAGGCGCTGTTCGGCGAGAGCGCGAGCGCGACATCGAGGCCGTCCTCGGGGATGGAGCCGGCGGCCAGCCCCCCGAGAACGAGCAGGTCGCCGCCGACCACGACGGCGACGAAGATGCCGACCGCGAGGGCGAGGGCGGCCCGACTCGACCGCGCGAGTATCGAGGCCGCAAGCGTCACCCCGAGGACCGCCGCGCCGAAGAGGACCGTCAGGGCGACGAACCTGACGAAGAGAATCGGCGAATCGATGCCGCCGGTGGTCGCGAAGACCGCCGAGTCGATGCCGGGCGTCAGAGCGACGAGAGCCATGACCGACAGAAGCGGCAGGCCGACCACGGCCGCGAGGCCGACGAGTCGCCCGAAGAACACGCCCGCGACCAGACTCGCGTTCGAGACCGGATACGTCTTCAACACGGCGGTGTCGTCGTTGTCGCCGCTGAAGGCCCGATAGCCGAGCGCGATAGCGATGACCGGCACCAGCACCTCCATCGGCAACAGGAGGTCGACCGCCGAGGGGACGTACCCGCCCGCGACGGCGTCGCTGCGTTCGACGATACCCAGCAGGACCCCCGCCAGCAGGACCGTCAGAACCGCGTAGGCGCGGGTGCGTGCCATCGTCGTTATCTCGCGGCGGACGACCGCGAGGAAGGCGTTGACGTCGTTCATGCATCGACCCCAGCGACTTCGACGCCACCCGTCTCCTCGGCGATCTTCGAGAGGACCTCCCGGAGCGAGTCCGCATCGAACCGCTCACAGAGGGCCTCCGGGGGCCCCGTTTCGAGGACACGCCCCTCCGAGAGGAGCACGACGGTGTCGGCCGTCTCCGCGACGAGTTCGAGGTCGTGAGAACTCAAAAGCACCGTGTTGCCCTCTTCGGCCGTCTCGGCCGCCGCATCGAAGACGTGCTGGCTCATGTTCGCGTCCAGCCCGCTGGCCGGTTCGTCGAGGATGACTACCGGCGGGTCGCCGACCATCGCCTGTGCGATGCCGAGTAGCTGTCGCATCCCGCCCGAGAGCGCGTCGACGCGCCTGTCGGCGGCCGCCTGTAACCCCACGCGCTCGAGGAGCGTCTCCGGGTCTGGCCCGTCGACGAGCGACGCATAAAAGGAAAGCGTCTCGTGGGCGGTGAACTCCGGCCGGAACGACGTTCGCTGGGGGAGATAGCCGAGCTGTCGCTCGGCGGGCGGTCCGCGATAGGAGACGGACCCTTCCGTCGCCGAGAGGTCGCCGACGAGCAACCGCAGGAGCGTCGTCTTCCCGGAGCCGTTGGCGCCGATGAGCCCGACGACCTGCCCGGTGGGAAACGACACCGTGATGTCCTCGAGGACGGTCAGGCTCCCGAACCGTTTTTTCAGGCCCTCGACTTCGAGGACGGTGTCGGTCGATTCCTTGGCGTCCGCCGATTCGTCCGGGGCCACCGTCTCTGCAGGTTCCTCCAGTTCCGCCGCATCCGATGTCGTGGTATCACTCATGTATTACGTTGTCGTGGGCAGTCGACCGTGCCGTTCGTCTCGTAGTCGTCTCGCAGTTGCCGGCCGGTCTCGACGCGGGAGGAGTTCACCGGCGTCGAGCGCGGTTCGACGTCGACGACGCTGGCGGTTCGCATCCCCGGGACGGCGGTCCGAAGGGTCCGGAGCCCGTATGCCAGCGGCGAGGCCGCCAGCGTCTCGACGGCCGTCGACCGATGGAGGCGGCCGTCTATCGGTCCGCTGGGCGTGAACTCGCGGTCGAGACCCGCCGCACCGCTCCAGTAGTTGCCCTTGCCGTCGTGGGTCCACACCCGGAGGGGCCCGGTCCCGACCTCGACGTGCTCGTCGTTGTCGACGACGTCGTTGCTGTGGACCCGACTCGTCGGGACGATGGATGACGCCCGGAATCCGACGTCGTTGCCGACGAGCGTGTTCTCCGTATACAGCGTGTTCCGCGCGTTCGTCGAGATGCCCTGCCGGCTGGCGACGACGAGGTTGCCGCCGACGTAGCTGTCCGACCCGCTCGTCAGGATGCCCTGCGACGTACCGACGAGCGTGTTCTCGCTGATGACCGTCCCCGAGGGACTCGTCATCACGACGATGCCGGAGAACTCCTGACCGGACATGCAGTTGCCGTGAAGCAACGCCTCCGAGGTGTACATCAGGTGGACGCCGAAGCGGCCGCCCTCGAAGCGATTGTTGCGGACGACGACGCCGTGTGACCGGTGGGTGTAGATGCCGTCCCGGCCGTCGTGGAACGTCGAGTTCTGGAGGACGACGGGCGACCGAATCGTCACGACGCCCATGAAGCCCTCCTGCCACGGTTCGTCACCGCGGACCTCGATATCGTCGATGACGGTTCCGTTGCTGCGACGGACGGAGACGCCCGCGGTCGGCGTCTCGACGTCGACGCCGGTCACGAGCACCCGGTCGGCGCCGGCGACGGTCACGCCGGCGTCGGCGTACCCGTAGGCGATTTCGGTGCGTTCGTCCCAGTCGCCTGTTTCGATGTCGTCCGGGCGGATGTTCTCACCGACGCCGGTAATCGAAACGCCGACGATGGCCACGTCCGAGGCGGTCACCGTCACGACCGTCCCGTTGCCATCCCCGGTGATGGTCGCGTTCTCGCCGCGTATCGTGACCGACTCGTCGACGGTGACCGGGCCCTCGTAGGTGCCGGCCGGCAGTCGAATCGTCGTGTTCGGTTCGGCCGTCGCGAGCGCCTCCTCGAGGGTCGCCGCGTCCTCGCCGACGACGACCTCGCCGTCTCGCTCCAGCAGTTCGTCGGCCGAGTCAACCGTCGCGTCGGCCTCGGCGTGCTGTTCGTCGATTCGCCGCTGGGTCGTTTCGCCGTCCTCCTCGGGAACCGGAAACGCCGACCGGTCGGTCCACTCGAGAACGCGACCGCCGTTCCGTTCGGCGAACCGCTCCGCGGCCGCCCGGTCGGCGAACGGGACCGCCGTCGCCGACCCGGGGATTCGCGCCCCGCTATCGACGACGTAGAACGCCTCGCCGGCCGGAACCCATTCGTTCGTCTGGTTGGCATCGAGATAGCCCTCCGCGTCGAGTTCGACGCCCGCGGGGGCCACCTCGACGTGGACCATCCGTGGGTAGCCGAACTGCTGGCGGACCAGCGGGTCGTCGACCGCCTCGGCGGCCAATCCGACGCCGCGATATCCGATGATGTAGGAGTATTGCGAGTAGACGACCTGCGCTCGCGGGACGAAGGCCCCGCGTTCACGGAGGACGAGTCGTTCTTCGAGGGTCAACCCGATGGAGACCGTATCATCGAAGGCCACGGGTTCTCCCCCCGAGGTGTCCGGCGACACGACGAACGAGCCGGCACCGACGACCACGAGGAGTCCGATGATACCGCCGACGATGAGCCAACCGGTTCTCACGGTCGGTCCTCGGGGGCGAGTTCGTATATGTGGTCTGGTGTGCCTCTCGAAGCCCTCTCATCGACGGCGAAGCCCGCACACAGCGCCGAACGCGCCGTGCGGTTCGGGGCCGGTATCCGGTCGGGAGGGCTGGTCATTCGCCGTCGAGGGCCCGGTCGACGAGCCGGTCGAAGCGGTCGACGAGCTGTTCGTACAGCGTCGGTGAAACCGCTCCGAGCAACTCCCGGGTGCGGTCCGGCTCGACCACCTCGAACGCGAGTCGGCCGTGGTCGGCGTAGTGGGTCTCGACGATACCGGCGTCTTCGAGATTCGAGAGGTGCCAGGCGACGGTACTCCGGGCGACGTCGAGGTCGGCCGTGGCCTCGGTCGCCAGGACCGTATCCTCACGGAGTCCGAGGGCGATTATCTCCCGCGAGGTCTCCCGACGAAGCAGCGCGAGTGCCCGTCGTTCCCACGCGTCGTAGGTGGGCCGGTAGTAGTGCGTCCGGCCGAGAAGCGACTCCGAGTCGAGGTCGCCGCCCCGGACGAGTCGACGGAGGTGGTACTGTGCCTGCCCCGTCGCGACATCGAGGTCGCGGACGATGCCGCTGAAGTGGACGCCGGGGTTCGAGCGAACGTGTTCGGAGATCCGTTTTCGTGTATCGTTCATACGTGGCGTGTGCTCGCTATCGGAGCTAGACGGTACGACGACAAGAACCATGCGCGGTATCTCGATTATTGGGACCGGTCGCGTTCGGGCCGATAGAGGTCACGTTGCGGGTTAGACTCCGCGTTCGTCGATGAGTTCCCGCGAGATGTCGCTGGCCGCAATCGTCTCGCCGCCGTAGGTGTCGGCGAACTCGGTCGCCTCCGCCTCGTCGCTGAACGGGATGATGGCATCACCCATCGCCCCCGTGACGTCGGTCCGAATCACGAGCGTCAGGTCCGAATCCGGCGCGTAAGCGTCCGCCTCGAGATGGGCGGAGATGGTGTTCTCCTCGCCGCCGACCTCGTAGTCGACGGTGCTGTAATCGGTGAGATACGTCACGACCGGGGACCATCCCTCGTCGACCCGCTCGAACCGGTAGTCGTAGGTACAGACCGTACTGCAGAACCACGCCGGTCCGTCCCGCCCGTCGGGGCTGTTCGACTCGAAGAATATCTGTCCGGTCGGTCCGGGGTGGTCCTCGATGACCATCCCGCAGTTATCACACGACTGGCCCTCGTCGAGGGCGACCGGTTCCGGAACCGATTCGCCGCCGAGACAGCCGGCAACGGAGCCGAGAGCCGCGGCGCCGACCAGTCCCAGGACTCGGCGCCGGTCGACCGCCGAGTCGGAGTCGGGAGTAGACATGTTCGGTACTACGCACGGTAGCGATAAAGCCGGTCTGGTACGTTCGACGAAGGTCGTCGACGAGGATACCCGAACGGTTTACGTTTCGAATCACGCATATCAACCGATGGTACAGCGACCGAAACGCGAATCACCGCCGAACGACGCGGCGCGTCCCATAGGGGTGCGTCTCGCGTGGTGACGGCCGTTCTGTCGGCGCTCACCGCGGCTCTGGCCGGTTCCGAACCGGTGGGCGCCTCGACGACGCTGTCGCCCGCGGTGTATCCGGTCGTCGTTGTTGCGGCGGCCGGAACGACCCTGCTGTTCGTGCTCAGCGTCGCCGTCTACTGGCGACGCCGGTCCACCCCGTTTTTCCTCGTCGCGCTCGCTATCGGCCTGCTCGTCGTCCGGTCGGTCGTCGGGTTCGGAACCGTCGCCGGGGTGGTCCCGATGAACGCCCACCACGTCATCGCACACGGCATCGACTTCCTCATCGCGGCGCTCGTGCTGTTCGCGGCCTATCTGAATCGCTCCGGCCGGACGAACCGTGTGGTCGGCGAGGAGTAGCTGTCACCCGCGTTCTCGAACGAGAAACACGGAAAACGATTAATTCGGGGCGGGGCGAACCGGGAGCCAGTGGTTCCGGGATTCGTTCAACTCGGCCTCATCGCCCTGCTGTTCCAGCTCGCGGTCATCGGCGGCTTCTACGGCTATCTCCGGTATCGGCATCCGGTCGGTGACTCGATGGCCCGGCGGCGCGTCCTGAAGGTCCTTGCCGGAGGCGTCTGTCTGCTCGCGATTGGACAGGCCGCCGCCATAGGTTCGGTCGGCTCCCTCTGGGTGAGTCCCCTTCTCTCCTTCGAGCAGGCACTTCTCATCAAGGACGCCGGCCTGCTCCTGACGCTGGTCGGCTATATCGTCGTATTCGCGGGCGTCGTCATCCACAGCAGAACGAGCGTCTCGTGAGGTAGTTATTAGAAGCATCCGCGAGGGCGGGTTCGGAGAACCCGCCCGAAGCGGTTCTACCGCGCCGAACGAAGTGAGGCGCGGGACCAAGGCCCGACTGTAAGGAGGGCCGCCGTGTCTTTTTCATGAAAGTTTTTGCCGGCGCGCGAAGCGCGCCGTGCAAAAAGTTTCTATTGGAACCCGATACGACCGCCGCCCTTCCGGCGACCTGCTTCGGCGCCGCCGCCGCGGAACTCCTCTTCGATCTGCTCGTAGTAGTCGCGGATGTCGTCGGTGATAGTCGGCCGCACGGAGTCCAGCGCCTGCCGGAAGTGGCGCATCTCGACTTCCTCGGCGTCGTCGTCCTCGCGGAGCGCCTCGATGGCGGCCTCTCGCGCGATGGATTCGAGGTCGGAACCGACGTAGCCGCCGGTGATTTCGGCGAGTTCACGGAGGCTGACGTCCGGCGACAGCGGCATGTCCTCGGTGTGGATGCGGAGGATCTGCTCGCGGCCCTCGACGTCGGGTTCGCCGATCATGACGAGGCGGTCGAACCGGCCCGAACGGATGAGGGCGGGGTCGATCATATCGGGGCGGTTGGTCGCGCCGATGACCATCACCTCGCCCATGTCTTCGAGGCCGTCGAGTTCGGTCAGCAACTGGTTGACGACGCGCTCGGAGACGTTCGAGCCGGTTTCGCCGCCGCGACCCGGGGCGAGGCTGTCCAGTTCGTCGAAGAAGATGACCGTCGGCGAGACCTGCCGGGCCTTCCGGAAGGTCTGTCGGATGGCCTTCTCGCTTTCGCCGACCCACTTCGAGAGGAGTTGCGGGCCGCGCACCGAGATGAAGTTGGCGTTGGTCTCGTTGGCGACGGCCTTGGCCATGAGGGTCTTGCCGGTGCCGGGCGGGCCGTACAGCAGGACGCCCGAGGGCGGATTGATGCCGAAGCGGTCGAACTTCTCCGGTTGGCTCATCGGCCACTCGACGGACTCCTGGACCTGCTCTTTGGGGTCGGTGAGACCGCCGACGTCGTCCCACGAGACCTTCGGGAGTTCGACCAGCACCTCCCGCATCGCCGAGGGGTCGACCTCGTTGAGCGCCCCGCGGAAGTCGTCCCGCTTGATTATCATCCGGTCGATGAGGCTCGGCGGGATGTCCTCCTCGTCGAGGTCGATCTCGGGGAGGTAGCGCCGGAGCGCCTTCATCGCTGCTTCCTTGGTCAGGCTCTCGATGTCCGCGCCGACGAAGCCGTGGGTCTCGTCGGCCATGTGGTCCAAGGAGACGTCGTCAGCCAGCGGCATGCCGCGGGTGTGGATCTGGAGGATCTCCTTGCGGCCCGTCTCGTCGGGGACGCCGATCTCGATTTCGCGGTCGAAGCGGCCGGGACGGCGAAGCGCGGGATCGACCGAGTCGACCCGGTTCGTCGCCGCGATGACGACGACCTGGCCGCGCTCTTCGAGGCCGTCCATCATCGTCAGCAACTGGGCGACGACACGGCGTTCGACCTCGCCGGTGACGTCCTCGCGCTTGGGCGCGATAGAGTCCAGTTCGTCGATGAAGATGATAGACGGGGACTCCTCGGTCGCGTCCTCGAAGATTTCTCGTAACTGTTGTTCGGACTCGCCGTAGTACTTCGAGATAATCTCGGGGCCGGCGATGGAGAAGAACGACGCCGACGTCTCGTTGGCGACGGCCTTCGCCAGCAGGGTCTTGCCGGTGCCGGGCGGACCGTGGAGCAACACCCCCGCGGGCGGTTCGATGCCGAGCTTCTTGAATATCTGGGGGTGTTTCATCGGCAACTCGACCATCTCGCGGACCCGCTGAATCTCGTTTTGCAGGCCGCCGATGTCCTCGTAGGTAATTCCCCCGCCGGTCTTCTCGAAGCCGCTGATGGGCTCCTCGCGGAGTTCGACCTCGGTGTCCTCGGTGATGAGACAGACGCCGTCCGGGTCGGTCTCGACGGCGATGAGCGGAATCGCCTGTCCCGGCGACCGCATGAACGGGTGGTTCGTCGAGGACATCACGGGAACGATGTCGCGTTCGACGACCGGCCGCTTGAGAATCTGGCGTTTGACCATGCCGGCGGCGTCGGAGCCGAACTGGACGGACGCCTCCTCGGGCGGCGCGAGGACGAGTTTATCGGCCTTCGTCGCCTCCGCCTTGCGGATGGTGACGCGCTCGCCGATACCGACGTCGGCGTTCTGCCGCGTGAAGCCGTCGATACGGACCGTGTCCGTGTTCCAGTCCTGCCGGTCGGCCCGCCAGACCTTCGCGGCGGTGGTCTCTGCCCCCTCGATTTCGATGATGTCCCCCGGCGACAGCTTCAGGTGCAGAAGCGTGTCGGGGTCGAGGCGCGCGATGCCGCGTCCCGAGTCGTTCGGGTAGGCCTTCGCGACCTCCAGTTGAACCTCGTTCATCCTGATACATAGTGTCGGGACGCGCCGGAGATATGCTTTTTGCTGCCGGGGGTCGGGTTACCGCTGCGGCTTCACCAGCACTTTGATGGCTTCACGCTCGTCCATAGCGCGATAGCCGTCCGGAACGCCGTCGAGGTCGACCGTCTTCGTAAAAATCGGCGACGGGTCGAGCGTCCCCTGCAACACGTCGGCCATCAACTCCTCGGCGTAGGCCCGCACGGGCGCGACGCCGCCCCGAAGCCCGATGTTGTCGCCGAACATCGAGTAGAGTTCCAGTCCCTTCTCGTCGACGCCGTGGGGGACGCCGACGTAGCCGACGGTGCCGCCGGGTCGGCAGACCTCGATGGCCGTCTCCATCGCCGAGGCGGCGCCGACACATTCGAGGACGTGATTGGCACCGCCGTAGGTGAGTTCGCGTGCTCGTTCGACGGCTTCCTCGCCGCGGGCGGCGACCGTCTCGGTCGCGCCGAACTCCTCGGCCAGTTCGAGGCGCTCGTCGTGGTGGCCCATCGCGATGATGCGCTCGGCGCCGAGTCGGCGGG
This sequence comes from Natronomonas amylolytica, assembly GCF_037031205.1. Classification (NCBI taxonomy): domain Archaea; kingdom Methanobacteriati; phylum Methanobacteriota; class Halobacteria; order Halobacteriales; family Natronomonadaceae; genus Natronomonas; species Natronomonas amylolytica. The sequence continues at coordinate 288,195 of NZ_JAYEZM010000005.1, read as the reverse complement.
CCGCGAGCACGCCACAGAGGCCGACCGCACCGTCGCCGACGACGATGCAGGTGTCGCCTTCGTCGACGCCCGCGCTGACCGCCGCGTGGTGGCCGGTCCCCATCACGTCGGTCAGCGGCAGCAGGGAGCGCAGGGTGTCCTCGTCGTCGGCGTGGCGGTCCGGGACCCGGACGAGCGTGCCGTCGGCGTGCGGCGACCGGACGTACTCGCCCTGTGCGCCGCCGTTGGTGCCGCTCCAAGAGCCCCCGTCGACACACGAGGTGTGGAGGCCCTTCCGACAGAACTCACATTTCCCGCAACTGATGACGAAGGGCGCGAACACGCGGTCGCCCGGAGCGACGGAGGTGACCTCGTCGCCGACGTCCTCGACGATACCCATCGGTTCGTGGCCGACGCGCGAACCCTTCTCGCGGTCGCTCAGCCCGCGGTAGAACCAGAGGTCCGACCCGCAGACGGCGGTGTGGGTGACCCGGACGATGGCGTCGTTCGGGTCCTCGATTTCCGGCTTCGGAACCTCCTCGATGGCGATGTCTTCCGGTTCGTTGTAGATAGCGGCACGCATACTCTGCTGGACGGGGGGATGGGGGTTAAACCTCGGCCTCCCACCCGCCGGCACCGTGTCACTTTTCGCGCCGGCAACCTGACTCGCGGGTATGCAGACGCTCGCTTTCGACGGCCGGACCGGCGCCAGCGGTGACATGGTCCTCGGCGCCCTAATCGCGGCCGGCGCCGACCCAGACCGTCTCTCCGTGGTCGAGGACGTCCTCGACGTCGAGTACCGCATCGGCGAAACCACGAAGAACGGCATCGTCGCGACGAACGTCGACGTGCTGGTGGCCGACGAGGAAGCCGACGCCGACGGAACGGACGGCAGGCACGAACACGGCCATGACCACGAGCACGGACATGACCACAGTCACGGCCACGAACATGACCATGACCACGACCACACTCACGACGACCACGCCGAGGGCCACGGCCCCCACCGGACCTACGCTGAATGCCGCGACCTCGTCGCCGAGATGGACCTGCCGAAGGCCGTCGAGGCGGACGCACAGGCCGTCTTCCGCATCCTCGGCGAGGCCGAGTCCCGCGTCCACGGCACCGACCTCGACGATACCCACTTCCACGAGGTGGGCGCCGACGACGCCATCGCCGACATCGTCGGGTCGGCCCTGCTGTTCGACGACCTCGACCTCGACCGCATCGCGACGACGCCCGTCTCCGTGGGCGGCGGCGAGGCGTCGATGAGCCACGGCGTCTACCCGGTCCCGACGCCGGCGGTGTCCTACATCGTCGAGTCGGCGCCGTGGGACGTCCGAGGCGGGCCGCTGGACGAGGAACTCCTGACGCCGACCGGCGCGGCGCTGCTCGCTCACTTCGCCGAGGGCGTGGCCTCGCTGCCCGAGATGCGCATCGACGCCTCGGGCTACGGGGCCGGAACGAAATCCTTCGAAGAGTATCCGAACGTCCTCCGGGCGACCGTCGGCGAGGCGAAGGCAGGACTGACGCGCGACGGGATTCGCGTACTGGAGACGAACCTCGACGACGCGACGCCGGAGGTTCTTGGCGGCTTGCAGGACCGACTTACGGACGCCGGCGCCCGCGACGTGACCATCCTGCCGGCGACGATGAAGAAATCCCGGCCCGGCCACCTCGTGAAGGTCATCGTCAAACCGGACGACGTGCAGGCGGTCGCTCGCCGACTCGCCGAGGAGACGGGCACGCTCGGAATCCGGGAGACGGCGGCGACCCACCGCTGGATAGCCGAACGGGACTTCGAGACGGTCGAACTCACGGTCGACGGCGAGACGTTCGAGGTGGCGGTCAAGGTCGCTAGCGACGAGGACGGCGCGGTCTACGACGCCAGCGCCGAATACGAGGATGCGCTTGCGGTCGCCGAGGAGACGGGCCTCACCGTCAGGGAAGCCGTCCGGCGGGCCGAGGCAGCGTATCTGGACGATTAAAAGCGAGCGTCAGACGTCCTCGTCGACGCCTTCCAGACCGGTATCGGCGATGCGGAACCGGGCCGTCTCGCCGGCAGCCTTGGCGCGGTGCTTTTCGAGGGTCGCCCGGCGGTTACCGGCCCGGAAGCGTTCGAGACGGAGGACGGTACCGGACCAGTGGGTCAGGGTGTGGCCGCCGAGCGGGCGCGCCCGCGAGGATTCGGAGTCGGGGTCCGAGTAAACCTGGTTCGTGATGACGACCGCGAGGTCGTGGCGGCGGGCCAACGACAGCAGGTGTGTCACCTGACTCGCGACCTGTCGGAGCGTATCGCCTTCGTCCTCGTTGTGTCGTTCCAGTCGGTAGAAGCCGGTCGCGCTGTCGAGGACGACGAGGTCCGCCTGCTCGGCGAAGTCCGCGGCGTCCTTGACGGCTTCCCCCTGTTCGTCGAAGTCCAGCGCGTCGGTGATGATGACCCGGGAGGCGATGTCCTCGATGGACTGTTCGTCGTCGGCCTTCGCACGGGCGAGTTGCTCGAAGCGGTCGACGGAGATGCCCTCGGTGTCGATGTAGAGGGCGGTCCCGCCGTCGGCGGCGACTTCGATGGCCGCCGCCAGCGCGAGGTTCGTCTTGCCCGCGGCCGGCGGGCCGTAAATCTGCGTGACGGTACCCCGCTCGAAGCCGCCGTTCAGGAGATCGTCGACGGTGTCACACCCCGTCGGAATCGGCTCGCTCACGTGTGTCCGTTCGCCGCGTTCCGTTAAAAACCTCCAGTTCCGTATCGGCAGTCGAGAGCGATGCCGGCACCGACACCCAAATGGCCCACCGAAGCGAGGCGCCGGTATGGAGCACTACCGCAAACTCGAACGGATGTACCACGACGCACCCTGCAACGAGGGCGTCGACCCGACGCTGTCGATTACGGGCGAAGGGACCGCCGAACTCCGCATCGAGGCCGACGAGAGCCAGCACCACGCCGCGGGTGCGGTCCACGGCTCCTACTACTTCAAGGCGCTCGACGACGCCACCTTCTTCGCCGCCAACTCCATCATCGAGGACGTCTTCGTGCTGACGACGGACTTCCACCTCCAGTTGACCCGTCCCGTCTCGACGGGCGAACTCGTCGCCACGGCCGAAGTGGTCAACGACCACCCGAAACAGCTCATCGCCGACGGCGTCCTCCGGGACGGGGAGGGCAACCAACTGGCTCGCGGCACTGGCACGTTCCTCAAAAGCGACGTGGAACTGGGCCCCGACGTGGGCTACGAGTAGTCCAGTACAGTCGGCTAGGTTTTAAGTTGCCACCGCACCGAGGCCGAAGCCTTTTGATAACACGCAACAAGCACGTGTTCGATGAAGTTCTATCAGCAGGAACCGCTGCGGCATCTCGGCGACCTGCCGTCGATGGGTGCCGAACGGTACGGGGACAGACTCGCCTTCGAGTACCGGGGCGAGGAGTACAGTTACGAGGACCTCGACGCGCGGTCGAATCAGGTGGCGAACGCGCTGGTCGAGGCGGGCATCGAACCCGGCGACCGCGTCGCGCTGTATCTGGAGAACTCCCTGCAGTTCCCCGAGTCCTTCTTCGGCGTCATCAAGGCCGGCGCCGTCGCGGTCCCGCTGAACCACCGCATGGACACCGACAGCCTCCGGTACATCCTCTCGGACGCCGACGCGGCGGCGCTTATCACCTCGCCGGTCTTCCCGAGCGTCGGCACGGCCCTCGCCGAGGAGGTACCACTAGCCTTCATTCCGGGCGGCGCCGAGGGACTGGGGGATTACGACGAACACGTCGACGATGCCCCGGCCGAGTTCGATCGGCCCGACCGCGCGTTCGACGACGTGGCGGTCCAGTGCTACACCTCGGGGACGACCGGCGACCCGAAGGGCGTCCTGACGACCCACGAGAACCTGCTGTCGACCGTTCAGGCGTACACCTCCCGCAGCGGGTCGGACCCCGAGGAGGACGTCTCACTGTGTTTCCTCCCGTTGTTCCACATGTACGGGCTCAGCACGGTCATGCTCACCAGCGTCTACAACGGCGTGGCCGTCGTTCTCCGGACGATGCCCGTAGCCTCGGAGTTGCTCTCGGCCATCACCGAGTTCGAGGTGACCTCCTTCGCGGGCATTCCCGCCGTCTACATCGAGATGCTCGAAGAGATGGAGGCCAATCCCGATGAGTACGACGTCTCGAGCATCACCACCCTCGGCAGCGGCGCGGCGCCGCTGGCGGACGACACCCGCCGCCGCATCGAGAAGGCCTTCGACACTCCGATAACCGAAGGCTGGGGCATGACCGAAACCTCCCCCGCCGGCACCACCGAATCGACCTACGGCGTCACCAAGGGCGCGGGCTGTATCGGCCAACCCCTTCCGAACGTCGAAATCAAACTGGTCGACCCGATAAGCCGCGAGACGCGCGTCCCGCCGGAGGCGTTGGACCCGACGGCCGCCAAGACGCTCGAAGACCACGGCATCGACCCCGACGACGAGGAGCAGGTCACCGGCGAAATCGCGATTCGCGGCCCACAGGTCTTCGAGGGCTATCACGAACTGCCGAAGAAGACGGCGGAGGTCTTCGACGAGGAGGGGTGGTTCTACACCGACGACATCGCCCGCATCGACGAGGACCGCTTCCTCTGGATGGTCGACCGTGCCGACGACATGCTCATCGTCGGCGGCGAGAACGTCTATCCCGCCGAGGTTGAGGACGCCCTCTTCGAGCATCCGGACGTACAGGCCGCCGCCGTCGTCGGTGCGCCACACGAGCGGAAGGGCGAGGCACCGGTCGCCTATGTCGTTCTCGAACCGAGCGTCGAGGAATCCGAGTCGCCCACCGAACACGAGATTCGGGAGTTCGCCCTCGAACACGTCGCCTCCTATGCCCATCCGCGGCGGGTCTTCTTCGTGGACGAACTGCCCCGAAGCGGGACCCGGAAGGTCCAGCGCTACAAACTGGAGGAGGACGTCGAAGAGCGACTCGACGGCCCGCTGGAATCAAGCGAGCAACTGTAACGGGGCGGGGGACGCGGGGGCCGTCCCACAGGCCGAGACCGATGGAAACGCCTTTCCGCCGTCGCAGGCACCCACACAGTAATGACCAGCGTCAAGGAGTTCCGTGTCGAGGAAGCCGCGACGGCGGACGAACTCGGGACGGGCGCCTTCGTGTTCACGGACGATTACTCGGTGTTCGACTGGGGGAAAATGCCCGATTCGATTCCGAACAAGGGTGCCTCGCTGTGTGCGATGGGGGCGGCGAACTTCGAGGCTCTGGAGGCCGAGGGCATCCCGACCCACTACCGCGGCGTCGTCGCCAACAGCGGCGAGGTCGTCCCGTTGGACGAGACGGCCGCCCCGCCGCGGGAGATGGCCATCGACCTGACGCGCGTGCCCGACCTGCCCCACGAGGGCCGCGAGTACGACTACACCGCCTTCCACGAGGAGGCGGGCGAGAACTACCTGATTCCGCTGGAAATCGTCTTCCGGAACACGGTCCCCGTCGGGTCGTCGCTGCGCTCGCGGGCCGACCCCGCCGACTTCGGCCTCGATTTCGAGGCGTGGCCCGACGAACCCATCGACCTCCCCGAACCGGTCGTCGAGTTCTCGACGAAGTACGAGGAATCCGACCGCTACCTGACGCGGGACAACGCCGACTACATCGCCGGCGAGGCCGACGTCGACGACCTCGAAGAAGTCGCCCGCGAGGTCAACGACATCGTGACTGAGAAGGCCGCCGAGGCGGGACTGAAACACGAGGACGGCAAAATCGAGTGTCTCTACTTCGACGGCGAAATCCGGGTCGCCGACGTGGTCGGCACCTTCGACGAGAACCGCTTTTCCTACGAGGGCCAGCAACTCTCCAAGGAGGTCGTTCGGCAGTACCACAAGCGCACCCAACCGGAGTGGGTCGACGCCGTCGAGGCGGCCAAGGCCCGCGCCAAGGACGAAGACATCGCCGACTGGCGCGAACTCTGTGCGGTCGACCCCGAACCCCTCGACGACCACGTCGTCGACGCCGTCCGCGACATGTACACCGCGGGCACCAACGCCTACCTCGACCGCGAGTTGTTCAGCGCGCCGCCGCTCTCGGAGGCCGTCGAGACCGTGCGGAACCTCTAAGTTCGTCGGCGCGGACCGACCGCCGAACGGTCGACCGTGAATCCCTGCCGTTTTTATCTCCCTGCCGTGAACGGCCGAACATGATACCGCTACAAACGTTCTCGGACCCGGCGATGCCAGTCGTCCTTCTGGCCGTCTTCGCGACCCTCGCCGTCTTCGTCGGATTCATCTGGGCGTTCAAGAAGATCAGCGAACCGCCGGAGAGCCACGACGAAGACGAGGAATCGAACGGCGCTCACGCCTAACGCGGTCCTTTTACTACGCGTCGGGGTATCGCAGAAGGGGACAGACGCGGAACGGCACGCCACGATTCCGGGCGATGCCCACGGCGTGTCCGGAATCCCGGTGTCGTCGGAACGAACCGAGCAGTCGTTCGTCCCGGCTCCGCACTCGATTTTAGGCTAGCCTAAAAAAAAGCTATGGGTTACTCGCCGTCCGCGCTTCGGGAGACGACGCCGCCGAGACCGTCGACTGGCCGGTCCGGTTGGCGCTCCTCGAACGACTCGGGAAGTCCCAGTTGATAATCCTCGGGGTCGACGTCGTCGCGATACTCCGTGCGGCCGTGATAGACGTGGACGGCGTTGTCGAGATGCAGTCGGACGGCTTCGAGCAGGGCCTCGGCCTCCAGCGGCTGGCCGCGCCGTTCGATTTCCTCGACGTCGGCCTTCGCCGGAACGTTGAACGCCCGCTGGGTGATGATTGGTCCCTGGTCGAGGTCGGTCGTCACGTAGTGGGCGGTGACGCCGCCGATGCGGACGCCCTCCTCGCGGGCCTGCCGGTAGGCCTCGGCGCCGGGGAAGGCCGGCAGGAGGCTCGGGTGGATGTTGATGATGCGGTCCTCGTATCGGAAGACGACGTTCGGACTGAGGATGCGCATGTAGCGCGCCAGCACGATGAGGTCCGTATCGTAGTCGTCCAGCACCTCCAGCAGGCGCTCCTCGTCGGGACTGCCCTTCTCGTCGCCGACGTCGTGGAAGTCGACGCCGTAGTGGTCGGCCAGCGGTTCGAGGTCGTCGTGGTTGCCGATGATGACGCTGATTTCGGCGCCCAACTCGCCGTCGGCCCACGCCTCGAAGAGGGCTTCGAGACAGTGGGATTCCTTCGTGACGAGGACGGCGATGGTCTGGGTTTCGCGGTCGGCCGGGAATCGGACCTGCACCTCGACGCCGAGGTCGTCGCCGAGTTCGTCAAGGGCCTCGCGGAGTTCAGCCTCCGTGCAGGTCATCCCCGACGTGTCGACCGACATCGTCATGCGGAACACGCCATCGCGGACCGCCTGGTCGAGGTCCTCGATGTTGATGTCCCGCTCGAAGAGCAGGGTCGTCACCCGGGCGATGAGTCCGGTGTCGTCCTCCCCGATGACCGTGATTTCGGTGTACTCGCGACTCACAGCCGACACCTCCGGGGGGACGTACTGAATGCCATACTACCGGGTGAGCGGCGCGTCTTGAAAAGCGACACGTTCCACGACGCGCCACGGGCGGGCCGAACCGACGGACAATTACGGACCGGCCGACGAAGGACAGCCATGACCGAGTATTTCGAGGTTCACGCCCGCGACGGCGCCGCTCGTCGGGGCGAGTTGCGCCTCTCGGAGCCGGTTTCGACGCCGGCGCTCGTCGACGATATCGTCGAGGACGCCGGCAGTCGCTGGCACGAGACACAGGAGGTGCCGGACGGCGACGAATCGACGCTGACGGTGCTGCCCCACCGAGCGTTGCCGCCGGGCACCGAACAGCCGGTCGAGGAGGCCTTCGCAGTCGACTACCCCGACGTCGACTTCCCGAGCGCGGCCGTCGTCTCGCCGGGGACGGCCGACGATTACGGCGCCGACGCCTACGTGCTGGCCGGCGCGCCGGGCTACGCTGGCCACGCCGAGGCGTTCGTGGAGGCTCTCTTGGAGACGAAGGAGGCGGTTCCCGACGACACCGCACTGTACCTCTCGGGCGTCGCCACCCCCGCTAACGCGGCGACGCTGGTCTACGCCGGCGTCGACCTGCTGGACGAGACACGCGCCCGGACGCGCGGCCTCGACGGTTTCTATCTGACCACGGACGGCGAGGAGTTCCTCGAAGACCTCGACGAACTGCCGTGTGCCTGTGAGGCCTGTCAACAGTCGGTCTCGGAGTTCTCCCGCGCCGACTGTGCCGAGCACAACGCCAACGCCCTCCGCGCGGAGATGGCCCGGGTCCGCCACCGCATCTCACAGGGTCGTCTCCGGGATTACATCGAGGGCCAGGCCCGCCACGAGGCGTGGCTGACCGCGGCCTTCCGCCGCCTCGACCAGCAGTACGCTTACGTCGAGGAACGGACGCCCGTCTTCCGCCGGAACGAACTGCTGGCCGCGACGGACGACAGCATTCGTCGGCCCGAGATTCAGCGCTTCGCCGACCGGGTGACGAGTCGGTATCAGCGCCGCCTGAAGGGCCCGCTCGTCCTCGTGCCGTGTTCGGCACGGAAGCCCTACAGCGACTCCCAGAGCCACCGGCAGTTCATGGACGCCATCCAGTATCGGGGCCACGTCGTCTCGATGACCTCACCTATCGGCGTCGTCCCGAGCGAACTGGAGACGACCTATCCCGCCCAACACTACGACAGCGTGGTGACCGGCGAGTGGACCGCGACCGAAATCGAGTTCGTCGCCGCGGTGCTGGAACGCTATCTGGAACGCGCCGACTACGACCGCCACATCGCCCACGTCCCGGGCGAGGGCTACCGGGAGATCTGCGAGCGCGTCGAGGAGTCGCTCGGCATCGAGTTCGAATACACCGTCGAAGACCACCCGACGACGACCGAATCCCTCGGAAACCTCGCGAAGGCCCTGCAGGGCGAGGAGAGTTATTATAAAAGTGAGCGCGAGCAGTCCATCGTCCGGGCCATCGCCGACTACCAGTTCGGCGAGGGCGCGGGCGACGAGGTCTTCGGCGAGAACATCTCGACGGAGGGTCGGTATCCGAAACTCCGGGTTCGCGATGCCGACGGCGAACTGCTGGCGACGCAGGTCGCCCAGTACGGCACCTTGTCGCTGACCGGCGCCGGCGCCCACGCGTGGCAGGAAAGCGATGCGCCGACCAAGACCGTCGAAATCGACGGCTTCGTTCCGAGCGGGAGCGTCCTCGCGCCGGGCGTCATCGACGCCGACGCGTCGATTCGGCCGGGCGACGAGGTCATCTTCGAGGGGCCGAAGGCCTTCGGCGTCGGCCGGGCGAGTTGTCACGGCCGGGCGATGGTCGAGGCGACCCGCGGGTCGGCCGTCGACGTTCGGCATTGCGAGGAGCGATAGCGGTCGCCGAGCGGTAGCTTTTTTCACGAACTCGGCTGAACGGCCGTGTATGGACCGCCCTGCCCTCCTCGCAGTGCCGACACTCTGTATCGCCGCCGTCGTGGTTCCGTTACGGTCGCTGCCGACGTTCCGCGTCGTCAGGGAAACCCTCGACGTGGCGATGCTGTCGCTGTCGACCAAACTCCTGTGGACGACCGTCGCCGTGGTCGGCTTCGCCGCGGTCGGGTACGCCTACGGCTCGACCGCGAACGACGACCCGCCGTCGGTGCTCGGTGTCGGCACCCTCGCGGCGTTTCTCGGCGTCCTCGTCGGCTACGCCGTCCTCTGGTCGCTCCCGCATACCACGCTGGTTACCGGGGCCATCTATCTGGAGGTACTCGTCGTCGGCGCCTATTCGGTGGTCGACGCGCTCATGTTCGGCCTGCTGGTCCTCGGTGGCTACGCCCTCTCGTCGGGGACCCGGAATCGCTGACGCCGCGCCATCGCCGGCCACCTTTTTGGTCGGGTGGTTCCAGTATCACCCATGGACGAAATCGAGTTGGGCGTCCCCGGACCGCTTCTGGAGTCGCTTCCCGAGGACGACGGCGGCGCGGCACAGGACATGCAGCGGGCCGTCGAGGGGTACAACAAGCGGCTGAACCGACTGCTCGACGACGCCGACGACGACACCGAGGCCGCAAGCGCCGTCCTCGACGTCATCGAACACTTCGAGGCACGCGGCGAGAAATACGACGAGTTCGTCCCCGAACTGCGCGCGTGGGGGCAATCGCCCATCTTCGCCATCGCGTGGCGGAACCTGTATGCCGACCTCATCGCCCAACTGTACGAACACGACTGGCTCGCCGCCCAACTGGACCGCGAGCGCAACGCCCGCCTCGTCGAGGACGGCGTGCGACTCTCCGATTTATGACGGACGCGGACCAACGGGGCGCCATGGAACTGGAACTGCGGTTCTTCGCGACGTTCCGGGCGGCGGTCGGTCAGAAAACCGTCGACTGGGAGGCCGACGACGATGCGACCATCGGCGATGTGTTGCTGTCCATCGAGGAGGAATACCCCGAACTCGTCGGGGAACTACTCGACGAGGACGGCGACATCCAACCGCAGTTGACCGTCCTCAAGAACGGCCGGGAGGTCGTCCATCTGGGGGGGACCGAGACGGAACTCGACGACGGCGACCGGGTGAGCGTCTTCCCGCCGGTGGCCGGTGGATAGATGCAGGAGACACGCGAGTTCCGTGGTATCTCCCAGCGGTTGGCCGTCCAGTACCTCGAGAACCTCGGCGGCGAGGCCGTCGACGGCGGCGACCGCGTCGAGGGCGACGGCTGGAGTGTGTCGCTCGACGAGCGGAAGGTAAACCCCGTCGGCTCGATTACCCTCAACGAGGTCACCGTCGCGTTCGAGGGCGACGCCGAGGTCCTCGAACCGCTCATCGGGAAGTTCGAACAGAAGGCGATTCGCGCCGGGGGCTGAGATGGCTGGCGGGCCGCTGAAAGGGAACGCGCTGGTGCTCGGCGCCGCGAAGGCCTCGGTCTCCGGCGAGCGCCTGCCGGACCTCGCGGACCGCGCGCAGGTGTTTCTCGAACCGCGTCTGGCGGAGTACGTCCGGCGTTACGAGTGCGTCTACGAGGACGAAGCCGAAGCCGTCTTCCTCGTCGCGGAGGGCCACTGGGCCGAGGTCGGCGAGGAGATGGGCCTCAACGACCGGGAGTGGCAGGCCCTGCGACGCACCCACGCCGAGCATCTCAAGCAACTCGGCGGCGAACTCGACCGCCGCGCGGAGTTCGAAAGCGCGCTCGAACTGCGCGAGTCGGTCGTCATCGGGAAGGACTCGACCTGAGTCGGCCGTACTTTGTGAGGCCTCGACAGGCTACGAGCACGTGATGTGGGAGACCGACGACTACCTCGACGAACTCGAAGACGAGTGGGAGAGTCGCAAGCAGGCGACCTACGTCGTCTATCCCCGAGACAGCGAAGACGACGCCTGCGAGTTCGTCGGCCTGACGAACATGCGGTTCGCGTGAGACCGAAAGACCGGCGGCCTCGGCATCTGGTTCCGCAAGCCGTTCTGGGGCCGTGGCTACTCCGGCGAGCGAGCCGCCGCGCTGATGCAGTGGGCCTTCGAGGACCTCGACCTCGAAGTGGTCGGTGCCTCCCACCAGCCGGGCAACGAGCAGTCCCGCCGGGCCATCGAGAAGTACATCGAGGCCCACGGCGGCCAGTACGACGGCCTCCTGCGAAACTGGATCACGAAGGACGATGAGATGCGCGACCTCCGACGATACACCGTTACGCGAGAGCAGTACGAAGCGGCGACGGCGTAACTACACCATCCACTCGGCGACGTAGACGTTTTTACAAAAATAGGTAGCTTGCATCCGCTTCGGGGGCGTCCGAAGGTCGCCCCCGAGGCGGTTCGCCGCGCGAGCGAAGCGAGCGCGGGACCAAGGGCCGACCGGTTGCGAGACTCCGAACGGAGTGAGGAGTCTCGGATATGCCGAACGGCGAACGAAGTGAGCCGTGAGGCGAGGGAGGCCCGCCGTGTCTTTTTCATCGAAGTTTTTGCCGGGCGGCCGCAGGCCGCCCGTGCAAAAAGTTCGCTAGTCGTCAGCCGGCGCCGCAGAGTCGCCAGCACTCACGCCGGTCCCGGGCCCGACGTCGATGTCGAGTTCGTCGAGTTTCTCGTCGGGGACGACGCCGTCGACCCAGCCACGGTGCTCGTAGTAGGCCTCTTTCATCTGGTCGAGTTCGACGAGGCTGCCCTCGACGCCGCCCTGACCGGGGACGGCGTCCTCGTGGCCTTCGACGAAGCGGTCCGGCAGGGAGTCGTCGGAGCCGTCGAATCCGACGAGGTTGTTGTAGTAGCGTTCGAGGGTCCAGATGCGTTCGCCGGCCTTTTTGAGTTCTTTCTCGCTGACGTCGCGGCCGGTCATGCCGTTGTACTGGAGGACGTACTCCTCGATGCCCTCGGCGAAGGCGTTGAACTTGCAGATGTCGAAGGAGTCGCTGATGGCGTGCATGTCCTGGAAGGTGGCGGACAGTTCCGCTTTGCCCTCCCATTCGATGGGGTCGACCTTCTCGGGAAGGCCGAGGATTTCGGCGGAGGGCGTGTAGGCCCGCAGGTGGCAGGCCCCGCGGTTCGACGTGGCGTAGGCGATGCCCATGCCCTTCATACACCGGGGGTCGTAGGCGGCCATCGTCTGACCTTTGACGTCGAGACGGCAGTCGTGGGCGTCGAGCGCATCGGCGACGCCTTCGGCGCCCTCCGCGAGCGTGTCGGCGAGGTCGCCGTCGCGGTGGCCGATCTTCTCGAGCATGTCGATCATCGCTTCGGCGTCGCCCCAGTCGATGCCCTCGTCGATGTAGCCCTTCTCGGAGGCCTCCATCGCCATCGCGAGCATGTTGCCGGAGTCGATGGTGTCGATGCCGAGGTCGTTACAGAGGTCGATCATGACGGCGACCTTGTCGCGGTCGTCGTTCATGGAGTTGGGCCCGAGCGCCCACGCGGATTCGTACTCGTAGGACTCCATGCGGACGTTCATGTCCTCGCCCTTGTGGGTGACGTCGACCTCGACTTCCTTCTTACAGGCGACCGGACAGGAATGGCAGGTCGGCTCGTCGACCAAGATGTTCTCCCGGACGTTCTCCCCGGAGACCTTCTCGGAGTCGATGTTGGGTTCGCTCGGGGACTCGGTGGCCTCGCTTTCGGTCGAGGTATATCGGCCGTTCCGGGTCGGCAGGCCGTCCATCTCCTCGGTGGCGTTCATCAGGACGTTCGTGCCGTACAGCGAGAGGCCGCCCTCGTTGGGCGCGGTCACGTCCGATTCCCGGATTACCTCCATCGCCTGCTTGTGGCCCTGTTTGAAGGTCTCGGGGTCGGCGGGCTTCGGCATCTTCGTGCTGGATTTGACGACGACGGCCTTGAGGTTCTTCGAGCCCATGACGGCGCCGGTGCCGCCGCGGCCCGAGGCCCGGTCGTCCTCGTTGACGATGTTGGCGTACTTGACCTGGTTTTCGCCACCCGGCCCGATGGCCATCATCGAGAGGTTCTTGCCGTACTCCCCGTCGAGTTCGTCTTCCAGTTCGTCGCGCGTCTCGTGGACGCCATAGCCCCACATGTGCGAGGCGTCCCGAAGCTCTACCTCGCCGTCTTCGATGTAGGCGTAGACCGGTTTGTCGGCCTTCCCTTCGAAGAGCAGGCCGTCGAAGCCGGCCCATTTCAGGCGAGCGCCGGACCAGCCGCCGTGGTGGCTGTCGGTGACCGTCCCGGTGAGCGGCGATTTCGTACAGACGGCGATACGCCCGCTCATGGTCGTCTGCGAGCCCGTCAGCGGCCCGTTCATGAAGGCCAGCAGATTGTCGGGTCCGAGCGGGTCGACGTCCGTCCCCTGGTCGAATACGTACTTGACACCGAGACCGCGCGCCCCGATGTACTTTCGCGCGTCGTCGTCGTCGACGCCCTCGTAGGCGACGTCGCCCTCCGAGAGGTCGACGCGAGCGACGTGGTCGTGGAATCCACCTAAATTTGTCATGATAACTTATCCCACTAGATACAGGGTCGCAATTGGCGTAATAGTTGCCACCGTTGCGAAACCACTATCAGTTACATCGTCGCCATCCGCCCGAACACCTTCACGAGGGCGAAAACCGGGGGCGGCGTCCGAACGCGGCAGGCGCCGCCGGTTCTTCGGGGCTAGGGGGTAGTATCGTGACCGGGACGAACCGGGGGTTTAAATATGGCGCCGTGGCACGCGTCGAGCGTGAGCCGTTCCTTGCCGGTCGCGCCCCGAGCGCTCCGCTACGCTGGCGTCCTCGCCTGTGCGGTCGTCATCCTCTATTCGTCGGTGACGGTCGTCGACGACGGCGTCCCGCGGACCCTGTTCGGTATCGGCACGACCGTCTATCTCCACGTCATCGCCTACGCCGGATTCGCCGGCGCCATCGGCTACGCCCGACTGTCGGCCGACCGGCGCGCGCTCCTGCTCGCGGCCGGGATATCGACCCTCTACGGCGCCTTCATCGAACTCCTGCAGGGGACGCTTTCCTATCGGACGATGTCACTCCTCGACGGCCTCATCAATGCTGGGGGCGCGGGCCTCGGTGCCGTGCTGTGGCGGCTGACCGCGCCCATATTCGGTGCCAGCCGATAAGACCGGCAGTCGAGGCTGGAACGACACGGCTATCCGCGCTCGTATATTAGGGCCGCCAATGAGTCAACCGAGTCCCGACGCCTACGAGCAGGGCCGAGGGATGGACGCGCACAACGAGGTGATGCGCGACATCCGGGCCCGCAACGACGAGACCTACGACCCAACCGAACCGACGCGGGTCTGGCTCGACGAGGACAACACCCCCGACGGCGTCTACCAGTCTTTGACCATCATCCTCAACACCGGCGGCTGTCGGTGGGCCCGCGCCGGCGGGTGTACGATGTGCGGCTACGTCGCCGAATCGGTCGACGGCGGCAGCGTCGGCCACGAGAACCTGATGACCCAGATCGAATACTGTCTGGACCACGAAGCCGAGAACCTCGACGGCGACGAGAAGGCCGGCCTCATCAAGATATACACCTCCGGGTCCTTCCTCGACGAGCGGGAGGTCCCGGCCGAGACGCGCGATGCCATCGCCGAGACGTTCGCCGACCGCGACCGGATGGTCGTCGAGTCCCTGCCGGATTTCGTCGACCGCGAGAAACTCCGGGAGTTCACCGACCGCGGCATCGAGACGGACGTCGCCGTCGGCCTCGAAACCGCGACCGACCGGGTCCGCCACGACGCCGTCAACAAGTACTTCGATTTCGAGGATTTCGAGGATGCGTGTGCAGAAGCCAAGGCCGCCGACGCCGGCGTCAAGGCCTACCTTCTCATGAAGCCGCCCTTCCTCGCGGAACCGGACGCCGTCGAGGACATGAAGCGGTCGGTGCGGAAATGCGCGGGCGTCGACGGCTGCCACACCGTCTCGATGAACCCCTGTAACGTCCAGCGGCACACGATGGTCGAGGAACTCTACCACGACGGCGGCTATCGGCCGCCGTGGCTGTGGTCGGTCGCCGACGTGCTGGAATCGACCGCGGACGTCGACGCCATCGTCGTCTCGGACCCCGTCGGCCACGGCTCCGACCGCGGCCCGCACAACTGCGGGGAGTGCGACGACCTCGTCCAGACGGCCATCAAGGACTTCGACCTCCGGCAGGACCCCTCCGTCTTCGAGGAGGTCACCTGCGAGTGCGAGGCGACGTGGGAGTACGTGATGGCCGAGGAGACGACGTACAACCAGCCGCTCGTTAACTAATCTTAAAAAACGGAGTCAATCTCCTTCTGCGGCAGTTCGGAAATCAGGCGAAGCCGTCGAGGACGCCCTGTCCGTCCGTCGGGCCGATATCCGGCAACGAGACCCGTTCGGGGTGGGGCATCAGCACCGCGACGTTGTCGGATTCGCCGAGGACGCCCGCGACGTTCTCCTTCGAGCCGTTGGGATTCGCCGCGTCGGTGACGTTGCCGTCGGCGTCGCAGTAGCGGAAGATGACGCGGTCCTCGTCGTTGAGCGTTTCGAGGTGGTCGTCGGGGAGTTCGAAGCGGCCCTCGCCATGGGCGATGGGGACTTCGATGACCTCGCCTTCCTCGTAGGCGGCCGTCCACGGCGTGTCGGCGTTCTCGACGCGGAGATGGACGGGTTCACACTGGAAGCGGGCGCTCTTGTTGGTCGTGAAGGCGCCGGGCGTCAGGCCGCTCTCGGAGCCGATTTGGGCGCCGTTGCAGACGCCGAGGACGGGCGTGCCGTCGTCGGCCGCTTCGCGAACTTCGTCCATGATGGGCGAGCGGGCGGCCATCGCGCCGGCCCGCAGGTAGTCACCGTAGGAGAAGCCGCCGGGAATCATGACGCCGGAGGCGTCGGCCGGCAGACCGTCCTCGTGCCAGACGATTTCGGCGTCGATGCCGAGGTGCTCCAGCGCGCGGAGGGCGTCGCGGTCGCAGTTGGAGCCTCCGAAGCGAATGATGGCGACGGTCACGACGAACACCTCGTGTGTGAGTCGGACGTCGCCATCATCGTGATTGCGACCGTCATCAGGCTTCGGTGACCTCCACGTCGTAGTCGTGGATGGTCGGGTTCGCGAGCAGGCGTTCGGCCATCTCGGTGGCGCGTTCGGCGGCCGCGTCGGCATCCTCGGCATCGAGGTCGACCTCGAAGCGGTCGGCCGACCGCAGGTCCTCGAGGTCGAAGCCAAGCCGTTCGAGGGCCTGCTGGGTCGTCTCGGCTTCCGGGTCGAGAACGCCGTGCTTCAGCCGCACGGTCACGGTCGCGGTGTAGGCGGGCATACCTGACGTGGCGTGTTCGTGCGTAAAAACGATTGTGTATTTTGGGTGGTATGCATGTTCGTGGATATAGCAGTCGGCCGCCGAATATCCCGGCCACTCTTAAGCGCCGACGACAACGCTCGGATATGCTCATCACGCTGGAGGGCCTCGACGGCAGTGGGAAGTCGACCGTCGCCGAGGCGTTGCAGGATGTTCTCCCCGCTGAGGAGACGGTGTTCACCCGAGAGCCGACCGAGTCGTGGTACGGGGAGGCGGTCAATCGCTCCATCGGCGACGACGAGGCGGACCCGCTGGCGGAACTGTTCTTATATACCGCCGACCACGCTGACCACCTCTCGCGGGTGGTTCGGCCGGCCTTAGAGGAGGGGAAAGTCGTCGTCTCGGACCGCTATTCGGACTCGCGGTACGCCTATCAGGGCGCGACGCTGTCAGGGGTGCTCAAGCGGCCGATGGAGTACGTTCGCGGCATCCACCAGCCGTTCACGCGGCCGCCCGATGCGACGCTGTACTTCGAGGTGCCGCCACACGTCGGCGCCGAGCGCGCGGGCGCGACCAACAAGTTCGAGACGGTCGACTACCTCGGGCAGGTCGAGGAGAACTACGAGCGACTCATCGAGGCCGAACCCGAGCGGTTCGTCCGCATCGACGCGACGCAGTCCCCGGAGGAGGTCATCGCCGCGGCCGAACGGGCCGTGACGAACCTGCTCGATTTATAACCCGTTCCGCTCGCTGCTCACAGCGTGTCGGGCACCTCGACGTCCTCCGGGGCTGGCATCCAGAAGTAATCGAAGGCGATACCGACCGTCAGCGGGACGAGGACGGTCAGGCCGACGACCGTCGCGGCGTCACCGAGGTCGGGGCCGAGCACCTGTCCGAGAAACAGCGTCACGACGAGCAACGCGACGGGCGTCAGCAGGACCGTATAGAGCGCACCGCCCCACCGCGTGTCGAGGCGGGTCCGGAACACCCGAGTCAACACGGCGGCCAGCGCGGTGTTGATGCCGAGGAGCACGAGCAAGCCCACGGCTTCGAAGGCGGAGACCATACCCGGCCTAGGGTGTCGAGCCTCTTTGGTTTATCCGTCCAGCCGTCACGGCTTTGGCCCCGCCGAACGAGGGAGCGGTATGTACCGCGTTATCGGTGAGCGCGACCCCGAGAAGATAGACCCCGAACGGTCCCGGCGTCTCCTCGGAGAGATGGTCCGCGCGCGGGTCTTCGACGAGCGTGCCTTCGCCCTCCAGCGACAGGGGTGGATGAGCGGCTATCCGCCGTACCGCGGTCAGGAAGCCTCGCAGGTCGCCGCCGCGCTGGCGATGGGCGACGAGGACTGGCTGGCGCCGACCTATCGGTCGAACGCGATGCAGTTGGCCCGCGGCGTCCCGATGGCCGACATCCTCCGCTTTCGCCGCGGCTACCCGGAATTCGGCTCGGACCACGACGTTCCCATCCTCCCGCAGGCGGTGCCCATCGCCTCCCAGATTCCGCATGCGACAGGACTGGGGATGGCCGCCAACTATCAGGACACCGACGAGGCCGTCATCTGCTATTTCGGCGACGGCGCCACCAGCGAGGGCGATTTCCACGAAGGCCTCAACTTCGCCGGCGTCTTCGAGACGCCCGTCGTCTTCTTCTGTGAGAACAACGGCTGGGCAATCTCGACGCCCGAGACGAGACAGACCGCGAGCGACACCATCGCGGAAAAGGCCGACGCCTACGGCTTCGAGGGCGTCCGCGTCGACGGCAACGACCCGCTGGCCGTCTACGAGGTCGTCGACGAGGCGCTGGTGATGGCTCGGGAGGGAACGCCCGTGTTGGTCGAGAGCCTGACCTACCGGCAGGGTCCCCATACCACGAGCGACGACCCCGACCGCTACGCGGACCGCGAGTCCTTCCCGGAGTGGCGGACCCGAGACCCCATCGACCGCTTCGAGGCGTGGCTACGCGAGGCCGGCATCGTCGACGAGGAGTTCGTCGCCGAGGCCCGCACCGAGGCCGAGACGACCTTCGATGCGGCACGAAAGGAGGCCGAAACCGCCTCCCCGGACTCCGACGACGTCTTCGACCACGCATACGCGGAGACGTCACCGCGGCTGGAGGCACAGCGTGAGGAACTGCAGGCGTGGGTCGAACGGCACGGCGACCCCTACGAGGACTGACGGGTGGGTGTCACTCGAGACAGACGTACGTCTTCGTATCGCTGACGCCGTCAGTCGACCGGATTTCGGTCGCCACGGAGTTGATAACGTCGTAGACTTCCTCGCCCTCGGCTTCGACGATGATGTCGAAATCGCCGGCGACGATGTTGGCCTCGACGACGCGTTCGAGGCCCCGAACCGTCTCCAGAAGCGACTCCGCGTGGCCGGCGCCGGCCCTCACCATGATAAACGCACGAACCATGCCGGGTGTTCGCGGACCGTCTCGAAAAAGGTTTGGCCCAAGACACCATGTCACAGAGTAACATTATTGGGGCCGGTCGCCGTAGGGACCCCCATGAGATTCGTTATCGTTGGAGCTGGCCGCGTGGGGATGCGAACCGCCCGCGTGCTGCGCGATGAGGGCCACGACGTCGTGCTCATCGAACCCGAGGAGACGAAGGTCGAACGACTCGAAGACGAGGGCTTCGAGGTGGTACGGGGCGACGGCAGCGACGAGGAGACCCTCGTGAGCGCCGGCCTCGAAGACGCCGACGGCCTCGGCGGCCTCTCCGGTGATTTCACCGCCAACGTCATCGCCTGCATGATCGCCAAGTCCCACGGCTGTCGGACCGTCCTCCGGGTCGACGACGACTACCGCGAGTACGTCATCAGCAAGTACGCCTCCGACGTCGACGAGGTCATCTACCCCGAACGGCTCGGCGCTATCGCCGCCAAGAACGCGCTGGTCGGCGGCAACGTCCGCGCCGTCGCCGACATCGCTCAGAACCTCCAGCTCGTCCAGTTGACCGTCACCGAGGATTCGCCGATGCGCGGGTACACCCTCTCGGAGCTGGAGCTGCCCGCCGACGCGCGGGTACTGGCGTTCGGCAAGGAATCGGGAGCGCTGGAACTGCCCCACCCCGACGTCTCCCTCGAAGTCGGCGACCGACTCGTCGTCATCGCCGATTTCAGCGTCCTGCAGGACGTCCAGCAGATTATCGTCGGCGGCAACGACCACGCGGTCGCCGCGGGAGGTGTCTGAAATGGTCGTCGCATACGTCATGGTCAAGGCTCACACCGGCGAAGCCGACCGCCTCAAGCGGGACATCGAGGGCATCGAGGGCGTCGTCTCCGCCCACATCGTCGCCGGCGACGTCGACCTCATCGCCAAGGTCGACGTGCCGTCGCCGGCCGACGTCAAGGACATCGCCGCCACCGAAATCCAGAACCTCGACGGCGTCGAGGACACCCACACCTACGTCGCGATGGCCGACGCCGAGGCCTGACCCGGCAACTACCCCGTTCGGCGCACGGTTTTTATCCCGCAACGTCGTAGTGTGCGTATGCTTCACATCCGTGGGCACGCCGGGGGGACGGCGCTTACCGGGACGCTCTACGAGCGCGGCGAGGACCCACCGCAGTTCCGGGGCGCGCCCGACGACGAGGCGCCTTACGTGTGGGTCTGCGATGCCTTCTACCGGGTCGAAAGCGGCGGGACGACCCAGACCATCGACGGCGAGGAGATTCAGGTCGCCTTCGAGTCCCCGATGCCGCGCGGCTTCGAGGAACGGGGCGAGGCTATCGAAGCCGCCAAAGAACACGTGCGGACCCAGTTCGCTCGACTCGGGGTTCCCGAGGGGGACGTGCGTCTTGAGGTTATCGAGGTGGCTGAAGACCCCGCCTAGGACTATTTAAATTCGGATTTTCTTAGGACAGTTACTCGAAAGGGACCGCAACCTCCGAAGCCCTCAGCCGGGTGGCGGTCGCTCAGCGGGATATCCTCACTTCGTTCGGATAGAGCCCGCTTAGCGACCCCACTTCGTCGCCAGCCGACTTCGCCCTTCGATTCCGCCAGGGACCGAACCACACACCTCCCCAGCCGACTCCCTCCTTCGCTGCGCTCAGTCGGTCGTCCCTCGCACGGTTTCGTCCGACCGCCGCTCACGGGAGCGTTCGCGGCGGTCGCCCAGCGCGCGCCTATTGAATGGTTAATTGGCCGGGAGCGAGTGGTCGCTCTCGACGACCCTCGCGAGCTGTTGTGAGGGCGAGCGAAGCGAGTCCTCGGTGCGGTGAGCGGGCCGTAAGCCCGCGCAACCCGGGGAAGGGCAGGCGCGGTGCAGTTCCTCGGAGGACGGAAAGGGCGAGGCGCGGTGGCGCCGGAGGGGAGTCGCTGAACGGGCACTACCCGACCGAAGGGAGGGTATCCCATTCAGCGACCGCCAGCGCGCCGAGGGCTTTCCGGCTGTTGACGGTTGAGCAGTCGCCAAGCTCTATTTATAAATGGACGATGGGAACAACGAAGCGAAATAAGAAAACGAAATTTAGCTACAACGACCCTAGGCGAGGTCGTAGAGGTTGTCGACGACTTCCTGCGCGTACTCGCTGGTCGCGAGTTTCTCGCCGCCCTCGATCTGGCGTTCGATGTCGTAGGTGACCTTCTTCGAGGAGATGGTCTGCTCGACGGCGTCGCGGATGAGGTCGCCGGCGTCGTCCCAGCCCATCTGTTCGAGCATGATGCGGCCGGAGAGGATCATCGCGGAGGGGTTGACCTTGTCCTGGCCGGCGTACTTGGGTGCGGAGCCGTGGACGGGCTCGGCGAGGACGCGGCCGTCGCCGATGTTGGCGCCGGGCGCGATGCCGAGGCCACCGATCTGGGCGCCACAGGCGTCCGAGAGGTAGTCGCCGTTGAGGTTCGGCAGCGCCAGCACGTCGTACTGGTCGGTCCGGGTGAGGATCTGCTGGAGCATGTTGTCGGCGATGCGGTCGTTGACGACGACGGCGTCCTCGGGCTGTTCGCCGTCACGCTCCTCCCAGAGCGTGTCCTCGGTGATGACTTCGGTGCCGTACTCCTCCTCGGCGACCTCGTAGCCCCAGTCGCGGAAGGCGCCTTCGGTGAACTTCATGATGTTGCCCTTGTGGACGAGCGTGACCGAATCGCGGTCGTTTTCGAGGGCGTAGTCGATGGCCTTGCGGACGAGGCGCTTGGTGCCGAATTCGGTGATGGGCTTGATGCCGATGCCGACGGGACCGTCGTGGATGGTCGAATCGAAGCCCATCTCGTCTTCGACGAAGTCACGGACCTTCTCGACGTCGTCGGTGCCGGCCTCCCACTCGATGCCGGCGTAGACGTCCTCGGTGTTCTCCCGGAAGGAGACCATGTCCATCTGCTCCGGGCGCTTGACGGGCGAGGGGACGCCGTCGAGGTGGTAGGTCGGCCGAACGTTCGTATAGAGGTCGAGCTTCTTGCGCAGCGCGACGTTGAGGCTCCGGAAGCCGGCGCCGACGGGCGTCGTCAGCGGGCCCTTGATGGCGACCTTGTACTCCCGGATGGCGTCGACGGTCTCCTCGGGCAGGTTCTCGTCGTAGCGTTCGCGGGCGGATTCGCCCGCGTAGACGCGCATCCAGTGAATCTCCCGTCCCGTCGCGTCCGCGGCGGCCTGCAGCACCTTCTGTGCGGCCGGTCCCACGTCCGTCCCGATTCCGTCCCCGTGAATGATGGGAATGATGGGGTCATCAGGTACGACGAGTTCGTCGTCCTCCGTTACCTCGATTTTCTCGCCCTCGGCGGGCACCTCGACTTTGTCGTATCCCATATGGATGGAATTCTACGGGCCCCCTGAAAGGCGTACCGCTCTCGCGGCGAATTTTGCATGAACAAACGGGAAGGACTTTATCAAGTGGCCGACCGTCCGAAACTGCCCGAAGGCACAAGGCGTAACTCGCCGTCGGCCGCAGTCGAGATATGCGCATCATCGTCCATGGCGGCGCCGGAAGCCCGCCCGACGAACCCGACGAGCGTCAGCAGGTACTCGACGAGGCGGCCGCCGCAGGTACCG
Organism: Natronomonas amylolytica; assembly: GCF_037031205.1. Lineage (NCBI taxonomy): Archaea > Methanobacteriati > Methanobacteriota > Halobacteria > Halobacteriales > Natronomonadaceae > Natronomonas > Natronomonas amylolytica. The sequence continues at coordinate 265,562 of NZ_JAYEZM010000005.1, read as the reverse complement.
ACGAAACCGATCCGACGGAGGCGGTCCGCGCGGCGATTCGGACACTGGAGGCCGACCCGTGGTTCAATGCGGGCGTCGGGTCGGCCGTCCAGTCGGACGGCTACATCCGAACCGACGCGGGCCTGATGACCGACGACCGCGAGGCCGGCGCGGCCTGCAGTATGCCGGGCGTCGAGGCGGCCATCGACGTCGCCCGTCTCGTCAAAGAGGAGACGCCGCACGTCATGCTGTCGGGCGTCCACGCCGTCGACCTCGCGGAGGCCTACGGCGTCGAGACGGGCGTCGATTTGTGGTCCGAGCGGATGCAGGAGAAGTGGGACGACCTCGACGAGTATCCCGAGGGCGACAAGCAAAATCACGCCGAGTGGGTTTCCGAGCGCTTCGGCGGCGACCCCGAAGGGGAGCAGTATTCCGACGACACTCCCACGGACCGCGACCACGACACCGTCGGCGCGGTCGCCACGGACGGCGACCACATCGCCGCGGCCACCTCGACGGGCGGCCGGTGGCTGGCGCTTGCGGGGCGGGTCGGCGACGTGCCGCAAATCGGTTCCGGCTTCTACTGCTCGGAGGTCGGTGGCGTCTCGGCCACCGGCGCCGGCGAGGACATCGCCCGCCTGAACCTCTCCCGTCGCGCCAGCCAGTTCCTCGAGGACGGCCTCGACGCCCAACAGGCGGCCGACGCCGCGGTCGCGGAGTTCGGCGACCTCGTCGAGGGGTCGGCAGGCGTCATCGTCATGACACCCGACGGCGACTACGGGGAAGCCTACAACAGTGACGCCATGCAGACGGCCGTCGACGGCGAGCTCTGAGACGGCTGCCGGAACGCCTGACCGAATCGCCGGTACCCGTGGGGGTTTTGGGGTTCGAAAAGAAGGGGGTGATATGGATGCGTTCGAGGCGTCGGCGAACGTCCCCCGCGAGGAGTTCGCCTTCGATCACCGGCCCGAAACCGACCAGTCATTCGAAAACGCGCTGGAGAAAGCGCGGGCCGGCAACCGCCTCGATGTCGACGACGCCATCGAACTGCTGACGACCGGCAGCGACACCGAGGGTATCGACCTCCAGCGCAAAGAGCAGGTGCTGGAGGCCGCCGACCGCCGCCGCGCGGAGGTGGTCGGCGAGGAGGTCACCTTCGTTGCCAACATCAACAACAACGTCACGACCGCCTGCAACGTCGGCTGTCTGTTCTGCAACTTCAAGGACGCCGCCCAGCGGTTCGAAGCCGACTACGAGGGCGAGAACGCTGGCTTCACCAAGACGCCCGAGCAGTCTCGCGACATCGTCGCCGACGCCGTCGACCGCGGCGTCTACGAGGTGACCTCGGTTTCGGGCCTCCACCCCGCCTTCGCCCTCGACGAGGAACACCGCGAGATACTGGAGGCCAAAACCGAATCGCTCGCCGAGGCAGGCGAGTTGAACTACAAGCCCCCGGAAGAATACGACGACGACCCCGGCACCTACGTCGAGCAGATGAAAGCGATGAGCGCCACGGGCGCCCACGTCCACTCGATGACGCCGGAGGAGGCCTACCACGCCCGCCGCGGTACCGACTGGTCCTACGTGGAGGTCTTCGAGCGGCTCAAGGACGCCGGCCTCGACTCCGTGCCGGGGACGGCCGCCGAGATACTGGTCGACGAGGTCCGGGAGGTCATCTGTCCCGGCAAGGTGGGCGCCGACGAGTGGGTCGAAGCCATGACCGCTGCGGCCGAGGTCGGCCTCGATACGACGGCGACGATCATGTACGGCCACGTCGAAAACGAGGCCCATCGTGCGATGCATCTCGACCGGATTCGCGACCTGCAGGAGGAAACCGGCGCGATTACGGAGTTCGTTCCCCTCTCGTTCATCCACCACGACACGCCGCTGAAGGAGCGCGGCATGGTCGAGGCCGGCGCGACGACCGACGAGGACGAGTTGATGATCGCCGTCTCGCGGCTCTTTCTCGACAACGTCGACCACATCCAGTCCTCGTGGGTCAAGTACGGCGACACACAGGGGCTGAAGATGCTGAACTGCGGGGCCGACGACTTCATGGGCACGATTCTCTCCGAGGAGATCACCAAGCGCGCCGGCGGCGACTATGGCGAGTTCCGCTCGTTCCAGGAGTACGTCGACATGATTCGCTCCATCGGCCGCGTGCCGGTCGAGCGGTCGACCGACTACGAGCAGCGTCGTGTCATCGACGACGAGGCGGACGTCGGGCCGAAACTCGGGTCGGAGGCCGACGGCACGCCGCTGCTCTGAGCTACGTGAACGACGACGCCATGCGGTCGTCCAGTCGCTTCCGGTAGCGTCGTCCAGCCTCGGTTTCTGCCCGGAGTTCGCCTTCGATGCGCTCGGAGAGCCACCCCTCCGCGACGTATCGCTCGTGGACCGGCAGGCGCTCGGTGAGAGGGACGCCCGCATCCTCGGCGATGTCCTCCAGTTCGCGCAGGGCGGGCCACTTGTATTCGGGGTTGATGTGGTCGTCGGTGACCGGCGAGACGCCGCCCAAATCGTCGACGCCGCAATCCAGCAGGTCGCGAACCGGCGCGAGGTTGGGCGGCGACTGGACGCTGATCTCGTCAGGCAGGCCGAACCGCGCCATCGCCGTCACACGGCGCATGTCGTCGATATCTGGCGACCCCTCCTGCCAGCGCTCGTTGTCGACGACTGGTTGGACGATGACCTCCTGAATGTGGCCGTAGCGCTCGTGGAGTTCGCGGATGGCCAGCAGGCTCTGGGCACGGTCCCGCCAGTTCTCGCCGACGCCGACGAGGATGCCGGTCGTGAAGGGCACGCCCAACTCGCCAGCGACGGCGAGCGTGTTGAGTCGCTGGCCCGGACTCTTGCTCCGGGGGCCGCCGTGGGCCTGCACCTCGGCGGTCGTCTCCAGCATGACGCCCATCGAGGCGTTGCGGTCGGCCACCTGTTCGATCTGCTCGCGGGTCTGGTCGCCGGGATTCGAGTGCGGGAGCAGGCCACAGTCCAGCGCTATCTCGCAGGCCTCCCGGAGGTAGCCGTGAATCGAGTCGTGGCCCCACTCGTCGAGTTGGTCGTGAATCCGGGTGTAGCGGTCGTCGGGGTCGTCACCGAAGGTAAAGAGCGCCTCCGTACAGCCGGCGTCGGCGCCGCGCTCGCAGACGTCCCGAACCTCTTCGGGCGACAGCAGCGACGCCTGTCCCGGCGGGTCGTAGTAGGTGCAGTACGTGCAGGTATAGCGGCAGGCGGTCGTCAGCGGGACGAAAACGTTGCGCGCGAAGGAGAGTTCCGGCGCGGCCTCGACGTCCTCGGGACCGACATCGAGCAGTCGCTCGACGTCCGCGTCCTCGACGGTGACCTCCCGACCGTAGTCTTCGGCGCCGAACACACTCGATGCTGTGTCGGTCATAGCATAAAAGGCTCGCCGTCGGGCGGTGGGCGTCGCCGAAAACGGGCGGGCGACGACCCGGCGATTCCTCAGGGTGCCCTCGACCGGAGTCGGGTCGCCACGCGGTCCCGCGCGAGGAGTTGGTCCCCCACGCACCGTTCTGTTCGTTGGCGGTGGTCAAAATACTTGCCACCCCGACAAACGCGACCCCATCGAAGGCGACCTTTATTCCCCAAAGGGCTACGCCCGACTGACGAGCGTTCGACCGGTCCCCGAATCGAGTTCGAAACCGGCGGTTTCGAGCCACCGCTTCGCTCGCCCCTCGCCGTGTAAGAGCACCTCGGCGAGGTCCCGCCGCTCGTCGATGTCCACCGCGAGCCGGAAGGAATCGACCGTCGCCGTCGAGGCGCCGACCGCCGCGGCGATGTCGCGGTGGTCACGGACCGACGTGTCGTGATAGTCGACGCGGAACTCGGGGTGGCGGACGACCAGCGCGTTCGTGCCGCCGCCGAGGCCCGGCGCGATGGCCACCTCGGCGTCGGCCTCGTAGAGTCGCTCGATGGCATCGGGCGTCGCCAACGCGAGGTCGGCCATCACGACGGCCGTCAGCGGGTCGAGGCGGGCGTTGACCGCCTCTGAAAGCGGCCGGTCGTCCACGACGACGGGATACGGACAGTCGACGTCGGCCGTCGAGAGGACGGTCGGGTCACCGCCGGCGTCGCTGACGGCCTCACAGACGTCGAGAAGCATCGCCCGCGAGAAGTCGTCCCGTTCGGCCGCCGAGAGGATGTCGTCGAGTCGGGTCTTCGGCTCGGTCGCCGCGAACGGAACGAGCGTGTCCATCTACCGGAGTCGGCTCGGGCCCTGCTGGCGGGACTTGTAGAGGTAGTAGCCACCGCCCAAAAGCAGGAGGACGACGACCGCTGCCGCCCCGTAGAGCAGGAAGCTCTGTCGCGTCTGGGTCTGGGTCGCCTCGTTTTCGGCCTGCGAGGCGAGGTCGACGGCGTTGTCGAAGTTACCGGCCTCGTAGGCCGAGATGGCGTTCTGTAGCGTCTGTTCGGCCTCGGAATCGCCCGAGTCCTCGACGACCGAACTGGCGTTGTCGATAGCGTTGCGAGCCGTCTTGCTCTCGTTCGTGTAGGGGTGGGCGTCGTGGGAGGCGACCTCCTGCTGGGTGCCGCCGTCGCGGACCTGCGTGAAGTTGGCGACCGTAAAGCGCTCCTCGGGGTCGTAGCTCAGGTTGCCGATTTCGGGCGTCGTGCCCGTAATCTGCACCTCGACGCGGCTGGTGCCGTCGTCGATGTTGATATCCTCGTCGAACTCCTGACCGTCCGTGGAGGTCTGGTCGATCTGGTTGCCGGCCTGGTCGTACTGGACGACCGTCCACGTGACGTTTGTGAGTTCGGTCTCACCGTTGAGCGTCCACTGTTCGAACTCGTTGAACAGTTCGGTCAACTCGAAGGTGGCCTCGTAGTCGGTACCGACTTCTGACTCTTCGGGAAGCTCCTGGGGGGCGCTCTCGACGGCCGCCGCTGAGCCAACGGCCAGCGACGAAACGAGCAACCCGGCGACGAGGAGCGACAGTAGCTTACTGCTCATCATCGTCGCCGTATTCGATAAGGTCCTCTAAGTCGTCTTTGCTTTTTGCTCGGAGTTGTTCGACGTTCTCCTCGGCCTCGATGGCCGTCCGTTGCATCTCCTTGACGCGGGGCACCTCCGTCACGCCGGAGAGGACGACGATGGCCGCGACCCGGTCCTCATTGGGCAGGGGGTAGTCCCCGGCCCGGACCTCCATACACCCGGTCTTCTCCTCGAGCCATTTCCGCGCCTTGTCTATGCCTTTCCGGTTGAGGGCGTCCGGCGGGCCGGAGACGAGAAGCAGCGCGCGCTCGGTGCTGTCGACCTCACACTGGAGAGTGAGTTTGCCGAGCGTCGCCCGGCGGACCAGCGACGTGATGCGGTTGGTGGCGTCGCCGGAGCTTTCCAGTCCGTTGTCGTCGTTACCGCCGCGAAGCCGGCCGAGAAGTCCCTTCTCTTCGGTTTCGATCTCCTCGCTGGCGTAGCCGACACTGGAGATGCCCTCCTCGCCGAGCGTGTTGATGATCTCGGAGGCGTCGACGACGCTTTCGGCCACGTCGTCGCCGAGGGCTTCGACCTCGCCCGCGGAGAACAGCGCGCCGAAGCGGGAGACGATTTCGGAGTTGATCTCGGTGTAGCCCTCACCGAGGCTCTCGCCGCCAGTCTTGAAGGCGTCGTTGTCGAAGCCGAGCAGGTTGTCGACGTTCTTGACGAACTCCTGGAAGGAGCGGGCGGCGTTGCGGTTGTAGATGCCGCCCTCGTCGCGGGCGGGCAGTACGCCGAGTCCGTAGACGGGTTCAACGTAGAGTCGCTGGAGATGTTCCGCGAGGACCGGCGCGCCGCCGCTGCCGGTGCCGCCGCCGAGACCCGCGATAATGAGGAAAGCGTCGATTTCGCTGCTCGTCATCTGGTCGATGGCGCTTTGAATCTCCTCCATGTCCTCCCGCGCACATCGCTCGCCGAGTTCGGGTTCGGTGCCAGCGCCGTGGCCCTTAACGACGGATTGACCGATGAGAACGCGGTTCTCCTTAGGGATGTAATCGAGGCCCATAAGATCGGCCTTGGCCGTGTTCACCGCGACGGCGTGGCCGATGATACCAGTGCCGCGAGTAGAGTCGTATTCGAGAAACCGGTCGGTGATTTTCCCGCCGGCTTGCCCGAAGCCGATCATTGCGAGTTTCATATCGTTACTTATCCCGATAGCGTACCACGGGAAGGATAAGCTTTCGGCCCAAATCGAAGCGCAAGGGCCTCTCAGCACCGAATCGTCTGACACACGTCAGCGCCTGTTAGGCCTGCTCAATCGTCGATTCTCTCGGGGGCGACGCCGAGGTACTCGGCGACCGTCATGAGGTCGTCCTCGCTGATGCCGAAGGCCGCCACGTCGTTGTCGTCGGTCGTGTTGTCGAACTGCAGCGAGCGGAACTGGTCCGAACCCATCCGCGGCACGCCCGGCAGGGCATCGATGATGGATCCGGGTACGTAATCCAGCGACTTGAGGCCGATACCCGCCAGCACCATCGGAATCGGGACGATGTCGACGGGCTTGTCGTCGGCCGCATGGGCGAGCGTGGCCACCTCCGCGAGCGTCAGCACCTCCGGACCGCCGACCTCATAGATTTGGCCGACGTGGGGGTCCGTGTCCTCGTCTTCTCCATCGTCCTCGTCGACTTTGCGAACGGCAGCCGTGAGTTCCTCGTCGAGTTCGCCAGCCTCGGTTTCGGCTTCCGCCCCGTCTTCGTCGGGGGCCGTCCCCTCGATAGCGTCGGCGAGCATCGGCACGAGGTCGCCGACCCAGATGGGCTGGAACCGCGTTTTCCCGCCGCCCGGAAGCGGCGTCAGGTAGGGCGTCGCCAACTGCTTCGTGTAGGGGATGAACTCCCCGCCGTCGCCGAAGACGACCGAGGGCCGGAAGACCACCCAATCGAGCGAGGAGTCCGTGACGATACCCTCGGCGAGGCCCTTCGATTTGATGTAGGCCGTGTTGCCGTCGGGGTCGGCACCCAGCGCGCTCATCTGGACGAGTTTCTCGACGCCGTGTTCCTCGGCGGCCCGAACGACGTGGTCGGTTCCGTCCCGGTGGATGCGGAAGTGCATCTCGTTGCCGCCGCTCGGTCGGAACAGCGGCGACAGTGCCACCAGATTGACGACGGCGTCCTGGCCCTCGAACGCCGGCTCAATGGAGTCGTAGGCCGTCACGTCGCCCATCACCCGCTCGACGCCCGCCGGCAGGTCGGCTTCGTCGGGGTCCCGCGCCAGCGCCGTCACCTCGTGGCCACGCCCGTGGAGTTCACGACACAGCGTCTCACCGATGAAGCCCGTACCGCCCACGACAAGGATTCGCATATAAACTACATAGTCGCGGAATCGACATAAAGGGTCGTGGCGAGGCAACGGGCGTGGGTATTCGCTGGCGCTCCTCCTCGCCGACTCTTAAAAATCGTCCAGTCCGGACTGTTCGGCCGCCGCCAGCACGTCCGCACACGTCGCCCACGACGTACGCGCACACGCGGGCAGTTCGCCGTTGGCGTCGACGTAGTCCGCGAGGAACGCCCGGGTCGTCGGGTCGCTCGGATAGCCGCTGCCGACCCCCTCGAACTCCGCGTCGAGAGCCGCGACGTGGGCCTCGCGGGCACTCTTGGCGACGATACTGGCGGCACCGACCAGTTCGTCGGCGGCGTCGGCGCCGTGTTCGGCGGTCACCGTCGCGCCGACATCGAGTCGGCTCTCGACCCGGTCGGCGAAGCGGTCGGCGTCGACATCGCCGGCGTCACAGACACCCATATCGCCCGGCCGGACGACACCCGACAGCGCCTCGGCGTGGGCGGCGACCGTCAGGTCGTTCATGTTCCCGGCGTCGATGCGCTCCGGTGAGATTTCGGCGATGCCGACGGTTATGCGGTCATCATCGCGAATCCGTTCGGCCAACGCCTCGCGTCTGGCGTCGGAGAGCCGTTTCGAATCGTCGATGCCCTCGGGCAGGGCCGCCCGCGGCGCCCGGACCGCGGCGGCGAACATCGACCCTAACACGGGGCCCTTGCCGGCCTCGTCGACGCCGAATTCCATAGCAACGGCTGAGCGGCGATACTCGAAAAATATTGTGTTCCCGGCGACGCTATTTCAGCGAGGACAGCGCGGTCTGGAAGTTCTCGTCGTCGAACTGCTCGGCGAGGTCCGAGGTCTCCTCGCGGAGTTTCTCGATGCGGGCCAGCAGGTACTGGTACTGTGGGTCCTCGGCCAGTTCCTCGGGGTCGTGTTCGTTCTCGAGGGCGATCTGTTTCGAGAGGGCCGCAAAGAGTTTGCGGACGTTGTCGTCGTAGACCCGCCGATGGAGGAGGTGGTCGACCAACTCGAAGATATCCTCCTCGCGAATCGGCTTGGTGATGTAGGCGTCGAAGCCCATGTCCACCACGTCGACGTCGGGTTCGACGGCGGTGACCATCGCGACCTGACACTCGGGGTCGCGGTCACGGATGAGCGAGAGGACGGCGTCGCCGTCCATCCCCGGCAGTTGGCGGTCGAGTAGGACGATTTCGACGTCCTCGTCGAACTTCTGCATGGCCTCCGAGCCGTCGTGGGCGACTCGCACCGGATACTTCTCCGAGAGCCAGCCGCTGTACAGGTCCGCGAGGTCGGGCTCGTCCTCGACGACGAGAATGACGTCTTGACTCATATGAGGGTAGCGTAGGGGTTCGTGTGGGAGTAGGGGACGTGAACGATAATAAATTCCCGGTTGAAACGGGGCGGGAGCCGTCGTCTGGAGTACAGCGACGGCGTCGGCGCACGTTCGTCGCCGAGAGTCGGGGGTTTCGGTCCGGATTTGGGTCCGAATACGGTCAATAACTTTTAGGGACCTCCGCGGAGCGACGAGTATGTCGATAGGAAGCGACGTGGACGACCACACGCCCCCCGACCTCGAATCACGGATCGTCGACGATGGCGCGTGCGTGATCTATGACCCGGACGAGTCGGACGCTTGGCTGTGGTCGGACCTCGTCCTCGAAATCAACGAGTTCTGCTGAACGGCGTCAACTGTAACCCAGGTAGGCCCGCGCTCGCGTCGCGACGGCGGCCCGAAGTTCCTCGAGGTCGACGCGTTCCGGCCCCCGAACGAGGGGCTGGTACTGCTCTCGAACGATAGCCTCGAAGACGCGTTCGGCGAGTGCGTCGACGGTGGCCGACTCGTTGCGTCGTCCAAGCCGCTGTTCGACGGCCTCGAATCGCTCCTCGGTGGCCAGTTCCGAAGCGATTTCGTCGGCGGTCCCCTCGATGGCCCCAGCGTCGGCCGACTCGACATCAGACGAAAGCATCTGTCCGCGTTGGCCGCGTTTGTTGCGGACGACCACACCGGCCGCGGGCCCGTCGTACCACGCCGACTCCGGCACCGTGTACGAGTCGGGGTCGAAGTCCCGAGCCGGGAGTTCCCGCTCGAAGGCGTTCACGGCGTCGAGGCCGAGTCGGTCGAGCGCGTTCTCGACGGTGTCGAAGGTGAGATATCGCCCGTCGCTGCCCGACCAGACGTCCGTCCCGACGAACGAAGGGAGCCGCGCCCAGTCGTAGGCGACATCCTGCCGGTAGGTCGCTGTCCCGAAGAAGACGTACTCCTCGACGTCGTCGACGGCGCTTCGGAGCGCCTCCCGGTCGAGGTGCTCGCGGACGTATCGGACGGCGTGGTGGTACTGGACCGGAATCTCCTCGGGATGGAAGACTCGTTGGCTGTCACCGAATCGGATAAGGCCCGAGTCCTGCACCTGAAATCGAAGTGGCGCGCCGTCGATGTATTCGAGCAGCCACAGGTGGCCCGTTTCGGTGAGAGCGTCGGGTGCCTCGTCGATAGATGGTTGTGGCGGCGCGTTTTTCATCGGGGTCTCCGGAGAGTACGGCGGCGGGACCGTAAGCCTGCCGTCGGTTCGATAGAGTTGTCACCCGACCTCCGCGCTCGGGGGATGCCGTTCCGTGCCAGTCCGAGAGGAACCGGAGCGGGACGCTCTGTTACTCCCGGGTTGCGTCGACGACCGAGAGTTCGTCGTCGACGGTGACTGTGAGTGTCTCGTCGTTGGCGGACAAGGTGAACCTCGCTTCGAACGGGTCCACCGAGAGGACCTCTTCGTCGTAGTCGAGGAGGGCTCTGCCGAAATCCGTTCCGTGTTCGTGGGCGACAGGATTGATGCCGTGGGAAGTGAGGAAGTCGAGGACTTCGACCGTGGCGATGAGTCGGCCGAAGACGAAGGGGGCGGTCTCCTTGTGGATGCAGTTCGTGCATTGTGAGTGGAGTTGGACGGCGTGACGGCAGTCACATCGATCACAGAGGCCGTCTTCGAGGGTGTGATTCTCGCAGACGGTGACGCGCTGGTCGATGCGTGCCCCACATCGGGGACAGACCCCCGAGGCCATCGCCATAAAGTCCAGGTGGCCCCAGATGTTCGCGGTCTCCAGGGCCTCGGCGGGGGTCCGGCCTTCGAGCCCTGCGGGTGGGAGGCGGAGATGGCCCAAAAAGCCATGATCTGGCGGACTGATCGGCTCACCGGGGGCGTGCGAGGGGCCGAATGTTCCGGGGCAGTCCGGGCAGCTCATCCAGACACGTCCGTGGTGATAGCCGATCTGGAAGGGGGCACCGCAGTACGGACAGGTTCGCTTCTCGTATTCGGTTCGCTCTAGCGTGGGGGCATCGGTCACCGCTCCCGAGAGGACCGCCTTGACGACGCGTTTGCCGGCCTGCTGGAGTGTGTAGCCGTCGCTCGTCTGGCGGACGAAATGGTCTTCGAGTTGTTCGAGATGGTAACTGAAGTTCGCCGTCGTGTCGTAGTCGATACGGTCGAACAGCGTCGAGAACGGAAGCGGGTCCTCGGCTTCCCCCAGCGCCTGAAGGATCGCCATCCGTGTTTCGTTGCCGAGAATCTGGAACGCCGTGTCGGGTTCGATCCCCGTGCTGTCGTCAGGCCCCTCCTCCCCAGTCATACTGCCTACTCTCGTGGTTCTAGTGCTTATATTCTACCCGAGATTGGCTGGCTCGCGGCTTTCTACCGTCGTTGCCCGACCCCGCTGAACTGCCAACGCCAGCCCATCTACCAGCCACCATACCTATCAGCCATCCAACTATAATGCAATATAGATTACACTTATTGGCCTCTCGTGCGAACTCGCTATCACCCCGGACGCTCCCGATACGGAGCGGTCGGGCGACTGCGGGGGAGGGACACGATGCACCCAACGGACGAGGAGAACGAGGCGCTGGTCAGGCGGTTTCTGACCGACGTCATCGAGGGGGGAGATACCGACGCCAGTGACGCGTTCGTCGCTGACGACCTCGTCGACCACGACCTCGTTTTCGGCGACGAACCACCGACCGGTGCCGTGATCGCACTCGGCTGGCAGGTGTTGGCGGCCGCGGACGTCCAGATAACGATCGAGGACGTCGTCGCGACCGACGAAAGGGTCGCTGTCCGCGCAACGGTCGCCGGCATCCACCGAGAGTCACTCATCGACCTCGCGGCCTCCGGCGACACCTTCGACATCGCCTACGTGTGGTTCTTCCGGATCGAAGACGGCGTCATCACGGAGATCTGGTCGTTCCCGGACGGCCTTGGCCTCATGACCCAACTCGGGGTGGTATCGACTGTGTCATGATACCCGATAGAATCGACGAGGAACCGACCACGAAACACCAGCGGCACCAACACAGACCGATGCGAACACCAGCAAACACCAACCGGCGCACCGTATTAAGAGGTATCGGCACGAGCCTCGTCGGGGGAACCGTCCTGACTGGCTCAACAGTAGCCGCACGAGGCGGACGAACAGACATCTATCTTCGCGGGCACAATTTCACGCCGAACAAGGCACATGTTCGTCTCGGCGGCGAAGGCGGTAGCGCTACCGTCAGATGGATCAACGACGAGGGGAACTACGGCAGCGAGGAGTTGCCAGTCCCTCACGACGTCCATCTTCACCATCATCATGAGGGAAATCTGGTCAAAAGCGGGATATTCACCCAGATGAATTCGTATGACCCGGATGGGGATGGTCCCACACCAACAGTTCCTCTAGGCCCGACCTTCTACGAGGTCAAATTTAGGGAGGAGGGCAGCGATCTCGTCATCGAAGAAACGGCTGGAATGGTGAAATCTCCGCCCTTGGAGGACATTCCTCCGATATACGTCATCGAGGAATACGAAACCGCGAGAATCGAGGACTGGGGTGGCGCTGTCACCCTCGACGTCCACTGCTCGATTCACAGTCTCCTCCTCGACGTGAACGAGGGAGAGGTCGTCACCCAACGAATCCAGAGCGACGAAACCGAGCCCCCATATGAGCATCACGCGGGGTTCCTCAAGATGGACGGTGGGCTCACAGTAACCCAGTAAGGTGCGTTGCCAGTACACATATATTTTCAGACGATATATTCTGAAAACTCGTCCCGATGAGTGCCAGCCCCAACAGCAAGCAGGCGCTGAAACAATAAAAATCAGGCCACGTCCCGCAATTCAACACGACTCTTCAGTTCGTTTTAGCCGGCAGTCTCAGTACCCGAGCTGTTCGCGGACGAGGACGACGGTCGTCCGTCCCTCTTCGAGTTCCTGCCGGAAGATTAGCTGTTTAGCAATCGCGCTCTCGACGCCGTAGGCGTCCTTTGCACGCTCGTTCTCAAGCGGGTAGGCGACCGATTCGAGACGGTCGAGCGCGGCTTCGAGGTCGTCGACGATCTTGTTCACGCCGCTGACGATGACGACGTTGCTGGCCGCAAAGGGATAGGCACCGATACGGCTTCCCGAGCGGTCGGCCGCGACCAACTCACCGGTCTGTGCAATCGCGTTGATGCCACCGAGGAAGTAATCGGCCGTCTGGGCCTCGCGGCGGGCGGCCTGTCGCTCGGCGTCGTCGTCGATACTCCAGATATCGTCGGGGAGACTCTCCCAGTCGTGGTCGCCCTCGCTCAGGTATTCGGTGAACCCGATTTCTTCGAGGGTCGTCGAGTGGCCGTTCATAACGGATGCACCCGCCGGAATGTGCGACTGAATGGTTTCGAGGGCATCCTCGGCACTATCAACGACGACGGCTTTGAAGCCGTTGGCCTCGAGATTCGCTACCGTCTGGTCGATGGTGTCATCGTCGGGCTGGTCGTCAAGCGTTGCGTCGATGTCGGTCTCGTCTACGTAATCTGATTTCTGTGACATGGAGATCGGAAAGCGTTCGTGCGCACTCATGGGTAGTAGCGTGACCCCGATAAACGCTCGCGGACGCCGGTGTCAGGTAGTTACGCTGGTGTTACCCCTCGATTGGCGACCCGGTGGTCGCGTCTGGCGACGGCTGACGTGGACCGGGAGGTCGTTGCAGGAAGTGCATCGGATGAAAGGCGACGACGCGATTCAAATTGTGGGAAATCCGTACTGGCTATGCAGAGTTACTGGATGGAGTAGCCGCCGTCGACGGGGAGGGGCTGTCCGGTCACGTACGAGGCGTCCTCGGAGCAGAGCCAGACGACCGCGGAGGCTATCTCTTCCGGCTGGCCGAGTCGGCTGGCGGGAATGCCGGCGACCGTCTGCTCCATCGATTCAGGGTCCTGTTCGCCCGAACGGGCGACCATGGGCGTGTCGATGACCCCCGGAAGCACCGCGTTCACCCGGAGACCGTCGCTGCTGAACTCGACGGCCGCCGTCTTCGTCAACCCGACGACCCCGTGTTTGCTGGCGACGTACGGACTCAGGTTCGGGAATCCGAGAATGCCGGCAATCGAGGACGTGTTGACGATGGCGCCGCCGCCGCTTTCCAGCATGGCCGGAATCTCCTCGCGCATCGCAAAGAACACGCCGTTGAGGTTGATATCGAGGACCCGATTCCAGTTCGCGTTGTCCTGTTCGGAGAAGCCGACCTGGTCGCCCTCGATACCGGCGTTGTTGAACGCGAAATCGAGGCCGCCGTACGTATCGACGGCCGTTTCGACCGCCGTGGCGAGGTCGCTTTCGTCGGTTACGTCCGTCTCGACGAACGTCGCCTCGCCGCCCTCGGATTCGATCCGTGAGACGGTCTCCTCGCCGCCATCCACGTCGATATCGGCGGCGACGACGCTCGCACCCTCCTCCGCGAACCGCTGTGCAGTCGCGCGTCCGATGCCCGATGACGCGCCTGAAACCAACGCGATACCGCCATCGATACCCTTCATTCGAGATCACCCTCCCGGTCGAGGCTGGATTGGCCCGCTCCGTTGCGAGTGAACCCGCGCGCTGTCGCGGACGCCATCACGCGGTCACCTCGAAATCGACCACAGCCCGGTCACCGACTGGTACCTCCGTGCCTGATTCTGCCGGGATAGTTGATTGCATTACATAACCTAGTACGCGCTTATATCTATATCACATTTATGATGGTTAATTGAACTGAAAACATCTCTGATAGTTACGATACATCTCTCAGTAATCGCACAACCGAGAACATTAGCAGGACATTATTTAAATCAGGTCCGCAGGCGGACTCGTCTGTCGGTTGTCCGGCGTATCCGCTCGGTCTGCGGGCACCCAGACGACGGTTGGCGGGTCGTCCGTACCCTCCTCACTGGGTTCGACGTCGACGATTTCGACCTCTTTGCCCGTCTTGACCACTCGACACAGGTCGCCGATTTCGAGGCCCCGCTCCTCGCGCAGGTAGTCGAGGGCTTCCTCGCGCTTTCGCTGTTCTTCCTCGACCGGGCAGTCGTGTCGCATTCGAAGTTCCGAGAGCGTCTCGTACTCCGCCCCGCAGGCGTCGCAAGTGTGCATATCCCTACTCTCGGGGCGAGTGGTATATCTCTGGGGTTGGGACGCTGCTGTGTTCGCGCCGGTCGATTTCGGGAGTACGACGGCCACCATCGAGTATATTTCAACCCCTATATAGATATCTAAAACCGAACCACCCATCACGGATGCGGTGGACATCTAACACGAGCAGATGGAACACTCGAACGTACTCGTAACTGGTGGGGCGGGGTTCATCGGCGGCCACATCGCTCGCAGACTGGCCGACGACAACGACGTGACGATACTCGATATTCGCCCGGACGCGCCGAGCGACGCCGTCTCACTCATCGAGGGCGACATCCGTGACGAAGCCACCGTCGAGGCGGCCGTCGCGGGTGCCGACGTCGTCTTCCACGAGGCCGCGATGGTCAGCGTCGACGAATCGGTCGCGAAACCGACGGAAAGCCACGACGTGAACGCCACGGGCACGCTGAACGTGCTGGAGGCCGCACGCACGCACGACGCCCGGGTCGTGCTCGCCTCCAGCGCCGCCGTGTACGGCGACCCAAACGAGACGCCGGTTCCGGAGACACACCCCCTGGAGCCGACCTCCCCGTACGGCCTCGACAAACTCGTAAGCGACCACTACGCCCGCCTCTATCACGACCTCTACGGGCTGGAAACGGCCGCGCTCCGCTACTTCAACGTCTACGGCCCCGGCCAAACCGGCGGCGATTACGCCGGCGTTATCGAGGTGTTCCTCGAACAGGCCCGCAACGACGACCCCATCACGGTCCACGGCGACGGGGAGCAGACCCGGGATTTCGTCCACGTCGACGACGTCGTTCAGGCGAACCTCCTCGCTGCCGAAACCGATGCCGTCGGAGAAGCCTTCAACGTCGGCACCGGCGAGTCGGTCACGATTCGCCGCCTCGCGGAACTGCTTCGGGATGCCGTCGACAGCGACTCCGAAATCGTCCACACCGACCCACGCGAAGGCGACATCCAGCACAGTTGCGCCGATATCAGCAACGCGCGCGATGAACTCGGATATGAACCCGCATTCGAACTGGACGAAGGGCTACGGACGCTGATCGACTCTATATAATGCGTCTAATCTGCTCGATGTATACGGCCGTTGCAGAGACGACGGACAGATAGGGGTCCCCGATACAACGTATCGAGGCGAAATCCCACGGCTCCAACCGTGGAGCCCGAGAAATCGGACTTCTTCGTTTCTCTACTCTCGTGACATTCACGAGTAATCTCATACTTCGCTTGTGGGTATCGCGAACTGACTGGGTTGTGGGCATTTAACAAAGACGGTAGGAGACATCCAGCCGTCTAACGAGGGAATACGCCCGACAGATGACTCCAAACGAACGAACGAGGGTCGACGAGCTCGGATACGATTCGTCCACCGGCTTCTATCATCTCCACCACGACTGGGAGTCGTCCGAACCGTTATCCTATACGGTCATGCACATGATTCTGGCGCTTACGGGGGGTGATTCGATGACCAGCACCCCGCTTGCGGAGTCCATCGACCCCGACGCAATCGACCAGTTGCTCGAACACGACAGGCCGATGAGTCACCCCCACGACCGGCTGACGTTCTCACACGAAGGCTGCACGGTAACGGTACAGCGGGATGGACACGTCTTCGCTGCCCCACCGGGTGTGACTGGACATAGAGACCTCGTCGGTTCGGAGCGGGACGAGCAGAACAACGATTGATACGGCCTGCTGTACGAATTTCCGGTTCACCACAGGACGACGCGGTGCGACGAGTGGGGACCCTCGCCGTCGTGGGAGGCGGTCAAATCGAATCCATATCGACGTACTGGTTCTCCCACTGGCGGCGGTCACGGATCGCTGACTTCCCGAACTCGGTCAGCTCGTAGAAGTTGGTTCGTCTGTCGATTTGCCCCCGGTCGAGGTACCCCTGTTCGACCAACGTATCGAGGTTGGGATACAATCGGCCGTGAGTAATCCGGTCGATGGATTCCAGCAGTTCCGATTTTATCTCCTGACCCGAGGGGCGATTCAATCCCGCTGTGACGTAGAGCAAATCGCGCTGAAACGCGGTGAGTTCGAACATACCACATACACAGGGGAAGGCGACTTTGTTAGAAGCGAATAAATAATACCACAAATATGTTATTTCAGAACAACCGACATTACCGACGGAGTCGGGGACTGGCCACCCACAGAAGCGCGGCGACAGGAGGGACGGTCCAGAAGACGGCCGGCACAGTAGAGAGAACCCCGATTCCAGTCACGCCAATGGCAGTGACTACTGCCACGGCTACCGCGACCGCTAACTCCGTCCGTGAGCCCTCCGCTTCCGCCGTCTCTGGATCCGAGTCTGCGAGGTACGGGTCGAGCAGGGTGGTGTTCCGAAGTTGGATGGTACCACGGTTCTTCTCGTACTCGATGACGCCGAGGTCGTCCATCTTCGGGAGGTGACACTGGTACAGCGCGATGTAGACCCGTTTCCGTTGACTCGAGGAGACCTGTGCGACGTCGATATCGTTCTCGAGGGACGCGATGTGCTCCGCCAGAACGCCGAGTGTCGTGGTACGATCGTCCTGTCGCTTTAAGAATGCGATAACCCGCCGTCTGCGTTCGTTTTTCAGCAGCTCGAACACCTCGCCGATACCGAGGTCCTCGGCGTCCTGCTGTGTCCGTTCCGCGAGTTCGGCGAGTTGTTCGACGTCGGCCGGCCCCTTTTTGGTATCGGGTTTCGTCTTCTTTTCGGTGGAATCCGATTCCGGATGAACCGCGTCTTCGATGGTAGACATTATCGGTAGTAGAGTGCCGTTATAACCATTGTTATGAATCACATACCGCGATTCGCCGAAGGATGCCACTTCCTACCACCGAGTAACGGACTGATTACATTCGATAGCGTCCGAATATCGCGCCTCAAATTCGACGGATGACAAACCCGGCCTGACGCCACGTCGTCGGGTCGGCAATGCCCTTCGTATCGATCACCGTTCGACCACGCATCCGTTCTCGAAGCTTCGTCAGGTCCAACCGCTGGAACTCGTCGTGGTCGGTCGCGAGTATGACCGCATCGGCGTCCGTCGTCGCTGTTTGTAGATCGGTTAGCTCGAGCGTCGGGTCCGTCACGTGCGGGTCGTGAATCGCGACCTCTGGTGCCTCGACGGCGCCGCCGTCGGTGGTCACCAGTTGCTGGTCTTCGTCGACGCGCTGGAGTTCTCTGGCCAGTTTCAATCCCGGACTCATGCGGGTATCTCCGACGTTGCCCTTGTAGGCTGCCCCGAGAATCGCGATTTTCTTGCCCCCGAGGTCGCCGAGTTCCGAACGGAGTAGGTCGATAACGTAGGTCGACATGGTATCGTTCACCTGCCGAGCGGTCTCGATAAGGACGAGTTCGTCGGACCCCTCTCCGAGGAACCACGGGTCGACCGGTAAACAGTGGCCGCCAACGCCGGGGCCGGGCTGAAGGATGTCGACCCGCGGATGGCTGTTGGCGAGGCTGATGGCCTCTCGCGAATCGATACCGTAATCGCCGGCGATTTTGGCTATCTCGTTGGCGAGTGCGATATTGACGTCACGGGACGTGTTCTGAATCAGTTTGACGAACTCCGCTACCGTCGGGTCGGTCACGGTTCGAATCGACCCATCGACGAACGACTCGTAGAGCCGGACCGCGGATTCGACGGACGCGGTATCGACGCCACCGACGATTCGGTCGTTCGCCCGGAGTTCCGCGAGGATGTTTCCGGGCAACACCGTCTCCGGCGAGTGAGCGAGCGCGAAGTCGTCGCCGACCGAGAGCTCGCTCATCTCGAGTATCCTTCCCAATTCGTCGACTGTCGTCCCCGGTGGGACCGTCGATTCCAGAATTACGGTATCGCCGGGCCGGAGGGTCGGTGCGATCGCCCGTCCCGCAGAACGCACGTACTCGAGGTCCGCCGTTTTCGAGACCTGATC
Organism: Natronomonas amylolytica; assembly: GCF_037031205.1. Classification (NCBI taxonomy): domain Archaea; kingdom Methanobacteriati; phylum Methanobacteriota; class Halobacteria; order Halobacteriales; family Natronomonadaceae; genus Natronomonas; species Natronomonas amylolytica. Next base: position 246,956 of record NZ_JAYEZM010000005.1, on the reverse strand, counting down.
GAACGGCGTGGGCACGCAGACGACGTGGTAATCGGCCGCGACCGTCTCGTCGGCGATCGTCAGGTTCCCCGACGCGAACGCCCGTTCGACGAACTCACTCAGCCCCGGTTCCTCGGGCGGAACCTCGACGTCTCGCAGTCGAGCCCGCACCTCGGGGTCGGCATCGTAGCCGTGAACCTCGTGGCCGGAGTTCGCCAGCATCGCCGCTGTCGGGAGGCCGATATATCCCAGCCCGTGGACACAGACGCTACTCATTGTACCACCGGATTGCGGTCCGCGACCAGTTCCTCGACGATTCGGTCCCCCGCGTTCCCGTCCCCGAAGGGGTTCTCCCAATCGTCGTCGGTATTCATCATCTCGGCCACGCCGCGTGCGATAGTGTCCGCATCGGGGGGACAGAGCGTGTTCGCACCGACGTCGATGGTCTCCGGGCGTTCGGTGCTGTCCCGCATCGTCACGCACGGGACACCGAGGATGCAGGCCTCCTCCTGGACACCCCCGGAATCGGTGAGGATGAGCGTCGCCTCCGCTTCCAGTCGGAGGAAGTCGAGATACTCTTGGGACGGAATCGTCCGGATGGAGTCGGGGACATCGAGGTCGAATTCCTCGAGGCGTTCCTGCGCACGCGGGTGGACCGGATAGATGACCTCGACGCCGTGGGCCTTCGCAGCGCGGTCGGCGCCCCGAAGGATTTCGCGGAACCGACCCTCGTCGTCGACGTTTTCGGCTCTGTGGGCCGTCATCAGGAAGTACTCCGTCCCACGGAGCCCCAGTTCGGGAATGACGTTGCTCCGCCGTCGAGCGATTTCCCGATTGCGATACACCGCATCGACGACCGTATTGCCCGTAACCGCGATTCGCGCCTCGGGGATGCCCTCATCGAGGAGTTGCTGTCTGCTCCCGTCGGTGGGCGCGAAGAGATGCGTCGAGACGTGGTCGGCGACGATTCGGTTTATCTCCTCGGGCATATTACGGTCGAAGCTACGCAGTCCGGCTTCGACGTGGCCGAGTTCGACGTCCATCTTGCTGGCGGCGATGGCACCGGCGAGGACGCTGTTCGTATCGCCCTGCACGAGGACGACCGCCGGGGCCATGTCCTCCAGAGCGCGTTCCATGCGGATCAGCATCTCACCCGTCTGCTCGCCGTGTGAGCCGGAGCCCACGGCGAGGTTGGCGTCCGGTTCAGGTAGTTCGAGCTGGTCGAAAAACACCGAATCCAGCGTCTCCGAGTAATGCTGCCCCGTGTGCAGTATCGTGTACGGAACGTCCTTTTCGCTGCACGTGTGTATCACCGGCGCGAGCTTGATTATCTCGGGCCGGGTCCCGAGCACGAACGTTATCGGACCGTTCATATCGGGCCACTCTCCTGTCGGTCCACGAGGCGTGTTCGTGCCGCCTCGGGGACATCGGCCCCAGAAGCGATACGGGACGGTCCGGACCGTTCGGGGACGAGGGGGTCAGCTAGCACACGTGGGTCAGCGTCGATCCGTTCGATGGTGGTCTCCTCGGGGAGACGCGAACGGGGTCTGGTTCGGTTACGTTGCATGAGTATTCGGGGTTTCATCGTGGGGCGCCGCCCATATCGGAGAACATCCACGGGGCGCTGTCGTTCTCGTTGACTCCGTCCCCGGGTTTTGTTATACAGTCTCTTCGGCCCCCTCCGAAGGTTCGGGAGGGCCGCCCGACCGCGAACGGCGGCAGTCACTCCGTCACCAACCGTCTGCCGTCCCCGCTACACCATCGAACCGAACGTTCGGCATGCGACGTGATTCGGGGAGTGGGAAACCAGGCGAGTACCGGAAAGTGGAGTCACTCCCGGAAATCCCGAAGTCCGACGACCGTTGGGTTATGTTCGGCTTACCCGGAGATACGTCCGTTCGATGGCTGGTGCCGTTCGGTTCCGAACGTCCCATAACCCATTATACACCGCCTCAACAGCCCATTTCTCGTTAATGGGTTCGAAACACATCGGGAGATCTAATCGTGGTTTCCCACAGCCACGCGACGGAACTCCGGTGCGTTCGGTTCCCCGCCGAGTTCGGGGTTATCTAACGTGTAACAATGTCCATCTGAGCCCATCTTTCGGACAGAATCCGGTCCTGCGAGTTCCCGATAGGGAGAACCATGAACGAAGATACAATCGAAACCGCTTCCGAGGGCCGATACACGCCGATAGAGGACGAGGCGACCTCGATAGCGATACACGACGGAGACGCCGAGCGAGCGGAGTCACCGAGTGAACGGCCCCTACCGTCAGTAGCGACGGAATCGACCGTCCTGGTCGGTGTGCCGGCGTACAACGAGGCCCAGTCTATCGCCAGCGTGGTCGCGAACGCGAAGGCATACGCCGATGACGTCCTCGTTGTCGACGACGGAAGCGACGACGACACGAGGGAACGCGCACTCGATGCGGGCGCGAAGGTCGCGACACACGAAACGAACATGGGGTACGGGGCGACGCTCGGGACGATCTTTCAGTACGCATACGCGATGGATGTCGACCATCTCGTGACCATCGACGGGGACGGACAGCACGACCCGGGGGACATCCCGAAACTGGTCGAGGCCCAGCAATCGAGCGGCGCCGATATCGTCATCGGGAGCCGCTTTGCCGATGGGGCAGACACGGATATCCCGACGTATAGAAGGGCCGGACTCGCCGTGGTGAACGCGTTGACCAACGCCGGATTGCGGCTCCGGTACTCCTCGCCGGGCGTTTCGGACACACAAAGCGGGTTCCGGACCTATCGACGGAGCGCGATAGAAGCGATCGTACTGGCCGACGATATCGGAACCGGGATGGGTGCGAGTCTGGACATCCTCTTTCAGGCTGCCCGGGAGGGCAACGACATCGAGGAGGTGCCGACGACGATCGACTACGATATCGACGACCCGAGTTCGCAGAGCCCCCTCGTCCACGGGCTGGGATTACTTCAGGCGATCTTCCTCGAGGTCGTCCCGGGACGGCCGCGACGAATCGGCGCCGGAATCGCCCTTACGGTCGTGCTGTTGGCAACGTTCGTCCTGCTGTACGGGCGCTTCGGGCCGACCGTCACGGGGGCGTTCGGGCTCTTCCTGCTCGGGGCCGGCGCCGTCCTCCGGTCGCGGTTGCGCTCGTTGTCCAGTCAGTCCTGAGCTTCGACGAGTCGGTGCAGTTTCTCGCGTAATTCGTCCGCGATGGCCCGCCGGTCGTAGTGTCTTACGACGTGGTCGCGGCCCTGCCGTCCCATTCGGTTGCGCAACGCCTCGTCAGCCAGCAGCCGGTCGATTCGCTCGGCGACTGATTCGGGGTCGTTGGCCGCATGGAACCCCCCTCCGGATTCGTCGATGAACCGCTCTATCTCACCGGTCCCGGTGACGACGGTCGGAAGCCCACAGGCCAGATACTCGTAGACCTTCGTCGGCATCGCGTAAGCCAGCGCCTCGCCGTTTTTCAGCGGTGCAACCCCGACCGTCGCCTCGTTGAGGTACGTCGGAACGGCCGTCCGTGGAACGGTTCCGACGAAGTCGACACGCTCGGCGACGCCGAGTTCCCGTGCCAACTCGCGAAGCTTCGACTCCATGTCGCCGCTGCCGACCAGCCGCAGCACGGCGTCCTGATGTTCGAGATGCGGCAAAGCGCGGATGCAGACCTCGAGGTCCTGTGCCGTTCCCAGGTTCCCCGTGTACACGAGCGTCGGCTTCCGACCGCCATCCGTCGCCGACTCCCGGGGCGCGACGCCCGCGTTGTCCTCGCTCGTCTCTCCCAGTTCGCTCGACGTGGCCCCGCCCGCCAGAACACCCCCTGAATGCGTTTCCCGTTCGAATTCGAACTGCCCGGTGTCGACGCCGTTCGGAATCACGAGTTGTTTCTCCCCGAGCGAGTCGCCGTACTGGTTCTGAATCTCCCGTCCCAGCGTCTCCGTCGTGACGGAAATCGCATCGGCGGTGTGCAACACGAGCCGCTGGAATCGGCGACTGACGCGCTCTACCGGGCTCCCTGCTTCGAGATAGCCGAGCGATATCGACGCGTCGATCCAGAGGTCCCGGACGTCGACGAGCCACGGTTTTCCGAGCAGCGCAGCGAGCAGCCCTGGCGCACCCGTCGAAATCGGCGGCGTGGAGGTCACGACGGCGTCGTACTTCCGGACGTTCAACAGGAGCCAGACCATCGCATGAATCCCGAACAGCAGATAATACGGCAGCCGGCGGGCCATCCCGGGATTCTCAACTGCCGGTTGCCAACTCCAGAGCCGGTGAACCGAAACGCCGTCCACGACCTCCGTTCGTGACCGCTGCCAGCTGCGGTCGAACTCGCCGGGTGGATAGCTCGGCGGCGGACACAGTACCGACACGTTCCAGTCGCCGTCCTGTAACTGTGTTGCCGTATCGTGGATTCGCGAGGCGTTCCCGCCCTTTTCCGGCGGATACATCTGCGAGACGAAGACCACACGTCGCTTCTCGGTCATGTATCTCGCCCACCAGTGGCCGAATCGTCGGTCCGTTCGCGAGGGAGACGCATCGTCAGAGAAGCCGCCTCCTCGGGGCTTATTTATGAGTAGATTAATCGGAAGTCGGTCGGGTAGCTGTCTGCTTCCCGTCACATAGATTCCCGGACAGCCCCTCGAATTGCTGGGCCGACTTCGTCCGTTCCAGCAGAACTCACTCGATTGGAGGACGCTACTGAACAACCATCAGGACTCGTTCGACGAGTATGTACAGGAGAACCACCCACCCACCGGCTTTGACCCACTGTAGGCGCTTCCACCAGACCGTCTTCGGGTCGGCCGGTGGGAATATCTCGCTGGTGACCAACAGCCCGATGAACGCGACGACGAAATACGTTCTGAGGGATACGCTATCGAGGGCCCACAGGACGGCCAGCGAGGCGAGCGAGAACAGAACGTACACTAAAACGAACGACCGGAACCCTCGGGCCTCGATCGTGTAGTCCACTACAGATATCGTACGTTGGGACATATTAAATCCTCCGTGGACCCCGTTTCTCCGTCATGGAGTGTAGTAAACTGTACGTTTACGACCACCACGCGGCGAGTAATGGGACGCTTAACAATGGGGAAGACCGGGTAATCGGGAGCATATGGATGGCGTCGACGTCGAAGCAAATGCCGGCCGTCCGTGGCGCCGGTATTCGAGCGTAGTCGTACTCGGAGAGCCGTTCGAGCCGTCTCACCGCCGGATGGAGGGACCCAACTGAGATGCGTTCGAATCAGCCGAGATGGCTCACCCTGGGTGGAGTCGCGCTTCTCATCGTCGCCGTCGCTATCGTCATCACCACCCCATCCGCGAACCGATACGAGATCTCGCTGTACCGGGCGTACCCGATCTATTTTTGGGTACTCCTCGTGGGAGCCATGCTGGCCGGGGCACTCACCATCGTTGCGAGTGCGAGAGTCGACTCGGGTCGCTCCTGGGTGTACGGAGTCTCGCTCATGCTCTTGACGAACGCGCTACTCCTGTTGTTACCGTACATCCGCGGGTACGAGATGTTCGGCCGCTCCGACGCGATGAGCCACCTCGGGTTCATGGTCGACATCAGCAACTCCGGGGGAATAGGGGGGAACATCTACCCCCCGATGCATCTACTGGCGATAGCCGTCTCGGATGCAACCGGCGTCGAACCGATGACAGTCGCCATGCTGCTCCCGGTGGTGTTCTCGGGAATATACTTCGGTGCGATGTTTTACCTGCTGTATGCGGTGTTCGAAACCCGGGCCCAGGTTCTGTTCGGTCTCCCGTTCGTCATGCTGCCAGTTCTGCGGCAAGCACACGTCGGGTTCCGGCCGTTCGACGTCGCCATCATGCTCGTCCCGCTCGTCCTCTATCTGTTTTTCAAAGGCCAGCCGAACCCCACTCCGCCGGTTCGGGCGACGTTCGTCGTCGTTCTGGTCGCCGTCCTGCTATATCACCCACTCACAGCGATATTCCTCATCATGGTCTTCGCGTTGTACGGTGCAAGCAAGTACGCGCCACTGGTCAAACGAAAGTACGCCTCCCCGACGAACCTCGTTTCGTTGTCTGCTGCCGTGTTCATTGTCTGGTATTCCGAATACGCGGGTATCATTCTGCGATTCGAGCAAGTCCATGACTCACTGTTCGGAGCGGGTGGTGGTGGGACGCGAGCGGATACCTACGCTCGGACCATCGAGGAGGCGTCGCCGCCTCTGATCGACCTCGCACGCGTCTTCACGTTCAAGTACGGACTCGAGTTCGTCCTGTTCGGACTCGGATTCGCGTTTCTCGGTATGGCGGTGTTGCTCATCCTGCAACGGAAGGCCGTCCTGGATACGTACTCCGTGATGATCATCGGAACCGTAATCGGGTTCAGTGTCTTCGGGGTCGCCTTCCTCCTGCAGGACCTGATCGTTCCGCCACAGCGACCGTTCCAGATAGCGAAGATCGGTGCCGTCGTCATCGTCGGGCAACTGTTCTACGTGCTGTGGAGGCACGTCGATTGGAGTCCCGAGCGGCCGAGCGTTAGAATCAGTTTTCAAACAATACTAACGATTACGCTAATAGTACTCATCGTACTATCTACGTTCAGCGTTTACGAATCCCCCCTGGAATCGGAGTCGAATCATCAGGTAACGGAGATGGAAGTCCAGGGGAACGAGTGGTTGACCGAACACGGGAGTGCGAGCCAGGAGGTGGCAGCGTTCAAGATCAGCCATCACCGCTTCAACCACGCTCGGTCCGGAACGAGCACACCGCAGCCGTTTGCGTTCAGTACGCCTCCACCCCATTTCAACTACACAGTCCATGACTCGCTTGGCCGGAGTTATCAGAACGACCGGTATCTGACGATTACTCGAGCTGGTCGCATCGTGTATCCGGAGGCGTTCCCCAATTATCGGCCTCGATGGCGGTTTACGCCCGAGGATTTCGAACGTCTTGAGAGAGACACCACCACGAATCGAATCTACGACAACGGCGATTACAGGCAGTATCTGGTCGAGGGGAATGCCGGGTAAAGAGATATGAATCTTAAAAAACACTTCACACGCTGGCCCGTCTTCGGAATCCACAAACTGCTCGAAGAGCGCCCGAGACGAGTCGGGAGTGTAGCCCAAAATGAGTTCAACCAAGTGTTTGAATCGTACGAGGACGACGTTGTCTTCGTTCACGCTGGGCTCAGCGATGTCAACAAAGCACTCCCTGGTGATCCATACGAACAGATTCTGACTACCCTCGATAGGAACTTCGACTCCATCCTGGCCCCCGGATTCACGGACTATTTCAAGATGTCTCGTGTGTATTCGAAACAGTACTCACGCCCGAAGCATGGTACGTTCAATTTCTTGTTTCTCGACGATTCGGATTACCGAACGGACGACGCCTGTCGTTCAATTCTCGTCAAGGGGGAGTACAGATTCGAAGGTAGAAACCACCACGACACGTTCGCTTCCGACAGTTGCTTTGCACAGCTAGGCGAGGACGACGTTTTGTTGACCAGTATCGGAACGCCGTGGCTTATGTGCTCGTTCCTCCACTATCTCGAATGGAAATACCGAGTACCGTACGTAACAAAACAGTCGTTCGAGGGAGTCTTATTCGATGGCAAAGAACGACGCGAAATCGAACAAGAAACCCCATATTGGGATGGATTTTGGCGGTTTAACAAGCTCAAGCTCCATCGGCACTGGCGTAAACACGGTATCGTCGACGAGTACAATCTGAACGGGCTCCGCCTATTCTTCACTTCGCTGGCAGATATCGAGGAGTTCGTCGGCCATAGACTACAGTCGGATCCATACTATTTGGTGACATAATTCTTATGACTCATTTCGACGGAGACCTGAAGGTTCGAGGGGTATTAGGACTGCGGGTACTGGTTGTACTCTGTCTCGTCGGGGCCTACGAGGCTACAAAGACCGGATGTCTTCCGTGTTCGATACACCGAACAGTTGAGGGCGAACGTGAGTTACCGCACACGAACGTCCGTTACCCAAGGAGTCGTTTATCATGAGCGTATTCGACCGTATATCTGCCGGCATTAGTGCAGCAAGAAACGAGTTGCCGCTCCCGCGTTCAGCACCCCAATCCGACGAATACCATCTCACGGCCGCGATAAAGTGGCTCTGTCACACCCAGGACGCGACCACGAACGGTGGTTCGGCAGCCTCTTACAACCTCGTGTTAGGATGGGAAGATGCCTACCCCGAGACAACCGGATACATCATTCCGACGCTGTTTGAATTCTCGTCAACGAGGGGCGTGTCTGAGATTACCGACCGTGCCATTCGGATGGCGGATTGGCTGTGTACCGTCCAGCACAGTAGTGGGTACTTTCCAGCAGGAACCGGCAGACAGGGCGATCCCAGCGTGTTCAACACCGGTCAAATTGTATTCGGCCTTGTCAGTGCCTACCAGGAGACGGGCGATAAAAGATACAAGCTAGCCACGAAAGAGGCCTGCAATTGGCTCATCGACCAGCAGACGCACAAGGGTTACTGGGACAATTACGACTACAATGACGAAGTTCACTCCTACTCGACCCGAATCGCATGGGCGCTTCTGGAAGGAGCGACAATCGTTCCGGAACGTGCCGAAGTGTTTCGGGAAGCGGCACGCCGGAACTACCGGTGGGCGATACAGCTACAGAGGGCAAACGGCTGGTTCGATAAATCGGGGTTCGAAGCAGGTTCAACGCCATATCTACATACTATTGCATACACGGTTCGGGGATTACTAGAAGGCGGAATCGCTCTCGAAGAGCGAGAAATGCTGGATGCCGCAACCCATACAGCCGATAAATTACTGTCGATACAGCAGTCGAACGGAGTTCTTAAAGGGGCGTACGATTCGTCGTGGTCGCCCGCGTGGTACTACTGTCTGACCGGAAATGCCCAGATGGCCGTTATCTGGCTCCATCTCTTCGAGCGGACAGGGGAGGTCAAATATCTTCGTACAGCACGGGAGACACTCGACTTTCTGAAAGAGCGACAGGTGCTCAACGGGCCCGCCGGAGTTCGCGGCGGGCTCGCTGGTTCGTATCCACTGTTCGGACCGTACATGTTCTTCCGCTTTCCGAACTGGGCAACCAAGTTTTTCGTCGACGCGTTGCTTCTATCCGAACGACACGACACGGACGGAGTGAGCTGACGTCTCGCCGTCACTACCGGCCTGGTTTTGAGTACTCCCCCCCAATCAGCAGCGGTTCGGGTAGCTGATACCGGTCGTCGGCCAACTCGAGATACGTCAGCGACGATTCATCGTACGTCGTCTCAATTTTGGAACCGGCTAGGTCTCGGCGCGTAACGAGAAAGCCAAGCGCCGTCCGCTCGGTTCCATTAGTGTCTACTGACAATCGAAGTGCTGACCTGTCGGTTGCGACTCCGAACCGTGGAAAGTACTTTTCCGTCGTAATGTCGGCCCGAGTCGCTTCGAGAGGATAGACGTACGCGTCGACACCAGTAGATTCGAGTCTGACCCTTCTGCCCGATTCCAGCGATGCGGTGATATCCGGGTGTAAGTGGAGCGGACTACAGATAGAGAGGCCATCATGATTCGATACCGAATCCCAGACGATCCACCAGTCGTCACCCGCAAACGCAGCACGGTGATGCGTGTACTGTCTGCCACCGAACGGCTTTGCCTCGTAACGGCCTTCGAACAGTGAGATCGGTCCTTCTTGGAACCGAACGGTTGGGTCGGTTCTGGGGCCCATCAGGTATTTCCCACCGATCGCAATCGGTTCGGTATCACCGACTTGAACGGTATTGTGGCCTTGTACACCTCGTGCGTACTGTCGGAGATGGCCGCTATCGTATCCGAAGGTCCCTGTATCGGTTGCAATGGGTCGGTCGTTGATCCACAGAAGTACGGATAGCGTATCACTGTGGGAGTGGCCGGGAAGGTGTGGCGGGCCGACCGGACCGCCATCTATCAGCATCGCACCGTTATTCGTCCGTAGCCAATAGTAACCCGAGGACTCCTTCGTCGGGGCCCGGTGACTGGAGAGCATCTGCTGAGGAGAATTTAAATCCTTGTCGAATCCGAGAGCGTTCGCGTATCGGAGACAGGACTCCAACGGAAGCGCTTGGTTATAAACGGAGTCGTTCAATAGCGGGATGTGACCGTTCGGTGGACGCAGAAATTTGAGAAATTCAGTAGCCTCCCGAGCAACCGAATTTAATTCGTCCGAAATCGGTATTTGGCTTCGATTCAGCAGGTCACAGGTCGTCAGGTACCGCGTCAGTGTAAGAATATGGTACATCGGGCTCCGCTCGAAGTGGAACCCGTCGTCGAGAAACTGCTCCGTCGCGGTTTCGGATAGAATCGACTTCCCACGGTCAACCCAGGATGGTTCCTCGAAGAGGACTCCGGCAACGACTAAGGCAGCACCGTTCTCTATCAGGTGGTTACCGCCGACATCCCTCTCGACGTGCTCGTTTAAAAACAGCGCGTTCTTATACACCTCCCGTCTGAACGACCGCTCGAACCCCGCTGAAACTGTTGTCTGACCATTTGTTTCGCGCCACGCAAGGTATCGGCTCCAGAAGATGACTCGAAGCGAGACCGACCACGGTGTCCACGCGCGGCGAAGGTAGTTCGGCCCCCCAATGTGTACGGACTCCATCCAGTCTTCGATCCAGCCGTCGTACGCCCACTGGAGTTCTGCCGAGTCCGCTTCACCGGGCTCGAAGCCACAGCACAGCCAAGAGAGTGGCTGAAACGCGTACAGTTTCAATCGCCAGTCTATCGGATAATCACCGAGCCGGTCGTCGTACCAGTTCACGTCGGTGCCCTCGGCGATTCGGAGCGAGCGGTTCAGGAAATCGGGGGTCCCCTCGGCGGCGCGTCGAGTTCGCCGCCGGTATCGGGCCCGCGTCTGCTCGTCGATACACTCCCGAAGCGTCGCTGTGTTTTCCGCGATTGCGTCGAGGTGAACCGACGGATCCTCCGGGACGCGCCGTTCGTACAATCGGTCAAAATCGACCGGTAGTCGGGGGAGCAGGGATTCGCGTGATTTACGTTCTACGATTCCAGCTAGCTGACGAGGTCGCATCTGTGCAGCTGTGTGGGCACGGAGATACAGCGGCTCTGTAATCTCTGAGAACTGTCGAGGAATCATGAACCCGAAGAGAACGTGAAGCAGCTCACCTGCCGGGGCAGGGGGGCCCCACAGTCGGCAGTCTCGAGATCCGGCGATGTATCAGCCACGCGAGGGACGTACATATCGATCGTTTGGGGGTAGGGCAACCTCGGATATAGATATAAACAACATAATGCAGCGGACGCGAATGTACGAACGCCGGTGCATGTGTCTCCTTATAAACCCCCGCGCTCGATCGCATGTATCAGACACGCGATTACGTACGTCCTAACAATATCGGTTCCGCCGATATACGACCTACATGTACTCCGTCAAGGGGATAAAGAAGGGCCTCGCCAACCCTCGGTACATCGCTCAGGAGGCCAATCGGCTGTTCTACCGCCGGCTACATACCTGGTCGTACAACGAACACGGGAGGGATTTTTTCGAGGCCGACTGGGACAACATGCTCATCCTCGACGCCTGTCGTTACGACCTCTTCGACCGCACCAGCACGCTTCCCGGAGAGACGACCTCGGTGCAGTCGCGAGGGTCTTCGACCCGGGAGTTCCTGCGGGGGAACTTCGATGGCAAGCGACTACTGGATACCGTCTACGTCACCGCGAGTCCGATGCTATACAGACACCGTGACGGCGTCGACGTCCGGTTCCACGAGGTCGTCGAGGTCTGGAAGGATGCCGGCTGGGACGAAACGTATCGGACCGTGTTACCAGAAACCGTAGCCGAGGCCGCCCTGAACGCCGCCCAACGGTTCCCGGACAAGCGATTGCTCGTCCATTTCCTCCAGCCTCACTATCCGTTCCTCGGGCCGACCGGACAGGACCACTTCGACCTCGACCGGCTCGACTTCCAGTGGGACGACCTGGCGAGTGGCGAACTCGGCATCTCTCGGGACGTCGTCGAACGAGCCTACGAGGAGAACCTCGAGGAGGTGTTGCCGTCCGTCGAACGACTCCTCTTCGAACTCGGTGGGAAGACGGTCGTGACGGCCGACCACGGCCAGATGTTCGGCGAACGAACGTTCCCGATTCCGATGCGGGAGTACGGCCACCCGGCCGGGATCTACTCAGAGGAACTGGTGACGGTCCCGTGGCACGTCTTCGACGAAGGACCGCGTCGCGAAATTGTCGCCGAGGAACCGGTTACGGATTCGGAGCGGGACGAGATGGAGTTGGCCGATGAGCGACTCCGGGCGCTCGGGTATCTCGACTGAATGTATTTGGTGTAATTTAAGACTGATATCCAGACACCGCTTTCTACGACGATATTCTGATATCGACTATCCTTTATCGAGACTTGCAGATGAAAATCCAGATACAATTTAGGTTCTTAATAACTATATCTGAACTTAATATACATCGGGGATATGGGCGCCAGTGACGTAATCTGGATAACACTTGAAAGTCTCCGACTGGACAAGACTACACTTGGAGGCCATATGAGAAACACGACACCCAATCTTCAACGGGTTTCTAACCGGGATGACGGGGTTGACTTTGATCAGTGCTTCTCACATGATATCTGGACCCGTCCATCCAGTGCGTCCATCCTGACTGGATATGCTCCATCTGCTCATCAAACGTGGTCCAATGGTGCAAGATTACCCGATAAAATATCTACGATCCCCGAAGCGTTTCAAGCAGGTGGGTTTCGTACGGCATGTATTTCTTCGAACCCACAACTGAGTACCAGTACTGGTCTGGACCGAGGGTTCGATTACTTTCATTACATCGAGCGATCCACTATTCTCAGTAACGTTGGGCTATTGTCTCTGGCAAAGTGGGTTGCAAATATTTCTCACCACGGCGGCGGGTTGACCCTTGAAAGGAGGAAGCATTGCCGTGGTTACTTGCTGAACGAAGTGGCAAAAAAGCATATATCAATCGCCTCAAAGCATGGTGAGTCTCTCTTTTTATATATACACCACGGCGATTCTCACCATCCCTATATCCCCCCGAAGTCGTGGGTTGAACATTTCACTGACGGATTATCGATTGATTCGGATCAGGCATTCAAGCTAGCGTTTGATATGTCCAATAATCTCCACCAGTATATTGGAGAAAGCGAACCGTTCACCGATGAAGAATGGCAAGCTCTTGAGGTGATGTACGATACCGTTGTAAGATACGTTGATCACCTTGTCGGTGAACTAGTTAAGTACGCAGAAAACAAACTTAAGAATCCAATCGTGGTAGTTACTGGTGACCACGGAGAATTATTTGGAGAATACGGGCTTTTAGCTCACATGTTGGTGACGCACACCGCTGTATCCAATGTACCCCTCGTTATTTCTGGGATCGACGGCCTTCCAACAAGCGGGTTAGTGCAACACGCAGATATCATGCAAATACTGTGCAATGAATTGGGTCTTGAACATCCTGTGCCGGCTGGCCAGGATATACGTGATGAGCCGAGAGAAGTGGCGATTACCCAACGAGGAGGTGAACGAGCTCAAAATAAACTGAATGAAATAACAAAACACAACCCGAAGTATGACTCTTCCCGATTCCACCTAAATGATCTCTCAAGTATACGGACTTCCGAGTGGCGGTATCAAACATCTGGTGAACGGTCAGAGTTATTTGACCTTGAGGATGAGATGACCGATGTAAGTGGTGATTATCCGGATAAGGCGAGTCAGCTGGATAAACGCCTCACGACTTGGTTAGAAGGTGTTGGTCAACCAATTGGGAGGACGGGTACTGCCAAATTTACTGACCAGATGGAAGACCACCTCCGTGAGCTCGGATATCTCCAATAGCGAACCAATGAAGTGGGTTACTGCTACTGGGTAGTTGTAGAGCTTGTTAACATTTCGTTAAAAAGGTGGGTTTGAATTCCTATCTATGAGTCCTGTTCAGATATAGGGTAGCGCCTATCTGGCAAGGGTTTGTGGGACTGAAGCGGGTAAGTTCGAGGTAGAATGTCCGAACTCGTCCGCTTCACCGGATGATATCCCGGATTTATATCCTATTCTATATTTTCTTGCTCTCGCTGATGTAGTCGTTCGAGGTGTCGTTGACCGACAGTCGAATTTCGTCGACATCGCCCTGGACACGCACCTCGTGGGTGAAGCTCGCGGTTTCACCACTGACGTTCGTGCTCTCGGCTGTGACGGTGTTGCCGTTGTACCGGAGTTCGCTGACAACTGTATCGAGTTCGCCGTCGACATCGGATACGGCCCAGTCGACTTCGTACCAGCTCCACGACGGATTGCTCTTGTCAGACAGGGCAAAGCGATCGATGCTGAGACTGGTGCTATCCGTCCCGGTGTCGAACGACCGTATCGACCCCGTTGCACGGTCGGTGGTCTCCGCGGCGGCCTGGAACTCGTAGCTGGTTCCGGCCTCGAGACCCGTCAGGTCGGCCGAGAACTCCCCGAGAGACGAACGCGTCTGCTCGCCGACCCTGTTCCACGTCTCGGTCCCCTGTTCACGCCACTCGAAGTAGCATGTCGCTCCGTCGGCACCGCCGAAACTCGTCACATTCCCGACCAGCATGGTCGAAGCGTCCGTGACGTTCTCCACACCGATGGTCTCGACACTGAGGGAGTTATCGACCGTCACGGTAACGCTCGTGTTCGCGGAGTTGCCGGCCGAATCAGTCGCTTTTGCCTCCAGCGTACGGTCGCCATCGGCTGTTCCAGTCGTATCCCACGTGTCCTCGTAGTATCCCGTATCGGCGTTATACGAGGCACTCTGCCATGTTCCGTCGTCGATTCGATATTCGACAGTGAGGGAATCGTCGTTGTCCTCCTGGTCCGCCGCATCGATTTGGAGGACCGTGGTTCCGCTCACCGTTTTGCCATCAGTTGGGTTCTGCCATGTTACTCCGGGTGACGTATCCGAGTTCAGGTGTGGTGCCGTCCCACCATCGGTCGCCACGCTGAAGATATCGGTCTCTACCAGTCCTGTGTCGAACGACCCAAGGCCGACCCAGCCATCGGCGTGGTCGCTGTCAGTCGTCTCGATATCCCACTCGGAAGGTTCGTTCTCACTGGCCTTCCATACCTTGGCTTTCAGTTCGTTTCCTTCCGCTCGGAACCGTCGGTAGTAGAACGTGTCCTCCTCCGGGGTTCCGAATCGGCCCATCGTCGTCAAATTCCCGTCCGTGTATTTCGCCAACCGGAAGGCTCCCTCCCGGTTTTCGAGTTCGAGCCAGTAGCCGTTTTCGCCAGCACTACTACTGGACGAGCGGAGATTCACACGTGCGTGGAATCCGAGGCTCTCGTCGTCGGTGAACGCAGGAACACGGAATTTATCGAGAACTTCCACATCGGCCGGCGTCCCGATTTCATCACACGATATCGCATATCGAGTTCGCGTCTGTCCGTCGTGTTCGAACGCAAGCGCGCTTCCGCCTGCAAACTCGTCGCCGGAAACGACGCTCCAGTCGTCGTGGTCGCTTTCCCACTGCGGCGTCCAGTCGTTGAACAGCGGCGAATCTGTCGTGGTTCCGTCGTCCTCTTGGCCGGTGTCAGAGAGCGCATTGACTCCGACTTCGTCTTGCGAGGGTACATCCGGCTGAAACGGGTCGGCCCCGGATTCGGAATCGAGAATTTCGACATCGTCCGTACTGCCGGCCGATCCACTGTTCCCGTATTTGAGTGTCTCTATCGATCCGTTCCCAGTTATATCGAGGACTGCATCCGTGTCGCTGTCGTGAACCGAGAGCCGCCCGATATCGGAGTCCACGAAATCTTCGCCAACCGCCCGAATCGCCTCATCCCTACCGTCTGCTTTCGCGATGTCGTGGAAGGCAATCATATCACCGTGCAGTTCCACGTCGCCGCTGAGATCCGAAGATCGTTCACGGATTTCGATTGCCTCCCTAGTCGTACCGCGAATCTCGACATCGTACAGTTCCGCTACTGGAACGACACTGGGGTCCCCGTCCAATCGGTAGAAGGGACCGCGCCGACCATTATATCCGTCCCCGATATCGTCACCGGCCGTCAAGTCTTGAAGCTCCTGCGTGAACGGCTCCATGTATACGTTTTCAAGCCGTAAATCATACGCTGAGAGCTTGCACCATCCGGTTCCAAGACCGGATCCCCAGCACCGATAGCACTCTACGGGGCCAGAGCCAGCCGCATCGATGGCGTTGCCCGACGTGTTGATGAACTCGGAATCTCGCATAACCACCTTGTTGCTCGATTCCGGCCGGGCGACGATGTGATGATTAATCGACGTATCACCAACCGCATCAGCGTCATTTTCGAGTTTGATGCCGGACTCTTCGAATGTCGAAAAATCAATGGTCAGACTGCCACGAACGTCAATACCAGCACCGTACATCTGATAGAAGTACGCTCGTTTTACTTCGAAGTCAAGTCCACTATTATCGGACTGAACGGAAACGCCACTCTGCCCGACGCGCGGTTCGCTGTCGTAGAGGTTCGGGAGCTTCGGTGCCTGCCCGTGGAACTGAATTTCTTGGTACGTAACCGTATGTTCGTTGGTGCCGGTGTATTCGTCAGCGGCATGGTTGAACAGTGTGTGTATTTCACCCTTTTCACCGTGGCCGTGCATCCCGAGGACTGAGGCTTCGGGTCCGTCACCGTATATCGAAATTCCCGGCGGTGTATGAGCGCCGTGCCGAATCCAATGATTACCACTCCCCTGTCCGAAGTAATACGTCCCCTCCGGTACGTAAATCGACCCCTCCGAACCAGCCGCATTGCAGGCGTCGATTATCGCATCCCGGTTGCCTTCGTAAACCGCTTGGTCGTTCGGGTCATCAGGATTTGATACCGCGCCATACTCTGTGATGTCTTTCGCGTCGTCGGGAACGTAGTCCGGTCTCGTCATAGAGCGTACTCCCCGTAGTCGGTCGTGAACGTCTCTCCGTTGCCACTGCCGGAGGCGGCAGTAAGGCCTGCCCCGCTCGCGAGTAACGTAGCAGTTACAGCTACGCCACCTTTGACGAAGCTTCGTCGGTTAAGCGAATCATTACCGTTCGAGTCTGTCGATTTTTCCGGAGAAGAACTGATAGCTCTGGAGTTCTCCTCACCCGTCTGCCTGTGTGCCATGCAAGTGGTAAGAGACACATACCGATGTTAAATGTTTCCTTATTCTGACAAATCGGTCGCTTCTCGTGACAGTGTCGCTCATTCAGGTTTTTTGATTGATATATACGGTCCGGCATCGAAGCTCCCTACGTACTCGTCGGATTATGCGTCCGGTCCGTATATTCGCGGTAATCGACGATAGAACGCTCACATCAGGATGGCATGGGTAGCGATGTCATCAGTCCGTAGACTACCCACCGATATCAGCTCGGTTACTTGGGGCGGTGACAGCACGGTAGTCGTACAATTACTATACGAACTACGTGTCCACGTCCACGTAATGTACCCACGCAGAGAAACCAAGAGATTTGGTCCCGTCAACGTGGTGAACCCGGGACAGTCGGTGAGCGAAGAGCCATGAAAAACGTCGTGTTCATCACCGTCGATTCGCTGCGTGCCGATTACGTGTTCGGTACCGAAGCGCGCGAGTCCTTAGAAACCCTACCTCGCTTGACCGATGATTGGCTCAGCTTCAGAAACGCGTT
Source organism: Natronomonas amylolytica (assembly GCF_037031205.1). NCBI lineage: Archaea > Methanobacteriati > Methanobacteriota > Halobacteria > Halobacteriales > Natronomonadaceae > Natronomonas > Natronomonas amylolytica. The sequence goes on along the minus strand of NZ_JAYEZM010000005.1, from coordinate 229,345 downwards.
CTCGAACGCACCCTACACGAAACAGTCGTTTCTGTCGATTCTGAGCGGGACGTACCCGTGGATGTTTGACTCGGAACAAGATGGCTACGAGTTGAACCGCCCACACGTAGCCGAAATACTCTCGAAACACGGGTATTCGACCGCCGGATTCCACACGAACACCTACCTCAGCCCGACGTACAACTACGATAGGGGGTTCGACTACTACATGGGGCGCGACAGCTCCGACGGTAACAGCGGAGGTAGTGTTACGAACACGATGTACAACCGACTGGTGGAACGAGCGGTAGCCACGGAGGGACTATCGGACATCATCCACGCAGGGTACAAAACGGCGGGCAAGCATTTCGGGGTACAGCTCGGGAGCAGTCTCTACAAGCCGGCCGAAGCGCTCAACGACGCGGTCATCGGCTGGGCGGAGTCGAGTTCGAAGCCGTTGTTCGTCTGGGCCCACTACATGGACGTCCACAACCCCTACTATCCCCACCAAGGAACGGTCAGCGAGGACGTTAGTCGTCGGGAGGCGATCAAGCTGTTCCACCGCGTCAACGAACAGCACGGGGACGCGCCCGAAAGCGACATCGCGACGCTAGAACGGCTCTACCGTGGAGAAATCCAGTACTTCGACAGACAGCTCGGCGACCTTCTAGACCGGCTGGACGAGACACTGGGTCTCGAGAACACCCTCGTTGTGTTTACATCCGACCACGGGGAGGCGTTCAACGAGAAGGGCCACGTTTTCCACCCTGGAAGCGCGCTGTACGACGAGAACATTCACGTTCCGGTCTTGATAGGGGGAGCCGGAATCCAGCAGGGGGACGTGGAGACGCCCGTCTCGAACGTCGACCTCGTTGCGACGATTCTCTCAGAGGTTGGAATCAACCCACCGCCATCTATCACCGGCGAGAACCTGTCAATGTTCGGCGCTCAACCACCGAGCGACCGTCTAGTGTTCACCGAAAGCTTCAGCCGGGCAGATGGCGGAATCATGGTGACTGACGGGAGATTTAAGCTGATTCGCGACCTAGACACGGGCGAAGAGACGCTGTACGACCGTCACGAAGAGCCCAGAGAGGTGCATAATCGACTCGAAGCGTATCCGGAAAAACACGACGAACTGGCGACGGCGATAGACGAACACATCCGCTCCGTGGGCGAAACCGAGGGGCAGGGTGCGGACGTAGAGGTCACCGAGGATGTCCGGCTACAGCTCCGTAAGCTCGGCTACGACGAGTGACCCGAGTTCCGGACGCCCGAGTCAACCGAAGACGTACTGTTCGAGGAACCGCTCGTACCTATCGAGTACGGGCCCGGTTGCGAACTCGTCGGCGCGGGCCATGAGTTCGTCCCGTGGCGTCTGTTCCTGTAAAATTCCGATGATAGCCTCGGCGAGTCCGTCGGCGTCACTTACGGGCCTGAGGCGGCCGTACGTTCCGTCCGCGAGGATTTCTCTCGGGCCGCTCGGACAGTCCGTCGCGACGACCGGACAACCACAGGCGAGCGCCTCTATCAGTACGGAAGGGAGCCCCTCGTACCGAGAGGACAAAAAGAACACGTCGGCCCCGTGCATGTATCCGTACGCGTTCTCGACGTATCCGGGTATGGAGACGACATCGGCCAGGCCGAGACGTTCCGCGTACGCCTGCAAGTCCTCCCGCATAGGTCCCTCTCCTGCGATTATCGCCCTCGTATCGGGGTTCTTCGCGTGAACGCGTTCGAACGCGCGGAGCCACGTCTTCAAGTCTTTCTGCTCCGTAAGACGGCCAACAGAGAGGACGACCTCAATATTATCATCCGTTATCCACTCGTGGTCGACGCCACGGCGGGCCTGTTCTCTGATAGAGTCTACCTCTATCGGATTGTGCAGAACAGTAACTTGTTCCCGTTCGACGGCCATCTGTTCAACGATGCTGTCAGCGACACCCTCTGAGACAGCGATAATCCGGTCTGCTGACGGGTAAAGAAGCAAAACAAGCCGCCCGATTGCCCAGGGCTTCAGACCCTGGTTCGTCTTGATTCCAAACGCGTCGTGGTGGGTGACCACGACTTCCGTATCAGTATCGAGCAGGCGGCCGGCGGCTAGCGAAACCACATTCGCATGGTCTTGATGTGAAAAGAGCACCGCCGGCTCCTCCCTGCGGATATAGTCTACGAGGGCCGGAAGATTCATCGCCACGCCGAGGACGGGAGACCACGACGGCGGGAGCGCGACGATGTCCACCTCACTAGCGAGTTCGGACTGTAAGGACCCACCGGGCTGTGACAGGAGCAACTCGACGTTGTACCCTCGGGCCGAGAGGCCATTGACGAGGTTTATTGTCACCTGTTCGGCGCCGCCCTGTCCGAGGCGGGGAATAAAAAAGGACAGAAGCGGTGAATGTTTTTCGCCTCTATCCGCCAGCGCTCTATTCTTGGCCAACTTCGCCGGGCATTCCGTCTCGGAGCGCGTCGCTGACGCGGTTTCCGCTACGTGCCGCTCAGTCGTCTCTCGCATCTGGCTGGGAATTCGCCCAGGTGAGGTTTGTTATGAGTTCCGTAACCGGATATCTGACCATGCTGGCGGTATCAGTCTGATAGACGCCTCCAGTATCGGCCCGAAGAGATCCGAACGGTGTTGTGTCGGACGATCAAAACGAGCAGACAAACTGGAACCACGGATCCTCAGAGTAGAGCCGTGGACGGTGTCGTAGTTTTCTTAGGAAGCGCTTAACAATGCGTACAGCCGACCAGTTCGCCTATATCATATGGATAGCGACCCACTTTTTTACCCTCGTGTCACGCGATATAAGCCGCCTGCGTACCATGACTGACGAGCAGCGTGATCCGTCCCCGGGGCGAACGATGACTCGCCGGAAAGTGCTGGCTCTCGTCAGTACTGGCGCCGTCTCCGTCGGAGGAGGGATCTCCCGCTCGGTAACTGACCCGAACATCGAGTCCGACGTCGAGGAGACCGACAAAGAGCCCGAAGAGGCACCCCACGAAAACATCGAAGACCACGGCGGCATTGAGGGAGATCCTTCTATAGAGGCGGCGGAGACGAACGTCGCCGCGATTCACCGAGCGTCAGTCGCCAGCGACGAGAACACTGTGTATCTCCCCGAGGGAGAGTGGTACGTCGCCAACGAGGATTCAGGCCGATTCCTCCATTCGGGCGACCCAGACACCGACCGTGGCGCTGCCGGTTTGGGATTCGTCGGAGACGGTCCTGAAAAGACGTTTCTCACCGTGGCTCCACATATACCGACCCGATCTACGAATATGCAGGTTCGGTACTCCGAGGAGGCACACCACCCCGACGTCATGTGGCGAGACCTGACGTACGACGGGAACGACGACGCGCTGAATCTTCCGCCAGACAGGAGTCAGTGGGGCATCTACATTCGAGGACCCGGCAGCTTTCGTTTCGAAAACGTCCGGTTCCGGAATTTCCACGCCAACGGTATTCGCGGTACGTCGTCGGGAGGATACTCGATAGATATCAACCGCTGTAGCTTCTACAGGACCGCAATCGGACGGCACAACAACATGGACGGAAACACGGTCGGTCACCACCTCGCTGGCGCGATCGACAGCGACCAGTATCTGACTGTCAGGAACACAGAGTTCGAACTCGTCTCCGGGACCTGTCTGGACCTCAGCAGCGGTTCCAGAGGGCCCGTCACCTTCGAGAACTGCTGGGCACGGGGCTGTGGGGACGCGTTCATCAAGGTGCACGATGGCGGAACGACACGAATATCTCGGCTGTACTTCCAGAGCGCGTCGCCGGAACTGACCGACGCACTCGAGACCGACCCCGGGCTCGGCGAACACCACGGCCGACATTTCATCTATCGACTTGACGGCGACCAGTCGAACATCCCGCGATTCGTTCTGAACGACGTTGAATCTCGTAAGACGCCGTATCACGCGATACAGGTCCGGAGGGGCTACAGCATAGCCGTCGAGGGGGGGCAGGAAGGACCACTAGCGTTCAGCGATATCGCTGGGTACGAAAACTTCGACGGAGCGTTTCGGGACGACGCGGACGAGGAGTCGAAGATCCAGTTTAAGATCGGTGAGTTGTCGGTCCACAATACCGTCGGCGATGTCTTTAGGACGCCGAGTTCTCTAGGGACGATAGCGACTCTCAACAGGGGCGGAACCGGCGGGCTTGGTGACGTCGGTGATGTCAATATTTTGACCGATAATGACGGCGCCGTACCGTTCGCCCCGGATACGCCGTCGCGGGACGACGTCGGAATTAACAGTGCTGACGACGACCGCGAATGAGCGTAGTGAGCGGCGGTAAGAGTCAAATGTGCGACCGTCGAGAGGAGAGGTAAGCGTCAGGCAAACGAGGCTCGGAGCTTTGTGACCTTTTTCCGCAGGGACGACGCGGATTCATACGTCCACTTGCCACCGAGAGACGCGATGAGGTCCGGATACACCGGCCGGAACAGCGGGTTCGCGAGAAACGCCCACAGGAAATACTTCCGTGCCTCCTGGTAGCGACCGGCGTGGACCGCAGAACGTGCCAAATTCCGCCGCATCGTGGCGAGAAACATGCGGGCGAGATACAGCCCGTGTTCCCTCGCAAACGGATAATGTTTCTCGACGAACAGCGGATAGGCTACGTCCCGTTTCGCTTCGAAGTTACTCGTGATGTTGTTAGGGGTACCACCCCGTCTAAACGTGAGCGTCTCCCGGACGGGTTTGAAGTGGCAGTGTTTGGCGAGACGGAAGAACCACTCGCGGTCCTGCCAGGCCGGAAACCGCTCATCCGGGAGCCCCGCGGCCTCGATGGCATCGGCCCCTACCATGACCGAGGAGAACTGCCCGAAGTTCGTCCCTCTCAACAGGTCTTCAACGACATCGCCTTCGGCGGTCGGCGCCGAGACTGTCGTTCCGGCGGGGCTGTTCGTGCGTTTGCCGGTGTAGACGACGCCGACCTCCGGGGCCGACGACTCGAATGTTTCAACCTGCCGACTGACCTTCGACTCGTGCCAGCGGTCGTCATCGTCCAGAAACGCGACGTACTCGCCCGTCGCCGCTCGAATACCGTTGTTCCGAGCGACGTTTGCGCCCCTATTCTCATTGTGCCGGATGAACGTCACCGAATCGAGTCGGTCGAGGTCACAGCCTGTCAGGGTTTCAGCGACCGGCTCCGGCGAGCCATCGTCGACGATGAACAGTTCGATACTGTCGTAGGTCTGTTCGACGACGCTTTCGACCGCCTCTGGGAGGTACTCGCTGCGGTTGTACGTCGGGATGACCACGCTAACACGTGGCTGATTCTCGTCCGTTGGTGCCCCTAGTGTCATTCTCGTCTACGTTCCTTCGCTCTCGTAGATATTTAACTAATAGACGCCTAATGCGGCCGGCAGTGTGTTTCACGACCCAGTAACGGTGGACTCTCCGGGGAGGGAGGATGCTGCGTTTCTGATTTCCTGTCGACGAAGTCCGCTGCGTCTGAGTTTATACACGCTCGGCATCCGTAGCGACAGTTCGACGATTCGGTTGTCCGGAAACGGATACGTGACCGGGAGTTTCAGAGCAAGCCTGCGACGAAACCCGACACTTCCAGTTGCCGATGCTCGACCGGCTCGATGCGGCGTTCGGGTGACTGCGTGGCGTGTGAAAATCGACGGCAGAGGACCACTCGGCCAGTAGATAGCCTATAACTTTTCTAATCTGGGTCGGAGAGAGATTAAGGAGTCATCTTGATGTACACCGTTCTCGGAAGCGCGATCAATCATCCCGACGGTATCAACCCGTATCGCGGCATCTTCAACCACCGGATTCTCAAATCGCTCGCAGACGCGGGAATAGATCTCGACGTCGTCTCAGCTCGCCCGTTCGCGCCGCCGTGGGGGCCGTATTCCGAATACGCCTCGATTCCCGAAATCGAAAACTGGGGCGCATACACGGTTCATCATCCGCGTTTCTGGTATCTCCTGCCGAAACGGTTCTTTTACGGAATATCGGGTGAATCGTTCGCGAAACGGGTTCCGAAATACGTCGAGAAAACCTTCGCTCCACCCGACGTCGTTCACGCGTGTCACATCTACCCAGACGGCTACGGAATGTTGCCGTATGTCCGGAATCACGACCTCCCGCTTTTCGTCGTCGCCCACGGGACGCTTCTCAACTCGTTGGAGAACCAGCCCCGGGGCGTCGGTCGAAAGATACGAGAGACGCTCGACGCCGCCACGGGCGTGCTTTGCGTAAGCGACGAACTCTCGACGATAGCGGGCGATCTCACCGATACCTCGAAAGTGACAACCGTCCCCATCGGTGCGGACCCCGAAAAGTTCCCGGTCGACCAGCGACAGCGTTTACGCGACGAACTCGATATTCCACGTGATGCGACCGTGGTTCTCTTCGTCGGACAGTTCACCGCTGCGAAAGGCGTTGGCGAGATAATCGAACTGCTTCCGGAACTCGAACTCGAGGACACCGTATTCGTATTCGTCGGGTCTAGTGGGGCGCTGGAGACCGAACTGAGACAGGCCGTCGGAGAGAGCGCGTTTTCCAACAGGCACGTCTATGCAGGTCTGTCACCGCTGGCTCTCAGACGATGGTACGCTATCGCGGACCTGTTGTTGTTACCGAGTCACTCCGAGGGCCGGCCGACGGTCATCTACGAGGCGATGGCCAGCGAAACGGCAGTGCTCGCCTCGACGGTCGGCGGTATCCCCGAACAAGTCATCGACGGCGAGACTGGTGTATTGATTCCGCCAGGTGACGCGGCTGCACTCAAGTCCGCCCTCGAGTCGTTGACCCAAGACAGAGATCGACTGCGGCGCATGGGGAAGGCAGGTTTCCAGCGGCTTCACGACCAGCGGTGGACCTGGAGCGACCACGCCGACCGCGTGAGAAGGCTCCACGAAGAAGCCATCGAACACAGGGCGTCGACGCCCGAGATTACTCGGTGACGTTGGCGTTCGACTGAATGGTATACAGCTCCGCGTACTTCCCGTTATTGGCGACGAGCTCTCCGTGTTCGCCCTGTTCCGAAATCCGTCCGTTCTCCATCGTGTATATGCGATCGGCGTTTTCGACGGTCGACAGCCTGTGTGCGATTGCAATGATCGCATACTCGCTTTCCATCTCCTCGATGGACCGCTGGACTTCCTTCTCGAGGTTCGAATCCAGATCGCTCGTCGCCTCGTCGAGGACCAACACGTCCGCGTCCTTCAGGAGGGCACGAGCGAGCGAGACGCGCTGTTTCTGCCCGCCCGACAGTCGGACCCCATCATCACCAAGCTCTGAGTCGTATCCGTTCGGCAGGTCCTCGAGGAACTCGTCTACTTTCGAGATCTCACAGGCCCTCTCGATCTCCTCCTGGGTCGCCTCACGGTTGCCGACCGTGAGGTTGTACCTGAGCGTCTCGTTGAAGATGAACGGGTTCTGCCGAACGATAGCCAGCCGCTTTCGCCACTCGTTCGGCGACATCTCGTCTATCTGGTCGCCGTTGGCGAGGATACGACCGCTGTCGGGTTCGTAGAACCGAGCAAGCAGGGAGACGATCGTCGATTTCCCGGCACCGGATTGCCCGACGAACCCGATGAATTCGCCTTTCTGGATTTCGAAGTCCACCCCTCGTAAGACGGTCTCGTCGTCGTTGTACGAAAACCAGACGTCGTCGAACTCGACGGCATCGACCTCGGCCGGGACGGCTCTCTCTCCATCCGCGGGCTCTTTCCACTGGTCTATCTCCTGGAGATACTTGTGCGTCCGGACCATATGCGGCAGGTTGTTCTCGATCTGGTAGAACTGCTTGTTGAGGCCGCTAACCTTCGGTCCGAGCTGGAACATCACGAAAAGGAAGAGTCCCAGTTCACCGAACGACAGATTGGCGATCGAGAGCGCGAGATATATCAGAACGAAGACGAACACGGCGACGGCGAGATTGTAGAACTTGTTGAGTGCCGCCTCGTTTCGACGGAGTTTGATCTGGTCGCGGGTGTACCGGTCTACCGTGTCGCCGAAGGAGTCCCGAAGTTCGGCAGCTAGATTGAAAACCCGGATATCGCGGATTCCCATCACGCCTGCCTGTGCGATCTCCTGTCGACGCTGGTTCGCGCTGGCAACTCGATCACCGATATCGTATCCCGGTTCGACGACCCTTCTGAGAAGGTGCGTGATTCCACCGAGGGCGACGATCGCGATCAACGTGAGCATCGGCGATATCCACAGCGCGATGCCGAGATACACCAGGGTCAACAACAGTTGGTCGAACAGTTTTACACTCCTGTTGAGAACCTCCGAGGAGACTTTCGCCTCGGTGATTATCGCGTTCAGGATGTCGTCGGAACCCCGCTTGTCGAAGAACTCCACGCGGGTCTCCACCGCACCATTGAACAGTCGCTCCTGCAGGTCACGAAAGTAGTTGTATCGAAGTATGCCTCGAAACCAGTGAAGCAAGAAACTGGTCGTATACCGCAGGCTCATGACGAGTGCGACGCCGACTATAACGGACCCGAGCGTGAGGGGAGCCCCGAGTATCTGATAGAATCGTACGAACGCGAGCATGATGCCGTCTGCCTCGGCAGCAGGGTCACCAGCCTGAACGATCTCGATTATCGGGATGATGAACGTCAATCCGACGCCTTCGAGTACGGCCGATACGAGCCCGAGCGCGACGATAAGCAGGGCAAATTTCGGATTATAAAGGATCGCCGTACGGAGCGCTTCTATCTTCTCCTCTCGTGAGGTGGGTGCGGCATCTGTTGTATCCATAATCTTCCAGTTATTGTCCGCCAGCCATCAGGGTTGTTCGACGACCGATAGAGTTTGATTCGACAGGACCCGGGGACGCTGCTGTCATTGCCGAATCAAGGAAGGATAGATACGTTGTTATAGACGCTTTACTCTCGGGGCCATCCTTCCCTCCACGGTGTTCTCGGCGACGTTCAATATCACTGGACATCCGGCACCTCTGGATGGCTCACTTCGGGCGTATCCGGGTGGTGGAGATGTTCGTCGAGGTGGCGTATCTCGTCGGTCGAATCCGCATCGTAGAACGCGCGTCGGATATCCTGCCACTTCCGGTGTCTGAATCTGATCCGAACGGGTATGGCGTCGACGCCTACGATACTGGCGATCGTCCGTCGGTGGTTCCCCTGTCCGACGATCCACTCGCCGTTTCTGCCGAGGTGGACGATTATCGCCGAAGACGGGTCGTAGCCGTTGGTTTGTATGTCCTCGTATAACGCGTCGAGCGCGTCGAGGTACTCCCACAGGTGCTGTCTCGTGTTCGGCCCATCCAGATAGGGAAGCGGGTCACCGGCTTCCAGCCGTTCGATACTGAACTGATAGTACGTCGTCTCCTCCCACGCGTTTCCGTCCTCGAACCGTTCGCACAACCCACTCCAGAGTCGCGAGTCCCGCCATCGGTATTTGTGGGTATCCCAGTCGCCGTCGAGGATGCCGAATCGCGGATAGGTCCGGTCCTCGTCGAACATCTTGCTGGCCGACGTGGAGTACTCGATGTGCTGTGGGTCGACCCACAGAATCTCGTTCGGCTGGGGTGCCAAAGCGCCGTACTGCTGTTTATAAACGTACCTCAGCCATTCGTCCCTGATACGACTGGAGACGAAGTCCGTCAACGAATCGGCCAATTCGAAGAGTCCCTCGTCGCGGTAGATCTCCAGAGAGCGGGTAATCGTGTTCATCGAGTGAATAGAGATACGCCCGGTACGGTCGTGAGTAATTGGTGCTTACGTCCCGTTGTGGACGGAGCAGGAAGCATCCAGTTAACGGAGTCGGCTCGCACTTCGGCATGCAGCGACAGTCGAAAACCTGCTAGCCGCATTGTGGAGCTCCATTCTCGTACCTCACTGCTTATAACTTGCTGAGAACTGGCTCGGGTATCAGCGGTCCAACGATTCCGCGGGCCCGATAGAAGTGGCCACCTTCCCTGTTCTGTCGGTACCAGAACGGCCCCTCCAGTTCGGCTATCCTTTGCATCTCCCGTTCCGAAAGTTCGAAGTCGAAGACGTCGATGTTCTCCCGCGTATGTGCTGGCGTTACGCTCTTCGGAATCGTAACCACGTTGTCCTGCTGGATCAACCACCGTATCGCGACCTGTGCGGGTGATTTCCCGTACCGGGCGCCGATAGCGGCAAGCACCTCGTCGTCGACGAGTTCTCCTTCGCCGAGCGGACTGTACGCCGTCAGAACGATGTCGTTCTCCTGGCAGAATTCGAGGAGCTCCTCCTGCTTCCAGTAAGGGTGATACTCGATCTGATTCGTGAAGATCGGCGTCTCGGAAACGTCCATCGCCCGTTGGAGTTGGTCGACCGAGAAATTGCTCACGCCGACACGATCAACGGCTCCCTCGTCGACGAGCCGATCCAGCGCCGCGAACGTCTGTTCCATATCGCCTTTCGGGTTCCACCAGTGAATCAACAAGAGGTCGACGTGGTCGGTCCCCAGACGTGTGAGGCATTTCCGTGTCGCTTCGAGCACCCGATCGTAGTTCAGGAACTCCGGGTAGCCCTTTATTTTCGTCGTCAGGAACACGTCCTCTCGGTCGGTCGGCGAAGCCTCGATCGCGCGTCCGACCACCGCCTCGTTTTCGTAGGCCATCGCGGTATCGATGTGGCGGTATCCAGCATCGAGTGCGTCTCGCACGGCGTCGAAACACTCGTATCCACCTGTCCGAAACGTCCCCAAGCCAACTGAAGGTAGTTCAGAGGGAGGTGTGTGGTTCTCGGTCATTCGTCTTTCATGCCGACGAACGGTGTACTGTGTGATTGTTAAGCGGCCTATTACTCTCCGCCGTGCGCGATGTCTTTGGGCCGCCGGTCGGCAAAGCGCAGTCCCGCACAGAGCTACTGCTTTGAGGTTTCCGCGTGAGGTCCCGTCGTTCCCAAAACCGGGGGTTTCGGACGCATTATACGGTAAATAATTATTCATTCAGTAGCTCAACGTTGAGACAGAGTGCGAATGAAGAACAGCCCTACTCGCTGGATATCCGGGATGGAACCCCATGACGGCCGTCGACACCGGAAGTGTCTATAAGCCAGCCATGAACCCGAAAATCTCGGTGATTATCCCGACATATTATCGAAACGACCTGCTCCCGGGGGCCATCGAGAGCGTAGCAGGCCAGACGTACGAACCCGTCGAGTTGATAGTCGTCGACGATTCGGGGGAGGGACACGCCGAGCCCGTCCTGAACGAATACGAGTCGGTGATCGATCGGGCGATAATCAGAGACGAAAACGGCGGTTGGGCGGCGGCGTACACGACGGGTATCGAAGCCTCGACGGGCGAGTACATCCAGTTTCTCGACGACGACGACCGCCTTCTGGAAGGCAAACTGACGAAAACGGCCGAGATACTACAGGAGAAGCCGGAGGTCGGTGTCTCCTACTGTGGCGTACTGCGGGGCGACGAACCAAAACTCCCGAAGCCCAACGTGTCCGGGGATATCTTGGAACCGGCGCTCCGGTTCCAGACGTTTCCCCTGTGGACCGCGTCGATGCTCATGAGACGGGAGGTCCTCGAGGACTGTCTGCCGTTGGCAGGGATGGGCGAGGACGACGATTTGGATATCGAACTGGGTGATACGGACCTGAAAATCGAACTGGCGAAGCGAACCGAGTTCGATTACATCGACGAATGTCTCGCGTTCTATCGGCAGGAAGGCAACGAGCTCTGGACCGGACTGCGACGGCTCAAGAAGGTCAAGCAGAACGTCGAACACCAGCGCGAAATATACGACCAGTACCCGGAGATTCGTCGCTCGCTCCTCTCCAGTTGGTACGAGAGACAGGGAAACCTCTGGCTAGAGGAGCGTCCGTGGTCGCCGAGGGCAATCCTATGTTTCGCGAAGTCCACGTACTACGCCGACGAAAGCAGGCACCTGAAGGCCGCTCTGACGATGGCATCAGTATTCGGCCGCCCGGGAGTACGCGCCGCCAAATCGGGGCGGGAAGTCGTTCTCAGCGAACCTACCGCGAATTCGGGATAGGCTCGTTTTCGCAGTACGCACGAATCCCGGCTTACGTACACACGCAACCGTTCTGCACGGAGGCTGTGCTGTAAGTGGGTGCTTCGGGCGGTCCGTCAGGTATTCTAATCAATTGGGTTCTTTGAAATGATTAGAATTCGATAATTTTTTGGAACCGATTTCTGAATACAGAGATTCGGTCTTCCAGAGGGACGGAACCGTATTCCCAGTCGAGATAGTAGTACCGAAATTCCACCATACAGAGCGGCCTACAGTGGACAATTAACTATAACGCAGGTTCCCATAGAGAGAGGCCATGCGTGACTGGCATTCGCCCTCTTTCTGGAAGAACGCGGCTATTCCTCGGATTACAGACGTGTTGATGCGCAACTACTTCTCCCGTTTTCCGAGAGATAGGTCGAACGTTATGGACGAGGACTGGGACAATCTCCTTCTCTTAGACGCCTGTCGATACGATCTCTTTAAAGAGGTAAATGCCATCCAAGGAACACTCGAATATAGGTTGTCGAAAGGGTCATACACTGGCGGGTTTTTTGAGGGTAACTTCTCGGATACGGAACACCACGATACGGTCTATGTGACTGCTAATCCGGTACCCAGAGTGGAGGAATGGTGTAGTGTCAACGTGGACACTGTATTTCATGACGTCATAGATGTTTGGGAAACCAACTGGGACGAGCAAGAAAACACGGTACGGCCGAAACCCGTTGCAGATGCGATTGAAAAAGCACATGCGGACTACCCCGATAAACGGATTCTTGGGCATTTTATTCAACCCCATCAGCCGTTCATTGGCAAGACCGGGCAGAAAATAGACGAAACAGGGATGGAAGCATATAGTAGAATCACCGGAGACGAAAGGCCCGTCGGAAAACAGGTGTGGAAACAGCTGGAAGACGGTGAAATCCCCACTGAGGTTGTATGGCAGGCGTACACTGAGAACCTCGAACTGGCTCTCCCGTACGTTCAGGACCTCTGTACTGAATTGACCGGAAAGACGGTTGTTACCTCCGATCATGGAAACCTTTTCGGGGAATTTGCATGGCCGTTCCCGGTACGCAAATACGGTCATCCTGTAGGAGTACATACCAAAAAACTGATTAAAGTCCCCTGGCTGGAAACCGAATTTAAAGAGCGTCGTGAAATCACATCGGAATCGCCCAACAGAACCGAGTCAGAGACTGACGAGGAAGAACGCCTCAAGCGGCTTCAGCATCTCGGATACCGGTGAAAACGCCGGGGTCAGGGTATCGGGTATTTGTGAATGAAGTATTCGTCAGCCGATTTCGGTCGTCACCTGTCGCAGGAATCGCCAGTGGTGAACCCACACCAGTCTTCAGCACGACTCTAGCAAACCCTCAGTATTTGAGTATTTCAATAAATCCCATCGAATAGCAACACGTTCCCGTACCTCGTCGGTCGTAACCGAACGGAGACGATTCGGTCGGTTCGACGTGGGCTATGGGTTCGACGAAACGGTTCCCTCGGCTTCGACCATCGCTTGCAGTGGATTGTCGTCGATATCGAGCGGTAAGTCGACGCGCCCGCCCTGTCGGGCCGACTCCCAGCAGGCGAAGATGACCTCCGTCGTCTGCAGGGCGTTCTTCGCGGCGAGTTCCGGTGGGCGCCCCTCACGTAAGGAATCCACGACGTCCGCTATCGCACGGTCGACGTACGTCGGGTCGCTGAACAGCCTGTCTGGACCGACGGGCACCCGCTCGAGAATCCTATCGAAGGGGTGTGGCCCCGGCCGCCAGATGCCGTCCCGACCCGTATCGACGTCCACCCACTCGGCGCCGTCGACTCGAACCCGAAGCGGCGGGCCGCCCTCGTGGCCGACCTCGATAACCCCGTCATCGCCGAGGAGACGCAACTCACAGCGAACCATTCCGTCTTCGCCCGTCGATGCGAGCCCGTCGACGCCCGACTCGTAGCGCCACCTCGCTAGCGCCTGCGTCTCCTGGTGCAGTCCGTACAGGGTCTCCGTATCCTGACAGTCGACCGCTGCCAGTACCCATTCGGTCGGCGTCTGGTCGGTCAGATACCCGCACATATCGAACAGGTGCGTTCCGTAATCGAACAGGTCGTGACCGCCGATTTCTATCCGTCTGAGCGTCCCGATTCTGCCGTCATCCAGCATCGACTTCGCCTTCCGGTATGGGGCTGCGAACCGGCGCTGATGGTTGAAGGTCAACTGGACGTCGTGTCGGTCACAGGCCGCCACCATCTCGCGACACTCCTTCCACGTTGCGGCCATCGGTTTCTCGCAGTGTATCGCGTCGACGAGGCCACTCTCCGCACAGTCGATGACGATATCGGCGTGCGTCTTCGGCGGCGTACAGACGCTCACCACGTCGGGCGACGCCTCCTCGAGCATCGCCTCGTAGTCCTCATAGATTCCGGATTCGTCGATGTCGAACGTGCGCGCGAACGCCAGCGCGTTCTCCCTGACGATGTCCGCACAGGCGACCAGTTCACAGCCGTCAAGCCGTTCGTACCCCTGTGCGTGCCGGTAGGCCATCGCGTACCCGTCGGCGTTCTCAGGTGCTCCCGTCCCGATAACCGCGACCTCGTATACCATCTACAGTAAACCGAGGGATGTGCGGTAATCGTTATATCTCGGTTAATAGCTCGGTCGGTCGATGCGGGGAGTACTCGGACACAGGTGGCGACACAGTCCATCGTCCGGCCATACCACTGATGGTGCCACCGTTCCGCGAAGCGTCGACTCCCGGGCACGGGACGACGGAGCGACAGCCGGTTAGTCAGCATCTACTTATGCCGTTCCGGTGTTTCGGCCTCCCTATGTCGAAACGCTCGGGAACGCGGTCGTACGCGAGCACCGTCCCGTGGGACCTCGTTTTCGAGGTCGTCCTCGGGCTCTGGACGACCGCCATCGCACTCGGACTCGTCTCCACCGATGTCGGTCGGGTACTACTCGGTGCGCTCGCGGTGCTTTTCGCGCCGGGATACGCCCTCGTCGCCGTCCTGTTCCCGGGTCGGAGTACCGGTATCGACGTGTTCAGACGGCTCGAGCGCGGTGTCGAACTGGAACGTAGAGCGGTTACACCCCTCGAGCGGCTCGTGCTCGCGGTCGGCTTGAGTGTTTGTACGGTCCCGCTGATCGGAGTCGGGCTACATTACACGTCGGGTATCACCCAATCTAGTTTCCTCGGAACCATCGGCGTGATGACCACGCTGCTGGCTGTCGTTGCTGGCATCCGCCGGTATCGGGTATCGCCGGAGAAGCGCTTCGCCCCCCGGCTCGTCCGGGGTCCACTCGCGGCCGCAAGCCGTCTCGAAACCGGGAACGGCGGGGCGGCCATGAGCGTCCTCCTGATACTCGGGTTCGTCATCGCCGGCAGTGGAATCGGCATCGCCGTGCTGGGGGCAGAGCCCGGCGAGCAGTTCACCGAGTTCTACCTGACGACGGACGACCCGGAGACCGGAGAGGCCATAGCGGGCGAATATCCCGACGAAGTCACTCGAGGCGAAGCGGTGACGGTCGACCTCGGTATCACCAATCAGGAAGGTGAAAGGGTAGAGTACACCGTCGTCGTTCTCCTGCAGCGCTTCGACGGAGGCGGCGAGTTGGTGGCGGCGAACGGCTTGGATACGTTTACGACGACCGTCGAGGCCGGGGAGACGTGGGAGCGATCACACACCACCCGCCCGGAGACGACCGGTGAGGGCGTCAGGCTAACGTATCTGCTCTACGTTGGAGACCCACCGGCGGAAACGACCCCCCGAGCCGACAGCGCGTATCGGAGCGTTCACATCTGGATATCCGAACAGTAAACGGCGACAACGGTCCGTATCAGGTCCTGTTGTGCCAGACGTCGACGTGGGTGTTGGGTTCGTAGGATTTCCCGACGATGTCGATGCGGCCGTCACCGTCGATATCGACCGCTTTCGCCTCGTGGGTAGGGACACCGCGCTCGATAACGGTTTCTTCGAACCGGCCGTTCCCCCGATTTCGGAAGAGGAGGTGTTCCGCCTCCGAGTCGTGGTTGCCCAGTCCCATCTCGGCGACGTAGATGTCGAGGCGACCGTTCCCATCGAAGTCGGCGAGTTGGACGGAGTGGGGACAGTAGAGGTCGTTCCGGAGGATGTGGGCCGTCCAGTCGGGCGGGTCGAACCAGCCGACTCGCCCCATGTGGTTGCCGAGGAGTGGCGAGTCGCCTTCGGTGAACACCAACTCCAGTTCCCCGTCGCCGTCCACGTCGCCGGCTTCGACCCGGGTCCAGTCCCAGCCGGTGACGACGTCCTCACGGTGCCAGCCGTCGGCAACGTTCTCCTGGCCCCCATCGGCTTCGATGGAGTCCAGCGGCCGGTCTTTCTCGGCCGCTGCCCGTTGTCGATAGATGCTGGTCCCGGCGACGAGTTCGTTCTGTCCATCGCCGTCGATATCGACTATCTCGAGGCCTTCGACGTTCGTATCACGGGCGATGACGTGCCGGCACTCCTCGGGCCACGGTGACTGGTAGGGGTCCCCCGGAACGTCGTAATAAAAGACCGTCTCGCTATCCTGGGAGGCGCCGACGATCTCGGGGTGGCCGTCGTTGTCGATATCGCCGAACGCGAGGTCGTGATACTTCTCGAAATCCGAGGCAACCAGATGCTGTGGCCACGGCTGTCGGGGGTTTTCGGGCTGTTCGAACCAGTAGATGTCGTTGGCGCGGTATCCCTGGCCGACGATCAGGTCCGACCGGCCGTTCCCGTTTACGTCTCCCAGCGTCGACCCGAGCGCCCGGAGGTCGGACCGAGAAGAGATGACGTGTCGCTCCCAGCCGGGGTTCTCGTACCAGAAGAGGTCCGTTTCGAGACGCCGAAACAGTCGAGGAACCAGTGGGATGCCGCCGGGATACGGTCCCAGATGGTCGGAGAGCTTCTCGAATCCCATCCCACCGACGATCAGGTCCGGCCGTCCGTTCCCCGTGAGGTCGGTGTGCTGGCAGACGAACAGCCGTCCGCAGGGTGGGGACGCGTCGATGACTTCGTGGTCGAATCTCATGGCGATATTCGATTCGAAGGGGGCTGTCGGTGTTACTATTGAGCGGTTAACCGACCCGCGAGTCGTCGAATCCGGTCGTAAAGTTCGGTGAATCGTGGCTGCACACGGCTACCGGTTGGCAACCGCTGTGAGCGCGCGACGGAACGGGTCGGTGACCAATCGGAGTCCCGGGCGGCCGTCGTAGAGCCAGAGTCCGGTGCCGAGAACGACCGAAAGTAGCTGTAAGGTGAGAACAGGGGTCAGTTCGAAGGAGAGAAGTTGACCGATATACTGGGCGAAGAGATACTGGACGCCACCGCTGAAGGACTCGTGATTCTGGCTCACCGTCGGATTCCCGACGGGCCACAGGATGGGTTCGAGGTAGAGCCGGTTTCTCGACAGCGAGGCGGGGAGCACGTCACCAGCGAAATGGAGCAGGTAGCCGAACCCGAAGGCGATGCCGACGCGGTTGTGACCCCAGCGGCGCGCCACGGCATACACCAAAAGCGAGATTGGGACGGCGACGAATATCGAATGGGCGACGTTCCAGCCGGTTTCGAACAGCCCGAACTGCCAGGCGAGCGGTTTGTCGACGATATCGGGGAACACGGAGCCAAAGGCCAGCGCCACGACGGAGAACTCACCGGGCGGAACGCGGTACCAAAGATGGACGTACGCTGAAAAGAAAACGTAGGCGAACAGCGCGTGCTCCCAGGGCCACATTGTATCACCACCTGCGACTAAGCGTACTATAATTATACGTGGGATATCCGGCCGCCGTGGACAGTAGTGAGTCGAAACAGCACTCCGCTCTAGGCGCCACGGTCTATGGGACGACCAGTTCGGCTCGGGAAGAAACCGGATTATTCGAGATGGGGACGCTCCGTTCCGATGTAGACGCCCGCCTCGCCGTCGATCATCATATCGCGTATTTCACCGCTGAACCGGTATCGCCGCTCCTCGTTTCTGACGATTCCTTCGACACTACTGCCGGAGATGCGGACATCAGCGTCACTACTCGCATCCCTGCCGGGGGCGAGCCGCCCATCGACGGTCAATTCGTATCTCGTTACATCGTCGCGCCCACGTATCAGTAAGTGTCGTTCGAGCCCACCCGTCTGATTTCCCGATGCAGTATCCGATGCATCCGTCCGTCCCGTCCCCGTGATGAGAAACAGGAGACCCATCACCCCCATCTGAGTGTACGCTCTCCGGTTGATACGGACGGTGCCGGGTTCGTCGTTCGGTTCGTCGTTCGGAGAGGTGTCCCTCTCGATGTCATCGACCTCGTCCAGCCCGTGTGCCATGCGGGCGGTAATACAATCATACCCACAATAAATATTGGGATTATTATATATTCATCAGGCCGTGAGTAACCAACTGAATTATAATAACCCATAGTTCGAGTTCTATTTCATTTCGCACTATATCGCGCTTCTAGTGAAGGTATCAAAATCAGAATTCTCCATAATACCATATTAAGTATATAATACCGCCCCTTTCGTTACGGTTCGCTTATACTTCAGACGGGAGCAGGTCCGGCTGCTGTAGACGTTCAGCTTGAACCGTGGTATCCGATATACGAGTCAACCAGAAACTACTCCAGCAGTTCTGCTGGCAAAGGCCCCGAGCACTCCCCCCAGGTGCTGGCACACAGGCTGGCGGGTGAGTACGGAGGGGCCACTCTGACATAGACCATACGAAAGCATAAAACCACGGATAGCAGCGGTGCTAATTTTGGCCGAGACGCACCGAACCGATGCCGCGCGAAGTACGGAGGTGCGACGTATCTTCGTCGAACTCGTCCAGTGGTCACTCGCCGGTCGCGACGACCTCGTAGGACGTATACGCGATGTCATCCGGGGGTCCTGCGAGTAGCGGGTCGAGGATGTCGTCTTCCCACACGTTCCACCCGTCGGGGTACTCGGATTTCGGGACGGGGTCGTCGACCGGCCCCCAGAGCGCTTCCCACGTCTCCCGACTCTCGTAGGTCCAGACTGCGGTATAGCCGTCCGTTCGGTTGCCCTTGATGCCGCGCAGGAAACGATACTCGACGAGGCCCGGCAGGTCGAAGCAACCCCGACGTTCAGCCTCGGCGATGGCGGCCTCGAAATCCTCAGCTGTGGTGTCGACTCCCAACTCGTACCGATGGATGCTGATGATCACGAGTATCGTGATACGGGCGTCGAGGCGGTTAATCCTCCGGGGAGAGGCCGGTGGAGAGCGGACGGTGCTTTTCCCGCTTCGAGGCCGGTAGGCTGATGCTACTCCCCGGAAACGGGCTCGCCATCTCGCTCCAGCCGATACTCGTCGGTGAGGAACGGCTCGTCGACACCCTGTACCGAAATCACGTCGAGGGCAGAAACTTCGGCGTCGACGCCCAGTTCACCGGCGAGGCTCGGCTCCGTCCGCCCCTCGTCGCTACTGACGAGTTCCTTGATGTAGAGGCCGCCCTCGCCGTGGACGTCGACAGTCGCGGTGTATTCGTCCTCCAGTTCGCCCTCGATGGAGAGGACCTGTCGCTCGCGGACGAGGTCGGCCCGTCGGTGGTCGACCCGGTGGGGCGTCCGCTGTTCGATGGTCGCGCCGTCGAGTGCCTCCAGCGCCGCCTCGAAGTCGGCCTCGTCGACGGGTTCGTGGAAGTCGACGGTCGCCCGATAGGTCTTCGAGGCGTCGAGTTCCTTGACCCGTTCGACCATGTCGTAGCGGGCGAAGGCGAGGTTCTCGACTTCGGCCTTGCCGTCGGTGCTGGCGTTGACCTCGGCTTCGAGTTCCTTCAGGTCGGCGTCGCGACGGCGGGGGTTCTTGACCTCCAGCACGAACGGCCGGCCGGTCCCGAGCATGAGCGCGTCGACATCCTCGCGGCCGGCGCCGTGGAAGACGGCTTCCGTGCCGCGGAAGGCGCTCATGAAGGGCGGTGCGACCAGTTCCTCGACGCTCTCGTCGAACTTCACCCACTCGGTCTGGGGGATGTCGCGTTCGAGTTTCCGATAGCGGCCGTAGATGGCGATGGAGTTGCGCTGGACGTCGATTTCGTCGGCTTCGAGGTCGACGGTGAACTGGACGTCGGGGCGCTCGAAATCGACTTCGGCATCGAGTTTCGCGCCGACGCGACGGCCGACCTCGCGGTTGACCTCGGTTTTGAGTTGCTCGCCGACGTCCTCTTCGAGGCCGGCATCGAGGCGGAGCAGGCGGTCGTTCTCCTCGACGAGCGGCGGGACGCGGGTGCCGACCTGATAGGTGTACAGTTCGGTCTCGCCGAGCGCCTCGACGACGCGGTCGGCGAGTTCGTCGAACCGCTCGCAGATGCCCTCACAGACCCAACAGTCCTCGTCGGGGGTCTCGAAAGGGTCGTCGTCCTCCAGCGCGACGGTCGTCCGGAGCGCGCGGCCCCGTTCGGCGTTCGTCAGGCCGAAACTGCGGTCGGCAAAGGGGCGGCCGAGACAGGAATCACAGAGCGGCCCCGTCGCCAACAGCTCGCGGGCGTCGTCGATGACGGTCATTACCCTCCCTCGCAGGTGCGTGGCCTTCGGTCTTCCGTTACGGAGAACGGCACGGCGTCGCCCTCTTCGTCGCGCCCGGAAACCGAATGTCGGCATCCGATTCTTCGGAAAGACGTAAGGGGGTCGGGTTGGCAATCCGGGACATGCATCGGGGGTCGGGCGAGTGAGCAGTCGAGAGCCGTTTCGCGCGCTGGTGACCGTGCTGGCCGTCGTCGCGTTGGTCTTCGCCGCGGGGCTGTTGCCCGCCTTCGGCGGCGCGGCGCCGGCAAGCCAAATCGCCGCCGAGTTGCCCAGTGTCGGGGACGACGCGCCGAGTCCGTCCCAGCAGCAACCGCCCGGTCAGCAACCGGCGCAACGACCGCAGAGCGGGGAATCGGGGACCGGGCCGGAAATCGACCTCTCCGGGATGGACTTCGACCTCTCGGGCGCCGAGGGCTGGGGAAGCCCACCGAATAGCGGGGTTCTCGATGGCCTTCTGGACCTGTTTTCTATCGCGGGCGGCGGTCCCGGTAGCGGGCCGGGTGGCGGTGAAACGCAACCGAGCGACGCCGGCGACAGCGGTGAATCCAGCAGCGACGAATCGGATGGCGGAAGCGGTTCGGACCAACAGACCGGCGACGGTGGCGAGGGGACCGAAGAATCGGACCCCGCCGATTCCGAGCGGTGTCGCCCCGCCAACGACCCTTACGTCGTCTGTTTCGACGAGCAACTCGTCCCGGGCACGACGACCACGCTGCTCGTGTTGGACGGCAACGGCGACTCCGTCTCAGAGGTCGGCGTTCGCGTCAACGGCGAACCCGCGGGGACGACCGACGGGAACGGCCTCGTCGAGGTCGACGTCCCCTACGCCGAACGGATGACCGTGAGCATCGAGTCGGGCGGCACTACCTCGACCGGCGCCTTCTACGCGGTGAGCGCCGCCGAGGACGGCGCTTCGATGACGGTCGAATCCGAGGTCACCATCGAGTTCGCTTCCGAACCCGGCCCCGGCGAGGAGGTCGCCCTCCGAGCGACCGTCTCGGACCAGCCGTTTGCCGATGCCGCGGTGTTGGTCGACGGCGAGGAGCGAGCACGGACCGACGAAAACGGCGTGGCGACGGTGACGATGCCGGCCGAAACCGACGCGACGGTGACGGTGACCCGCGGCGACCTCGAAGGCCAGCGGGAGGTCACGCTCGCGGCGCCGCGTATCGCCCTCGACGGCGAGGGGCCGCTCGGTATCGCGCTGCCCGGACAGTCGGCGACGGTCGTCGTGACCGAATCCGGCGACCCCGTCGCCGACGCCGAGGTCCGCCTCGGCGGTGAGACGATAGGAACCACGGACACCCAAGGCCGCGTCAACGCGACCCTGCCGACCGCGCCGACCGCAACTATCGAGACGACGCTTCCCCCGGGTGTCACCCACGAGCGGACGGCCTATATCGGGCTGGTTCCGGGCATCGTCGGCGCGTTCGTCCTGTTCGTGGTCGCTGGCCTCGCGCTCGTCGTTCGACGGTCGAACGCACGCAGTCCGCGGGAACTCGGGACGGCACTCACGGCGACGGTACAGGGACTCGCCCGCGGCGGCGTCGACCGCGTGGTCGGCCTCGCGGCGACCGTCGAGGCGATGGGGGCCGCGCTTCGGGAGGCGCTAGAATCCCTCTGGGCGGCCCTGCGCTCGAAGGACCCCATCAATGCGCTGCAGGCGCTTTTCGCCCGGTTCCGACGGCGGGTTCGGAACGCCGGTACCGGCGCCGTCGAACGCGTCACGGCCATCGCCACTCGCGGGGGCAGTGGCGGCGACGCGGCCGCGACGACAGCAGACGACGGACCGCCCGTCGTCGAGCGCGCGTGGTGGTCGCTCGTCTCGCTTGTCGGCCTCCGACGCGTCAGCAGGCGAACGCCGGGCGACGTGGCCCGGAAGGCGAAAGCCGCGGGCCTGCCGGACGGGCCGGTCGACCGCCTGACCGAGGCGTTCCGCGCGGTGAAATACGGCGGTCGCGAACCCGAACAGTACGCCGACGAGGCAACTCGTGCGGAGGCCGAACTCGACGGGGGTGAGGACGGATGACGGAAAGACGGGGAGTCCGCAGCGGCATCGTCGCCGTCAGCCTCCTTGCCTTGGTCGGTGCAGGCGTGGCCGTCTTCGCGTCCGGGATGATACCGTCGCCCGTCATCGCCGCTGTCACGAGTCCGTCGCCGGGCGTCCTCATCGCGCTGGTGGCGGCCTTCGGCGGCCTCCTGTGGCTGGCCTCGCTGCAGGGGCGGACGCCCTACTCGGAGGCGCCGCTGGTGTCGCGCCGGGAGCCGACCCCCGAGGCGCCACGCCTCGGCGCCACCGTCGATGCGACCCTCGACCGGGCGACCGACCTCGATATCGCCCGCGACCGGCGCGTCACGACCCGCGAGGACCTCCGCGAGACGCTGTTCGACCTCGCGGTCGACACCTACGCGGGCGCGGCCGCCTGTTCATCGGCGGTGGCCGAACGCGCCATCGAGACGGGGGCGTGGACCGACGACCGGCGGGCGGCCGCGACCCTCAGCGACGACACGGGCCCGGACCTGCCGCTGTGGCTGTGGCTCCTCGACCTGTTCCGCGGCGAGTCGGCGTTCCGCCGTCGCGTCCGCCACACCCTGCGCGCAATCGACGAATTGAGTCGTGCCGACCCCGGCAGCATCGAGGCGTCCGACGAGCGGGCCACCGAGGAGGGCGACGCATGATGCGCTGGCGCGCGGCCGGCGTGGCCGCCCTCGCTGCCGGCACCCTCGGGTTCCTGTTCGGGAATCCGCTGTTTCTCATCATCGCGACAGTACCGACAGTCTACGCGGTGTACGGCTACCTGAGCGGCATCCCCTCGCCGGAGTTGGCCGTCGAGCGGTCGGTCGAGCCCGAGGCCCCCGAACCGGGCGAGGCGGTGACCGTCCGACTGACCGTCGAGAACGTCGGTGAGTCTCCCTTGCCGGACCTGCGGGTCGCGGACGACCCGCCGCCGGTGCCGGTCGACGGGTCGACGGAGGCCGCCAGCGCGCTCCGCGTCGGCGAGTCGCTGACGGTCGAATACGACCTCTCGCTGCCGCGCGGCACCCACGAGTTCGGCGACCCGAGGATAACCGCTCGGGGCGTCGCCGGCCGCCGCGGTGAGGAAGCCGACCACGACGTCGACGGCGCGACCGAAATCACCTGCCGGACGCTGCTCGACGATGTGCCGCTACGGGACCGAACCATCCACTACGTCGGCCGGACACCGACTGATACCGGCGGCAGCGGCGTCGAGTTCTTCAGCACCCGCGAGTACCAGCGCGGCGACCCGGTCAACCGCATCGACTGGCGACGCTTCGCCCGCACCGGCGAATTGACGACCGTCGACATGCGCGTCGAGCGGGCGATAACCGTCGTCTTCGTCATCGACGACCGGGCGGGCGTCCAGCGCTCGTGGCCCGGGTACGGCCCCGACACGCTGGATCTGACGACCTACGCGGTCTCGCGGGCGCTGCCCTCCCTGCTGGAGTCGAACCACCGCGTCGGCGTCGCCGCCTGCAGCGGCTTGGCGGCCGACGACCTCGCGAGTTACACCGACCCCGGCCGCGACGCGGCGACCCGGTCGGCGGCCAGCGAGACGGTCGAGTACGCACAGGCCGACGGCGGGGGCGTCTCGGCGGAGCGGGCGATTCGCGCCCTCCGGGAGCGCCTGCCCGCGAACGCGCAGGTGGTCCTGTGTACGCCGCTGACCGACGGCTTCGCCGAGGACCTCGTCGAGGAACTGGAAGCCGGCTCTCACGGCGTGACGATACTCTCGCCCGACCTGACGACGGCGGGCGGGGACCCCTCGCTCGGCGCGGCGACGGAAGCGCTCCAGCGCCGGGCGCGGGCCGACCGCCTGCAACGCCGCGGCGTCCCGGTCGTCGACTGGTCGCTCGAGGACCCGCTGGCGCTGACGCTCTCGAAGGTCTTCGAGACGTGGGGTGAGACCCGATGAGTTCGACCTCGCCGCTCGTCGAGGCCAGTCGCCCGACGCTCCGGCAGCGAGTCGCCGAAGCGCTCGACGACGCCCGCCATCGGTTGACGGCGCCGCGACTCAGCGACGCCGTCGCCGCCGCCGTCGCGGTCGTCGCGACCGCGCTGGTCGGCAGCCTCGTCCTCGGGGAGACGGTCCTCGTCGGTCTCGGTGGGGGCGCCGCCATCGCCGTCGCGCTGTATCTGCTCAACAGCGACCGAACGCCCGTCCGCTTTTTGGGCGGCATCGCCGTCTTCGTCGCGGGACTGGCGTGTGCACTCACGCTGGAGGCCGCCGTCGGCGCGCTGGAGACCTCGCCCGTGGCGGCCCTCGTCACGCTCGTCGCGACGGGCGCGACCGTCGCCGTCGGCGTCGCCGCGCCGCTGGCGGCGACCCGAGCGCCCGACCGCGGCCGGTTCCTCGTCGCGACCAAGCGGGCCGTCCTCGCCTTGCTCGGCGCGCTCGCGTTGCTCGCGGCGTTCATCTCGCCGAACCTCACGCTGGCGACGACGGCGCTGGACCTCGCGGTCGGCGTCGGCCGCTCGATTCTCGGCCATCTGCTGGCCTCGCCGCCGACCTACGCCGTCCTGACCGCGCCATTCGTCGTCCTCGGGGCGACGCTGGGCCTGCTGTGGGCGGTGCGGGTCGTCCCCATCGACGCGCTGGTGCCACCGTCCTCGCGGGACGCCGTCGTCAACGCGCTGGACGGCACCGAGCGAGCGCTGGGCTACCTCTTTTTGGCCAGTTTCGTCTGGATAATCGGCGTCGCCGGCCTCGTCGCCTCCGTCGGGACGCCCCGGCTACAGGCGCTTCTGGTCGCCGTCCCGCCGAACGCCGCACGGGCGCTGGCTCTCTTGGCGCTGCCGGCCGGCCTGCGGGTGGCACTGCTCGGCCTCACGACGGTCGCGGTGGGCGCGGGCCTTCTCACGCGCCTCCTGCGGCGCGTCCGCCGGATGAACGCCCAGTGGCTCGCCCGCGCGCTCGCACCGACGCTCGGCGGGGCGGCCGTCACCGCCGCGCTCGGCTGGTATCTCTCGCAGGGGGCCGGACTGGCGACCTTCCGGCGAGGGCTTCGGGCCGTGAACAACCCCGCCGCCGAGTTCCTCGCCACGCTGGGGCCGTATCGACTGGCCGTCGCGTTGCTTTTGGCCTGCGGCGTCGTCGCCCTGCTGGCGCTGTTCGGCTTCTCGGTGCTGACGGTACTGGTCCTACCGAACCGACTCACGGGGCCGGCACTGGCCGCCTTCGGCGTCTTCACCTGCGCGCTCGTGGCCGCACTCGTCGGGGCGGCCCTGCCCGCGCTCGTGGGCGCCGTCGCGGCCGTCGTCGTCTGGGATGCCAACACCTTCGGGCGGGAACTCCGCGACCAGTTGCCGAGCGGGCCCTCCTCGGCGAGAACCGAACTCGTCCATCTCGCCGGCAGTCTCGCGGTCGGCGCGGTCGCCGTCGGCGTCGCGGTTCTCGTCGCCGGGTCGGTCGGCACGGTCGCGGCACCGTCGGCGACCGCGTTGGTCGCGCTCCTGTTGGCGGCCGGCGCTGGACTGACACTTCTCAGCGTCTCATGACATCCTCCCCGCCGTGAACGGCGGGGTTTCCTCGCGCTGGGAGTATCGACTACCGGCCCACGGAGGCAACTTGCGGGTTCGTATGCTCCTCGTTGGGACGGGGAGAGTGTGATGACTCCAACCATTCGTGGTTGTCCCACTTGAGGCATACAGGCCGTGCCATCGGCCGTGTTACCGTTGTCTGCCGCCGAAGGAACGTCTCTGACGCCACGAGGTCGGCGTTCCCTTCGAAGCCACACGGACACGTCAGCGTATCGCGGTGGCGCGTCGTATCCTCTGTCGAACCACAGTTCGGACACTCCTGACTCGTCCACGCCTCAGACCGTACTTCCACCGAGATACCGTATTCCTCAGCGGTACACGCCAGTCGATTCACGAACGCTCTAAACGCCCAGAAGTTGTGCGTCTTGGCGTTCGTCTCTACCGACCAGTGCGTCTCAAGCACGTCCGTCAGCGCCCCGACGTACACTGTCGATACACCTTCGTCGTACAGGCGTTCGATGAGGTCACGGGCCAGTGCGTCTTGAGCGTGGTCACGTCGCTTGGTACGGCGGTCGTACAGGCGTCGGATTCGGTGACTGCTGTATCGACCGTCCTCCAAGAGTGATTGGAGTCGGGCGATTTCTCGCGTTGTCGCGCGGAATCGTTTGAACAGGTCGCGTCCTTCGTACAGGAGTTGCTGGCCGGTTGTTGTCGTGCAGGCGACGAGGTTGTTCGCACCAATATCCAGAGCGGCTTCTTCCGAAGCCAGTGGTTGTGCCAGTCGAGAATCATCGACAGTGACTGGCTGAAAGGCCCTGAATGTCTGTGCTTGCTCGTCGTAGAACAACTCCAACCGACCTTGCTTCTCGTACTCCTTCCAATTGGGGTCGCCTCGAACTTCGAGGCGTAGACGTTCGCGGTGTCCCAACCCGAACTCGTCTTTCAGGTCTTCCCCGACGAGAATTTCGAGGCGGGAGTATTCGCCCCACTCGACGGAGTATGACGTGTTTCGGATGTACGTTCGGAGTTCTCGTCCATCGTCTGCGTTACCCCAGAATCCGGGTTTGCCGTTGGCTTCGCCCTTCTTCTTGAGGCTGAAGAACGACTTCCACGCTTCGCGGTTCTTGCGTTCGATTTGCTGAACCGTGGACGCGCCGAGAACACCGCCATAGCAACCGCGATACTCGCTGATTCCCCATACGTCGCAGTCTGGGTCAGCGTAGTTCCCGCGGCGCTCGTAGTTGATTTCGTTCCAGAGAGCGGCAGAAGCGTCCAACAGGCGGCGAAGTAACTCCTCGTCCTCGTCGGACTGCGGAATCACCTCGAACGTGTTGGCTCGCTTCATCGACTACTGTTTGTATCGGAACACACATAAATATGAGGTTTGTGTGTTACTGTATGGTCGAAGTCCGAATCGAGTTCGATGACGAAGAACAGTACGGGCGATTGAAGGAACTGAAGAAACACCGAGGGTTGACGTGGAAGGGATTGCTCCTCGAAGGGGAGAAGAAGGTCAGAGAGGATACCCCGGAGTAAGCGTCGAGCGTGGTCTGTGTCGTGGAGTGTCGGATTCACGCCCGCGCTAAAGTGCGGGACTCTCTCCTTGATTCAGGTAGCGTCTCGGGGCCGAATTCGGCCTTGGAGTTTATGCCGCAGTATCCTTTATGCGGGGATATGGCCCGCCCAATCGAGGTTCTCCACGTCGACGACGACGCGGCGTTCGGAGACCTCGTCTCGGACGCTCTCGAGCGCGAGGCCGACTGGCTGTCGGTCCGCACCGAGACGAACGCGGCGGACGCGCTGGAACGTATCGAGGCCGAGTCGCCGGATTGTGTCGTCAGCGACTACGAGATGCCCGAGATGGACGGCATCGAGTTCCTCGGGGCCGTCCGAGAGGAGCATCCGGAACTTCCGTTCATCCTCTTTACCGGCCAAGGAAGCGAGGCGGTCGCCAGCGAGGCGATGTCGGCGGGCGCGACCGAGTACCTCCAGAAGACCACCGGCAGCAACCAGTACGAACTGCTCGCCAACCGCATCCGAAACGCCGTCGAGAAGTACCGTTCCCAGAAACGCCTCGAACGGGAACGGTCCCGGATGCAGTTCGCGCTCGAATCAGCGAACGCCGCCATCTGGACCCGCGATATCGAGACGGACGGAATGGAGATACACCCCACCGTCTGCCCGGTGTTCGACACCCCCATCGACTGCTTCGATGACTTCCTCGCCGAAGTCCACCCGGCCGACCGCGACAGCGTCGAGGAGACGGTGCGGTCCGCCGCAGCGAACGGCGACGCCTACTCGATGCAGTTCCGCTTTCCCGGCACCGACGGCACCCGCTGGGGCGAGATGAACGGCCGAACCATCCACGAGGACGGCACCCCCGCCTTCCAGACCGGCATCACGCGCGATATCACGCCGCAGAAGGAGCGAAAGCGCCGCTTCGAGACGCTCATCAGCAACCTGCCGGGGATGGTCTATCGGTGTCGGAACGAACCGGGGTGGCCGATGGAGGACGTCCGCGGCGACGTCGCCTCCTTTACGGGATACACCGCCACGGAACTGGAGACGGGAACGGTCCAGTGGGGTGAGCAGGTCCTCCATCCCGACGACAGCGAGTGGATCTGGGAGGCGGTTCAGTCGTCGCTGGAATCGACCGGCTCCTTCGAGGTCACCTACCGCATCCGGACCCGCGAGGGCGAGACGCGATGGGCGTGGGAGCGCGGCCACGGCATCTACGGCCCCGACGACCAACTGGAGGCCCTCGAAGGGTTCATCACCGACATCACCGACCAGAAGGAGCGGGAGCGGCGCCTCGAACGGCAGAACGAACGCTTCGACGAACTGGCGAGCGTCGTCTCCCACGACCTGCAGACGCCGCTTTCGGTCGCGCGCGGTCGGCTGAAGTTGGCCGCCGAAACCGGCGATATCGAGCACATCGAGGAAGCACGGTCGTCGCTGGACCGCCTCGACGACCTCCGCGAGGACCTCGTCGGGCTACTGCGGACCGGCGACATCGTCAGCGCGACCGAACGCGTCGACGTGGCGACGCTCGCGGCCGACGCGTGGGAGCGCGTCAACGCACCCGAAAGCGCGCGACTGGATGCCGAGGACGCGCCTCGAACCGACGGTGACCCCGATGCCATCCGTCGGCTCCTGCAGAACCTGCTTTCGAACTCGGTCGAACACGGACGCGAGGATGGTGACACGACTATTCGGGTCGGCGCCCTCGACGACGGTTTCTACGTCGAAGACGACGGCCCCGGTATCCCACCCGAGGACCGCAAGGACGTCTTCACGCCCGGCTTTACGACCAAGACCGGCGGAACCGGCATGGGAATGGCCAGCGTCGCCGGCGTCGTCGACGCCCACGGCTGGGACATCGACATTACCGACGCCGAGGAACTCGACGGTGTACGGTTCGAGATTCGGGAGTAATCGGGGGAGTCGCGCTCCTATTTCGCTTGAATTCATAGACGGGTAGATAGTGCAATAAAGGACAAAAACCACCCTCCTTGGTTGCATTAGAAGTAGTTAAATTCATGCTTCTCGGGTTTCTGCTATGGATAGATGCATGCAGAAGAGTGAGTTAGCAGAGACGGCGCCGGGGAAACTCATCTCATACGGGAGAGAGTCGTATTACAAACCGGACCCGTTGCCACCGTCCCGTGACCTCGAGTTAGAAACTGAGTTCTACGAAACAGTCGCCGACGCCACCTTTTGGCTCGGAAAACTGTGTGGCGTCAGTCTCGAGTTGGATTTCCCA
Organism: Natronomonas amylolytica; assembly: GCF_037031205.1. Classification (NCBI taxonomy): domain Archaea; kingdom Methanobacteriati; phylum Methanobacteriota; class Halobacteria; order Halobacteriales; family Natronomonadaceae; genus Natronomonas; species Natronomonas amylolytica. The sequence continues at coordinate 199,603 of NZ_JAYEZM010000005.1, read as the reverse complement.
CCGGTCCTGTATACGTCCCTCCTTCGGAAAGAGGCGATGGAGTCCGCTGAAATCGAAGGCGCGGATGTCGATTACAACGCCGTTTATAGCCGCGAAACGCGCCGCCTCGACGAATCCACAGGAGCTGTTGGTACCATCTCCAATAAGACAGGGACGAAGGATACCCAAGAAGTTCTGAACTACGAGCGAGCAGTCACAGAAGGTATCGAGACACTGGATGCCGGTAACGAGATTACAACTACTCTCCTCCACGAACTTCACGAGACACTACTGACCGGTGTTCCGGATGACCGCGTTGACACCGATACGATTGGCGCGTATAAATCAACCCCGAACCACATAGGGGACTTCCTCCCACCTATCCCAAGCGTCGTTGACGGGTTGATGGATGCATTGATGACGTATTATCGTACTGGCGGCAGTTATCATGCACTCGTCGACCTCGCTCTGTTTCACTATCAGTTCGAAACGATCCATCCATATGGCGATGGAAACGGTCGTCTCGGCCGATTACTCATCACGCTCCAGTTGTACGATGCTGGCTATCTCGAACGCCCGAATCTCTACCTTAGTGAGTACTTCAACCGGAACAAGGCGGCGTACATCGACCGACTGCAGGCCGTTCGAACTGACGGTGACTGGGAGGCGTGGCTGTCGTTCTTCATCGAAGGGGTCGCCAAGCAGGCCGAAGAGTCAGTCACTCGAACCATAGCGTTGGACGAACTCCGACGCCGGTATGACGATGAGTACGGTGGTGTCTCGTACACAAAGAATCGTCTTGCCTGCACCCTTTTCGAGCAACCCTATGTCACCACCCAGACCGTCGCAGACAGGTTCGACGTCGAACGATCAACGGCCTATCGCGCGATCTCGAAACTGGTAGACGAGGATATCTTGGAGGAAGTAACTGGCAAGAAACGCAACAAGGAGTACCGTGCGAAGGAGATTTTCGACATCCTCGAACAGCCCCCCCAAACGTATTGAACCGCTTGGGTACCGGATACCTCGGTTACGACGACGACTACCCGTCCATCTCGGGGACGGCCACCCGGTCGAGGACGGCCTCGATGACCTCGGATTTCTCGGTATCGCGGACCTGTGCCTCCCCGGTGAGAACGAGGCGGTGGGCGAGGACGGACTGGGCGACGGCCTGCACGTCGTCCGGAGCGACGAACGACCGGCCTGAAAGGACCGCCCGCGCACGAGCGGCCTCGAAGAACCGCTGGACGCCGCGCGGAGAGACGCCCACGTCGACGCGGCTGTCCTGTCGGGTCTCTCGGCCGAGGTCGACGATGTACTCCCGGACGTTCTTCTGAACGTCGACGGTCTCGGGGACCGTCTGGAGGTCAGCGACCGTCTCGCGGTCGACCATCGATTCGGCATCCGGCGCCTTCTCCGTCCGGTCGGCGCGGCGGTCGATGAGTTCGAGTTCACCGTCGCGGTCCGGATAGCCCATCGAGGTCTTGACCGTAAAGCGGTCGACCTGCGCCTCGGGCAACTGGAAGGTGCCCTCCTGTTCGACGGGGTTCTGCGTCGCGAGCACGAAGAAGGGCGAGGGCAACTCGTGGGTCGTTCCGTCGACGGAGACCTGTTCTTCCTCCATCGCTTCCAGCAGGGCGGCCTGCGTCTTCGGCGGCGCGCGATTGATTTCGTCCGCGAGGACGACGTTGGCGAAGATGGGCCCCTCGGAGAACTCGAACTCCCGGTCCTTCTCGTTGAAGACGTGCGTGCCGGTGATGTCGGCGGGCAGGAGGTCCGGCGTGAACTGGATGCGGTTGAACTCCAGGCCGAGCGCCGTCGAGAGCGTCCGAGCGGTCAGCGTCTTGCCGGTTCCCGGCACGTCCTCCAAGAGCGCGTGGCCGTCCGCCAGCACCGCCGTCAGCACGGTTTCGAAGAACTCGCGGTCCCCGATGACGGTCCGTTCGACTTCGTCGAGTACCTCCCCACACACCTGCGACGCGTCCGCGTGATCCATACTCCAGAGGGACGGAGGGAACTACAAATAGCTACGCCTTGGGGCGGCGGTCGATAATCGCCGAGCATGCCACCGCCTGCCGACAGTTTGATTCGGTGGCAGGACAACCGAGAGATATGAACGTTGCAACAGGGGTCGTCCTCGCGGCGGGGGAAGGGACGCGGCTCCGCCCCCTGACCCACAACCGCCCGAAGACGATGCTGCCGGCGGCCGACCGGCCGATACTCGAACACGTCCTCGACGTCCTCGTCGAGGCCGGTATCGAGCGGCTCTGTCTGGTCGTCGGCTACCAGCGCGAACGCGTCCAGGAACACTTCGGCCACGCCTACCGCGACGTGCCCATCAGTTACGTCCATCAGGAGAAACAACTCGGGAGCGGCCACGCCCTCCAGCAGGCCGACGGCGACATCGAGGGGCCGGTACTCGTCCTCAACGGCGACCGAGTCATCGACGAGCGAATCGTCGACGACACGCTCGACACCTTCGACGGAAGACCGACCGTCGCGGTGCTCGACCATCCGACACCCTCCGAGTACGGCGCCGTCGAGGTCGACGGGGACCGCCTCGTCGAGTTGGTCGAGAAACCCGACTCCGACGAGTACGGCCTCATCAACGCCGGGGTCTATGCGTTCGATACCGACGTCTTCGATGCCATCGAGCGGACGCCCCGACGCGAGGGCGAACTCCAGTTGCCCGACGTCATCGGGACGCTGATGGACGACGGCGAGGTGCGGGCGGCCCGAACCGACGGCCTCTGGGTCGACGCCACCTACCCGTGGGACCTGCTGTATCTGACGCGAAAGCTCCTCGCGGAAGGCCGGGTCGACCTTCCCGAACGGGGCGAGTCGGGCGTCTGGGTCGCCGACAGCGCCCGGGTTCACGAGGACGCGACGCTGCAGGCACCCGTCGTCGTCGGTCCGGACGCCGAAATCGCCGCGGGGGCAGTCCTCGGTCCGAACGTCGTCGTCGGCCGGAACGCGACGGTCGGGTCGAACGCCACCGTCGAGGACGCCTTACTGGACGCCGACACGCGCGTCGGGGCAGGGTCGACGCTGATTGATTGTGTCGCCGGCCAGAGCGTCACCGTCGGCGCGGGAACCGTCGTTCCCGGCGGCCCCGCAGACGTTCGTGTCGGCACCTCCGTCTTCGAGACCCAGCGACTCGGTGCGGTGCTGGCCGACCGCGCGAGCGTCGGCGGCGGCGTCACCGTCGCACCGGGGACGCTCGTCGGCGCCGACGCAACGGTCGGTGACGGCGCGACCATCGCCGGGTGGATCGAAAACGACGTGGAGGTGGTCCGCTGATGTGCGGCATCATCGGCTGTGTCGGCGGTGACGGCACGCTGGATACCCTGATGCACGGCCTCTCGAAGTTGGAGTACCGGGGCTACGACTCGGCGGGCGTCGCCCTCGTGGGCAACGGCGGCCTCGACGTCGTCAAGAAGGCCGGCGAACTCGACGCGCTCCGGGAGACGCTCGAAACCCGGACCGTCTCCGGGACGGTCGGTATCGGCCACACGCGCTGGAGTACCCACGGCCCGCCGACGGACGCCAACGCCCACCCCCACCGGGATTGCTCCGACCGCGTCGCCGTCGTCCACAACGGCATCATCGAGAACTATCAGGAACTGCGGGACGAACTCGCCGGGTCGGGCCATACCTTCGACAGCGAGACCGACACCGAAGTCGTCCCCCATCTCGTTGAGGTCGGCCTCGGTTCGGGCCTCGACGCCGAGGCCGCCTTTCGGGAAGCTATCGAGCGACTGGAGGGCAGTTTCGCCATCGCGTGTGTCATCGAGGGCACCGAGACGGTCTTCGTCGCGCGCAACGACTCGCCGCTCGTGCTCGGCATCGGCGACGACGCGACCTACCTCGGCAGCGACGTGCCCGCCTTCCGGGAGTTCACCGACAAAGTGGTCTATCTCGAAGACGGCGAAATCGCGTGTCTGACCGCCGACGGCTGGGAGGTCTCGACGCTCGACGGCACATCCGTCGAGAAATCCGTCGAGACCGTCGAGTGGGACGCCGAGGAGACCGGCAAGAGCGGCTACGACCACTTCATGCTCAAGGAGATTCACGAGCAGCCGCGGGCCCTGCGGCAGTGCCTGCAGGGCCGGGTCGACGAACTCGCCGGCGAGGTGACCCTCGAGGAGTTGGGCGACCTCGAACTCGACCGCGTGCATCTGGTGGCCGCGGGGACGAGCTATCATGCCGCCGTTTACGGCGCCCAACTGCTTCAGGCCGAGGGCGTCCCCGCCCAAGCGTTCTTCTCCCACGAGTACGCCAGTTCGTCGCCGCCCACCGAGGACGCCCTCGTGGTCGGCGTCTCCCAGAGCGGCGAAACCGCGGACACGCTGGCCGCGACGCGTGCGGCGCGCCGACGCGGCGCCGAGACGCTCGCGCTGACTAACACCGTCGGCTCGACGATGGCACGGGAGTGCGACCACGTTCTCTACATCCGGTCGGGGCCGGAAATCGGCGTCGCCGCGACCAAGACCTTCGCCGGCCAGCAGGTCGCGCTGAACCTGCTGACGCTGGCGACGACCGACGGCGAGACCGACCGCGACGTCATCGCCGCGCTTCGGGACCTCCCGAGCGACGTCCAAGAGGTGCTGGATACCTCGCAGGCCGAGGCCGTCGCCGAAGAACTGCTCGACAGCGACGCCTACTTCTTCATCGGCCGCGGGCTCGAATACCCCGTCGCGCTGGAGGGCGCGCTGAAGATGAAGGAGATAACCTACGAACACGCCGAGGGCTTCGCGGCCGGGGAGTTGAAACACGGCCCGCTGGCGCTGGTGACCGGAAACACGCCCGTCTTCGCGACGGTAATCGGCGACGGCGAGATGGCCCGCAAGACCATCGGGAACGTCAAAGAGGTCGAAGCACGGGACGCGCCCGTCGTGGCGGTGACCGATGGACAAAGCGACGTCGAGCGATACGCCGACTACGTGCTGGAGATTCCCGAGACGCATCCGCGTGCGGCGGCCGTACTGGCGAACGTCCAGTTGCAGTTGGCGTCGTATCACACCGCCGCGAAGTTGGGCAGGTCGATCGACAAGCCACGGAATCTGGCGAAAAGCGTCACTGTGGAGTAGGTTCGAACTGCTTGCGGAACGCTCGGCCGACGAAGCCGTCGCCGGCACGTTTTCACACTTGGCCGCCCGGCATTGACCATACCGCACTAGACGTCAGGGTCTCGCAGGACGCGCTGGCCTAACCGGCGGTTGATTACAACTCAGTTACTGCGACGGCATTCCTTGCCGATTTACTCAAAACCGTCCCATTGCGAGTCGACAGTACGGCCAGCTTACTGAAGGCGACGTTCAGAGGAGACTGTATGCTGAATATTACTAAACGATAGCTACGGTATTGGTTTGGTCATGGTACCAGCTGCAGTTGAAGCATCGATAAAAGGGAACATCGGTTCGGGGAATCCGGGGCGATGGTGAACTGATGCGATCGAGTTATTTCGACTTCTTCGGGGAAGTTCTCCTCGAAGTTCGGGGCGAGGGCGGACGCTCTACCTCGCAGTTCCGGGAGATGTACCCGTACTTTGAAAGCGATGTTTCTGAAAGTGAACCAGACATCGTCGTCGAACGTACGACGGCAACTCCGGACCCCGATATCGTTCTGGGGGACCCGACGGATTACTACGGCTGGACTGGGGACCTGTTCGTGGTCCGGAACGGTTCGAACTTCATGGCGGTCGAACCCGGCTGGGAGCATATCTACGTCAGTCCCGGCTGGGAACCGTTCTACGCTACATACCCCATCGAGTTCGCCATTCGGAGCCGTCTAGTCGAACGGAACGAGGCGCTCATTCACGCCTCCGGGGTCGAACTCGACGGCGAGACCACGGTGTTCCCTGCCTGGCGCGGCGCTGGCAAGACCAACACGCTGCTGTCCCTGCTCCGGGCCGGCGGGCACTTCCTCGCTGACGACCGACTCTGGGTCGGTGCCGACGGCGACGCGCGCGGATATCCGCTCGGAGTCAACCTCCAGCCGTACAACGTCGAGTCGTTTCCGGAAATCGAACTCGAGTACGACGGTCTCGTCGACCGAGCGAAGCCCGAGATCGATCAGTACATCAAAGAGCACTTCGCCAGCGGTACCTCGATACCCGAGAAGGGCGTTCGATTCCTCGCCAGACAGGTCCTCGAATCCAACGAGCGGAACTTTACCCACATCGATTCGCTGTTCCCGGATGCGGAGTACACGGAAACATCCAGTATTGACAACGTCATTCTCCTCCGTGCGGCGCCGAACTCGGAGACCGTCTCCCTCGAACCGGCGTCTCCCGAAACCATGCTGCCAGCCCTTCGCGCAATAAACAACTACGAGTGGAACCATCGCCTCGGGGAGTACTTCAACGCGTACGACTCCCTCGTTCCGGGCGCCTCGATGGCCGACCGCCTGCACGACGTCATCGAACGCGAGGAGGAGATACTGGTCGACCTGCTTCGCCAAAAGAACACCTACGTTGCTGAGATTCCGCGTAATAAAGACTGGGGCGAGAGCGGAATCGACCGAGACGTCGTCGAGACGATTCGGTCGCTGGAGGGACGACACGACAGAGAGGTCGCGTACCATGACTGACCCAGAGACCGACTCGGGGGCACGATTCCCGGGGGAGACGACCCGACGGACGGTCCTGAAGACCATTTCTGTCGGGGCCGGACTGGCGACTATCGGCGGGACGGTCAGTTCCGCGGCGTCGGAGGACTACTGGACCGTCGTCGCGCTGACGGACACGCAGTTCTACGCGAGAGACGAGCGGTTCGGCCGCGAACAGACCGAGTGGATCGTGAACAACCTCGAGGCGGAGAACATCGTGTTCGTCTCTCACGGGGGCGACATCGTCAACAACGCCGACAACGACGACGAGTGGGCCTACATGACCGACGCGATGTCCCTTCTCGACGGGCAGGTACCGTACGGGACGGTGACCGGAAACCACGAGTACGAGGAGTGGTTCGACCGCAGTTCCTCGATCGAGAACTACAAGCAGTACTTCGGCCCCCAGAACTTCACGGACCGGGACTGGTACGGCGGTGCCGGACCCACGAACGGCGACCCGAACCGCGACGAGTTGAACTCCTATCAGCTGTTCTCGGCTGGCGGCTACGACTTCCTGCACCTGGCGCTGGAGTGGGAAGCCCCCGGAAGCGTCGACGACCCGGACACGCCGCTGGGCTGGGCACAGTCGGTCCTCGATGACTATCCCGACCGACCGACGATTCTGACGACCCACTCCTATCTCAGAGACGACACGGAGGACTGGTCGACCGTCGTCCAGGAGGTGGATGACGACGGCAACACCGGGGCGACGGTGTGGGAGAGCCTCGTGAAACCGAACCCGCAGGTGTTCATGACCCTCAGTGGCCACTGGTTCAACGACGACGGCGAGTATCGGCAGGTGTCGATGAACGACGCCGGCAGCCCCGTCTACCAGATGCTCGCGAACTATCAGGGGCGGGACTTGCGGGGAGAGGGATACCTCCGGCGAATCGAGTTCCACCCCGGCGGAGGGACCGACGCGCCCGACCGCATCCAGGTGCGCTCGTACTCGCCGGTCCTCGAGGAGTACTACGAGGACGCGGACAGCAAGTTCGGGTTCGACCTCGACTTCGACGAGCGATTCGACGCGTCCGGCTCGGATTCCGGTGACGACTCCGAGGCGAGCGCCGACTTCCGACAGGGAGTGGACGGCTACGCGGGCACGGTGGACACCAATCTCGTCGAGAAGGACCCCGAGACGAGTTTCGAAACGGCCTCGACGATCACCGTCGACGCGAAAGAGCCACAGGACACCCAGAACAGGGCACAGGCGCTCGTCCGCTTCGACGACGTCTTCGGCTCCGGTGAGACACAGGTACCGCCGTCCTCGACGATCACGAACGCGACACTGTCGGTCGAAACGGTCGACGAGGGAAGCGGCGCAGCGGTTCATCGGATGCTCACCGAGTGGAGTGCGGGAGAGACGTGGGATTCGGCTGGTGACGGCATCCAACCGGACGGCGAGCAAGCGACAGTCGACCCCGACACGGAGGTCGGTCCTGTCGGGACGGGGCCGACGTCTATCGATGTCACCGGAAGCGTCCAGGCATGGGCTGACGGCGAGACGAACGCCGGTTGGGCGTTCCTGCCGCTCGGAGACGACGGGTGGGACTTCGCGACCGCCGACAGCGAGAGTCCACCCCGCCTGACGGTCGAATACGAACCACCGGACACCTCCGAAGGCGGGAGTGGCGACGCCGACGGTGACGGGGATGTCGACGGCGACGATGTCGACGTCGTGCAGGAGCACATCGCGGACAAGGACGTCGACATCGACACCGAAGCCGCCGACGTGGACGGCGACGGTGACGTCGACATCGGCGATGCCGTCCGTATCCGGACGGAGGCCGGAGGAGAATGATGAACGAACGCTGGAAATCCGTCGCGACCGTGTCGATACTCGTCCTCTTGGTAGTCGCTTCCCCGTTTGCGGTCGCGTCTGCGGAGACGAGAGCCGGCACGGCTATCAGTATCGGCCCCGAGGCGAGCGACAGCCCCGACGGGACGGCCACTGAAGCCCCGGGTGAGACGATTACGCTGACCGTGTGGGCGAACGCCACGAACGTCTCCGGCTACCAATCGAGGGTGACCTTCGATTCGGACGTGCTAGCAGTCACTGACATCACCGGGACTTCGGACTTCGAGTCCCCGGTTGCGAACGTCGATAACGAGAACGGAACAGTGACGTTCAACCAACTCCGTTCGGACGAAGCGACGGACCCGCTGCTGGCCGAAATTTCGGTCGAGGTCGTCGGCACTGACGGCCAGCAGAGCGACCTGTCGTTCGATATCTCGGAGACGAAATTCAGCAACAATACTGGCGGGACGTTCCAACCCGATAGTTCGGGCTCGCTGACTATCAACGTCGAGTCGACGTCTACAGGGACCGAAACGCCGACCGAGACTACCACGGCGACACCCACCGAAACGGCGACGCCGACCGAGACGACCACAGCAACGCCTACCGAAACGACAACGCCCACAGAGACCACCACGGCGACGCCCACGGAGACTGAAACGCCCACCGAGACGGCAATACCAACAGAAACGGCGACGCCTACCGAAACGGCGACGCCTACCGAAACGGCGACACCCACCGAAACCGCGACACCGACCGAGACTACCACGGCAACACCAACACCCACCAGCGGTACTGGCTCGAACGCCGGTGGAGGTGGCGATAGCAGCGACAACAGCGGGTCCAGCGCTGGTGGTAGCACCGGTGGAGGGACCGAAAGACCGTCGCCTTCGTTCCACATCAGATCGGTGGAGATCAACAGGACCAACGCCACCGCTGGAGAGGAGGTAACAGTCGGGGCGGAGGTTCGGAACAGTGGCGGAGACGGAACCTACACAGTACAGTTCGCAGTCAATGAGACCGCGATCGAGACATCGAACGTCGACATCGATTCGGGAGACACCCGAACGATAACGTTCACACGACGGCTCTCGAATCCGGGGACCTACGAGTTCAGTCTCAACGGTCAAGCCGTCGGGACGACGAACGTTACGGCGGCGACATCGACCCCCACGTCCTCCCCGCAGGAGACCGACACGGAAACGTCGACGGCAACCGATCGCTCGACGCCAGCGCAGACCACGACTGACCCCGCGAATCAATCGCCGGGAACGACGACCGAAACGAGTGGGATAGTCGGCCGGTCCGGATCGGGCTTCGGCGCGTCCGCCGTACTCTCCGCGGTCGCGATACTCGTCAGCGGACTACTGCTCTACAGGCGTCAAAAGTGATAGCGTCAGACCCGCCACACCGCGGTTGAACTCGCCTCGGTGTGCCGGTTAGGTCTTCTCGGACCGATGGTCCAACTGCGGTATCGACTCGTCGCGTCCGCCGTTCGCATCGAGAATACCCCGAAGCTGTCCCGCAGTCCGGGAGATTCGTGCGCCTGTTTGAACGACGGTCGGGAGGACCCCTCGACGCACGTACTTGCGCGGATTCAACGAATTCGAGACGACTTGCCGGAGTTGGTCGCCGGTCGAGTACCCGTACTTGTGCCAGAGATAGGGGGTCTGGGTTTCGAGTTTGTACAGTTTTCGCCAGTAGTCCGTAACCGACTCGGCGTAGGGATGGTAAACGACGAGGTCCGGGTGGTATCTGATGTCGAATTTCTGGATGACGCGGTTGGCGAGTTCCTTTTCTTCGTGGCCCCAACCCATGTTCTCGTCCCACCCGCCGACAGCATCGAACACGTCGCGGCGTGCGCCCATGTTGTTTCCCCAGAACCGCTGTACGTACTGCGGTGAGTCGCCCCAGTCGTAGTGGCCGGTGAAATGCCGGGCGAAAACGTCGTCTCTCGGGTGGATAGTTCGTCCCGCGAAGGCGGCCTCCCGGTCGAGAATTTCGGATGCGAGCTGGAGGTAGTTTCGAGTCGGACACGAGTCGTCGTCAAGGAACACGAGCTTGTCGGCACTCGCGCGTTTGATTCCCTCGTTGCGGGCCCTCGTTACCGGCACGTCATCCCGAACGATGACCTCGAAGTCCTCGAACGTGCCGCGTTCGAGACACTGGACGGCCTCGATTTCGTCCCTCGGTTTGAGTGTCGGGATGACGATACTGATCTCTACCATCGAATCCGATTCAATATTCGCCTATGGCGTGTTTTAGTATCCACATCCTTCTCCGAACGACGTGCCCGAGTATGGCCCACTTAACGGGTGGATGGCATCGTCATACGACTCCCCGGGTTCGGGCTATCCCGTCCGATTCCGGAATCAGGCGCCGAGAATCTTCGACCACGCAACCCGTTTCGGCCTCACGACTCGTCGTCGCGCTCGGGCGGCTCCGGCGGCTCGAATGCCGCGATGAGCCCCCGCCCCACCCGCGTCTCGGCGAGTTCGGAGGCCGACCGTCGTTCACGGATCGCAAGAAGGCCGAACCCAGCCAACAGAAGCCAGCCAGCGGAGAGGCTACCGGAGACGAAACTGGTTGCCAGCCCGCCGAGCGCGAAGGCAAAGAGGATCCATCCAACGACGCTAAGCGGTTCGGCCTCGATGCGCTGGGTCGTCCGTCGCAGGGCGCTCGTGAGGCCGGTGCGTTCGGCCAGCCGGTCGCCACGCGCAACTGCCCAATCCAGCGCGCGGATAACCGGTCCCACCGTGTAGGTTTCCCGCAGGTCGATGACGATGACCTCCGGTTCCGGTTCGGCGAGAAACCACCGGACGATGCGAGAGCCACTGGCCCACTGCTGGAGTGTCGATTCGATTCCTTCGAACGCTCCGATTACGCGTGACCGTTCGACGGCGCTGGCCAAGCGGTCACGAAACCCCCCGAGATAGGTCCCCACCAGACTCATTCACGCGAAACGATGTCGCCCCGGAACTCGTATCCATCGGTTTCGGATCAGGATTGCCCGTCCATCCGACGCCACTCACCACAGACGGTAGGAGTTTCCTTCGTAACGTATCGAATAGGATCGACCCCACACGAACGCTTTTGTGACCGCAGATGTATCACACACGTATGTCAAAAGCCAATACAGGAGACGGAGGAAGAGATGACCCGGAGACGACGACGATCAACATCCGCGTTACCGAACGACAGCTCGAAGAGATCGACAGGGTCTGGAAAGAGGAAGGGTTCACCTCCCGAAGCGAATTCCTCCGACATGCGATCCGGGACGCGACCGAGAACCCCGGAGTGTCCCGGCAAATGCTTGCTACGATCGCCGCGGAAGAATACGCCATGCGACACGGTGAATCCGAGGCAGTAAGCCGAGAGGAAATCGTCTCGATGATGGATGACGACGAGTAAGGACTGGACGTGGGAGTTCAGACCACCGGCAGCAGACGCGTTCGATACCCTCGACGACCACGTTCAGAAACGCATCGTCAGAAAGCTCGACGAGATAATCGCTGATGAGTGGCGTGAGCCACACGAGCATATCGAACCGCTTCGCGGAATGCCCCACGGAAAGATTCGGGTCGGAGATTTTCGGCTCGGGGCTGCTGCCGACCGCGAGGACCGAACACTAACGATTTACGATATCGAGCATCGCTCTGGAGCCTACAAGCCCGGAGACGATGATTAGATACGGTTCAGATCGTCAGCCGTTCATTCCCGTTCGACGATGTCGCCCCGGAACTCGTATCCATCGGTTCCGAATCCGAGCGTCCGACCCAACCGCACCGGCCGGCCCGCGTAGTGTGGCGTCCCGTCGACCGCCCGAGTTTCGAGTTCGAGCGTGACTTCGAGGTCGCTGTGGGTCTCGTTGACGGCAGTTCGGTTGACGGCGGTGACCGCCGCGACAGCGTCGTAGCTGACCCGCTGGCGGTCGCCGTATTCGACCGCCTCGGCGACGGGCGTTCGAACCGTCGAGACGAGCGTGACGTTGGTGGTGTCGGTCTCGAAGCGCTCGTCGGTGTCGCGTTCGACGACTCGCGTCCCGGTCCGGAGCGTCTCGTCGGCCAGCGTGAGGCCATCGCCGAGACGGACCGGGTTCCCACCGAAGCGGAAGCCGGCCTCGGTTTCGTTTCCGTCGAGTTGTAGCCGGAGATAGGTTCGGGGACCCGGCGTTCGGTGAACGGCCGTTATGTTGGCCGGCGTGCCGTCGACGTTGATCTCGCCCGTGGATAGTTCGGTTGCCGGCTGCCCGCCCGTAACGACGGTCACGTACATCGTGCGTTCGGGCGGTTCCTCGGGTTCGGGCGTGGGTGTCGGTGTCTGTGCGGGTTGGTCGTCCGTGCCCCCGCCGCCGAAGACGAGCGCGGCACCGGCGACGATGATGGCGAGAGCGAACAGCACGACCAGCGCGTCGATGATGTTGACGCGGCCGAAGATGCGGCCCTGCTCGTCGAGGAGTTCCATTTGTCCGACGTGTTCGCGGCGTTTATAAACCAGTTTTGTTCGCGGGACGGGGCCGCATTGCTGTGGACCACGAAGCAACGGCGGGACCGGTAGGCGTCGAAAGAGGTCCGTTACGCATTGAGTGTCTCTGAAGCTCTTTTCCACGAACAGCCCCAACCTCAGTTCGAGGACGCTGCTGGACGGAACGTGCGGAAGCCGATGAATCGCGGGACACGCTCACGGTAGCGGTCGTACTCCTCGCCGAACTGCTCGCGAAGCCACGGCTCCTCGGCGAACGGTAGCAACACGACCCAGAAGATGTGCAGTATAGCAAGACCCGCGACTGACGGGGCGTTCACGAGCAGCGCGAACCCCGTAATGCCGATAATCATCCCGACGTACTGCGGGTTTCGGGACCGCGCGTAGGGGCCATCGGTGTACAGCGTCTCCGGATTCCCGCCAGAGGTCTCCTCGGCGTCCATCACCCGAACGCTGTAGCCGAACACGACGGCCCCCACCAGCGCCAAGCCGACGCCGATGACGAGCGAGGTCGGCCGCGGGAGCACCCACGAGTTCCAGTCCAGAACTGCCGTCCCGACGAGCGCGATGTTGAACACTGTGACAAGGCCCCAGTGCAGGCGGGCCTTCCACGCCGTTTCCCCGGGTGGCCAGAACCTGACGTCGCCGACGGTCGTCGCGAGAAGCGTCGCGAGGATACAGACCGCGGCAGCCGACCCGAGCGCGAATAGCCATCCCGCGAGTGCCATATCCGAACCCGCACTTCGCAGCCATTTGAAACCGTCGCCGGAGCCCAGTCTATCGGCGTTCTCGCTGGGTTCATCGCACAAGACGTCGTCGTTTCGATACACCGATTTCGGAGTCGATGATTCCGCTAACGGCCTGTTACATTGTTTCGATGGTGAAAAGCGAGTCGTCGCTGAGGACGACCTGTACGCGGCGGTGCCAGGCCTCAGCGAAGGCTGCCCGTTGCTGGTCGCTCGCCGTCCCGTCGAGAATCCCCTGGAGGTTCCCGATTGCAGGTCCACCGTCGGGAACGTCGCTGACGTGGTAGGTCACCTGCACCGTCTCGTCCGTGTCGGTTCGCCGGAACCGGAACGTCGGGTCCGCCGTGTCCGCGTCGAACGCGTCGAAGCACAGGAGGTCGCGACGCCCGCCGTAGCCGCCAGCGAGTCCGCCGAAGCCGTCGTCTTCGGTCGCGCCGGTCACGTACGAGATGATGCGGCTCATCACGCCGTACGTCGCGTCGTCCCGCGAGCGGGGCGCTCGCACCTCGATATCGCTTCGGACCGGATAGCTATCGGGATACAGAGCGTCGAGCCCGAGTTGGACGATCCGGTAGGCGCCCGAGGCGGTCGGACAGGAGTGTCCGGCCTCTTTCACCGCGTCCCTGTAAGTGACGACGAACGGGTCGCCCGGTTCGAGGACGCCGAGAGCTTCCGCGACGGGGTCGCGAATCTCGATCGGGGCGACGTCGTAGTCGACCTGCCAGTTCGTACTCTTCTGGGTCGTGTCGGTCGCAGTCGAATCTGTTGTCATGGGTGGTAGTTGGGTTCGTGTCGAGTAGTCAGTATCGGAGCAGTCGCATCCCGTTGAGGATGACTGCGAGGACGCTGGCCTCGTGGACCAACATTCCGGCGGCGAGGGTGACGTAGCTCGTGAGCACGCCCGCGAGAAGGACGGTCACGGTCAGCACCGCGAGTCCGACGTTCTCGAGGACGTTCCAGCGCGTCGCCTTGCTCAGCGTGACCGCGTACGGGATGCGTTCGAGGTCGTCGGCCATCAGCGCCATGTCCGCCGTCTCGATGGCGGTGTCCGTCCCCGCGGCACCCATCGCGATGCCGACGTCGGCGGTCGCCAGCGATGGCGCGTCGTTGATGCCGTCGCCGACCATCGCGACGACGTGCCCGTCGGCCTGATAACCCTCGATGACGGACTGCTTGTCCTCGGGGAGGAGTTCGGCACGGTACTCGTCGATACCGACCTCCTCGGCAACGGCAGCGGCCGTCCGCTCGTTGTCGCCGGTGAGCATCACCGTCTCGATGCCAGCGTCTTGGAGCGCCGCGACGACCCCAGGAGCGGCCTCCCGGAGCTCGTCCCGCATCGCAATCGCGCCGATGATGCCCCCATCGCGGACGACGTGGACGACCGTCTCGCCGCGTCCCTCACGCTCGCGGACGTAGTCGGCGACGCGCCCGGGGACGTCGGTGTCGCGGTCGTCCAGCAGTTCGCGGTTCCCGACGACTACCTCGTGGCCGTCGGTGTGGGCGACGACGCCCTTCCCGGCGACCACGTCGAAATCGTCCGGGTCTGGAATCGACCGGGCGTCCCGGTCCGCTTTGACCGCGTTCGCGACCGTTGCGCCGCCGTCCGTCGCAGCGGTCGGGCGCTCGCGGGCCGCGTCGACGATGGCGTCGGCGAGGTGGTGTTCGCTCTTCTTCTCGGCGGTCGCCGCGAGCGAGAGGACCTCGTCATTAGTGACGCCGAATCCCTCGACGTCGGCGACGGTGGTTTCGCCCTTCGTGAGGGTGCCGGTCTTGTCGAACGCGACGAGGTCGATCTTGCCGGCGCGTTCGAGGTGTTCGCCGCCCTTCATCAACACGCCCGACCGGGCGGCGTTGCCGATGGCCGAGACGATGCTGACCGGCGGCCCGATGACCAGCGCACCGGGACAGCCGATGACCAGCAGCGTCAGCGACAGGATCGCGTTCTGCGTGACTGCATACGCGCCGATAGCCAAGGCGATGACGGCCGGCGTGTAGTACTTCGCGAACCGGTCGATGAGACTCTCCGTCGGTGACTGTGCCTCTTGTGCCTCCTCGACGCGACGGATGATGCGTTCGAGCGTCGTATCCGAGCCCGCACCGGTCGTTCGGATTTCTAGCGCACCGTCCTGGTTGACCGTCCCGGCGTAGACCTCGTCGCCGTCGGCCTTGTGGACGGGCGCGCTCTCGCCGGTGACCGGCGCTTGATTGACGGCGCTTTCGCCGTCGACGACGGTACCGTCGACCGGGATCTTCCCGCCCGGTTTGACGATGACGACCTCGCCCTCCTTGACGTCGCGGGCGGGGACCTCCTGAAGTGTCCCGTCGCGGCGAACGGTCGCCGTATCGGGCGTCATCTCCAGCAGTTCCTGGAGGGCCGTCCGGGTCTTCCGCATCGTCCGGCCCTCGAGATAGCTGCCGAGGCTGAACAGGAAGACCACGGCCGCGGCCTCCCAGTACTCCCCGATGACGATGGCGCCGATGGCGGCCAGCGTCACCAGCGTCTTGATACCGAGCGTCCAGTTGGTGACCTCGTGGTAGGCGGTCTTGGCGATGTCGTAGCCCCCCACGACCGTCGCCAAGACGAGGATGGCGGCACCTGCCGTGTCGTAACTCGTGAGGTAGCCCAGACTCCAGCCGCCCCCGTAGAGCAGACCGCTCGTCGCCGTGACGACGGCCTTCCGGTGTTTCCGGTAGTACTGCGTGATCGTTTGTCCGTTCATGGTTCAGGCGGGTTGGGGCGTGTAGCCCTGGTTTTCGATGGCCTGTGCGAAGGCGTCGGGGTCTGCGACGCTATCGTCGTACTCGACCTCGACACGGCCGGTCGTGTAGTGGACCTCGACGTGCTGGACGCCGTCGACGTTCGAGAGGGCGCGTTCGACGGTGCTCGCACAGGTCGGGCAGTCGAAGTCGAGGACGCGGAACTGGGTTGTGTCGCTCATTACAGTTCGAAGTAGTTCCCATACCCCGATAAGTATTTTTTATATGATATGTTTGAATGTGTATATGAGTCGTTGGAACGGTCAAACGGGTCGTCTAGAGCTTTCGCTCCCGCTACCTTTTCCCGCGTGCTCACACTCAGTTCTCGTATGAGTAATTCCGGTACCGACCATCGTCTCGAGGACATCGCGGTGCGAGACACCCGGGTTTCGGACGCCATCGACGAACCGATGCGAGCGATGATTCTCGATATTCTGGCCGACGAGGCCCTGACCGCGACCGAGGTCCACGAACGCCTCGGCGAACGCGGCGTCGACCGCACGGAGAACACGGTTCGCCATCACATCAACGAGTTGCGGGACGCCGGCCTCGTCGACGTCGTCCGCTTCGAGGAGGGCCGCGGTGGGACGACGAAGTACTACCACGCGAACACGATCGTCCTCTCGTACTCCCTGCCGGATTCGGCCGACGCCGCCGTCGACGAAATGACCGACGCCGTCCAGCCCCAGATTACGGACGCGCTCACCACGCTCACCGACGAGTACGACGACGCTATCGAAGATATCGTCGCGGACATGCAGCCCTGTGAGCACTGTCGAACCCAGAAGTACGAGACGTACGTCCTCTTGACCGTCCTGCGACGGGCGTTCGTTCGCGCTCACAGGGAGTCCTAAGAGAAGAAAAATGCGGGTTTCTCGAACGCCGATTCGTCAGAGACGACACGGCACGAAACAACCGGTCGCTGAGGGTTCCTACGGGAGGGAGTTGTAACGGAATCGTTGGCTGGGACGTGCTGCACAGGGGACGTACGTTTCCTGTGGGTTCAGCTATCCTTCTTCGAAACCGTCGGCCATCTCGAATAGCCGGTCACGGCCAATCAGGGTCAACGCCGACGAGGTCGGCGCTTATCTCCCAGAGTTGCTGCCGATTCTCCGAATCGGTTGCTTCTGACGAGGGGGGCGTGATTCCGTCTCCGGTGACGTAGGTACCGGTTCGGTCACCGAATTCCGGGGCCGTGACGAGTTTGCAGAGTCGCTGTGCGCCTTCCCGTTGCGTGGTGCCGATACCAGGGATGATGGCTGCGGCGCGGATCATAAGCCGCGTCCAGAGAGGGGCGTCGCGGAACAGGTTCGTCGAGGGAACGAAACCGGGGTGAAAGCAGTTCGCCGTAATCTCGGTCCCTTCGAGTCGGTCGGCGAGTTCGACCGTGAACGCGATGGTGGCGAGTTTCGACCGGGCGTACGCCTGAAGCGAATCGTAGTCGTCGGCGAACTGGAGGTCGTCGAAATCGAGGGTGGCGCGACGGTGGATATCCGAGGCCGTGACGACGACCCTAGCTGGTGCTGAGGTTCCGAGTTGGCCCAGTAGTTCGTGTGTCAGGAGGTACGGGGCGAGGTGGTTAACGGCGAACGTGAGTTCGACGCCGTCCTCGGTTTCCGACCGGCGGCGAGACGAGAGTCCAGCGTTGTGAACGAGCGCGTCGATTCGGTCGTATGTATCGAGGAGTTCCGCAGCAAGGGACCGAACGGTCGCTTGCGTTGCGAGGTCCGCCCGATGGAATCGAATATCGCCGTCGAGCGTGGTCGCGTCAGCGGCGAGTGCGTCACCGCGCGTCTGGTCTCGTCCGATAACCGCAACGGTCGCTCCCTGTGCAGCAAGTTCCGTTGCGGCGATGCGGCCGATACCGCTTGTCCCCCCGGTCAGCACCACGAGGCGCTGTGTGTCCGTGGTCGCTGTCACGTGTAGTTGGGGGATTCAAACGGCAGACCCGTGTGAATTTCGGTCAGTTGTGCGATGGAAGCATGTCGGTGAGCGACCACAGGCGGTAGTGACTGTCACGGCCGAACCCATCGAGCGATGACGACCCCACCGAACCGACGCACACGTGGCGAGATGTACGCTCTATGCCTCCACAGCATCGTATGAGCGCCACTCACAGCAGAAACACGAAGACTGGATACGAGGTGACGATAGCCAGCGACGGCGTCAACACCCACATCGTTACGATACGCTTGGCCGCCCTCGGGTCGAAGAGACTCCGCTCGTCGAGGTCCGCGGGACCCTCCGCGCCGACGTCCGGGACGTCGGGAATCTCCTCCGGCTTTTCTGCCGGTTGCTCGTGACGAGCGATATCCCCGATGGTCGGGCTAGCCGGCGCCTCCTCGGCGCGTGAGGTGACCAACGCACCCGTCGCGACGTCCAGATCCGGACGGTCGGGCGCTGGCGTCGCTATCTCCGCCAGTGTCGCTGCCCGACTCGCCCGACCCCACCCGAGCCCGATGATCGTCGACGTCGTGCTGACCGCGAGACTCGCGGGAATGCCGAGATACGAGAGAATCGTGATAACGGTCCCACCGACGACGGAGACGATCAATGACGCGAGAATCGGTAACTCCGTGATATCGTCCCCGACCGTCTCCAGCGTGCGACGGGCGATCGTGAAACTGCCCAACCCGAACGCCGCCACCGCGAGCAGGACGCCCTGATTGACGGTGAGCGATCCCCCCGCACCGACGAGCGGGGCCACGGCGTTCGCCGCGTTCGAGGCCCCCGCCGAGAACGCCATATAGCAGGCGATGACGACCACCGAGAGCGACCCGACGATGTCCTGTGGCGACGCGTTCGGATTCACGTACGGCCGTGGAATCGTCCCCGAACGGTCGAGTTGGATGAAATGAAGATCGAATTTCGTGAACGCGATGTAGCGGTCGAGATACGGGTAGATGTAGCGTCCGACCACGAGCCCGATGAGGAAGCTCAACAGCGGTGCGGCGATCCACGCCGAGACGATAACGAACATCAGCGCCTGATTGAGGGTGCCGGACGCCAGACCCAATCCCACGATGGCACCGACAGCCGTCATCGATGTCGAGGCTGGAACGCCATAGAGGTTCGATACCAACAGCGACGCGCCGGTGAAAAACAGGACCGCGACGCTCGCGATGGGCGTGAACTGGGCTGCCGGCACGATACTGCTGCTCATCGTCGCGATGACGTTCCGACCGACGGTCCACGCACCTACGAAGCCGAAGCCGACGAACAGCGCCGCTGCGGTCGGCTTCCGAACGAGACGTGAGCCGACCGCCGGCCCGAACGCCACGCCCGTCGATGAGCCCCCGATGTTGAACCCGACGAAGACGGCGACAGCGATACCGACGACAGTTAGCAGCATCACCATCGTATCGTACCTGCTTGACACCCTCCCACTCCTTCAAGGGTGGGATTCCTACGGTGGGGATGTTGGCCATGCTGTACCCACGGAGGCAAGTTTCCCCCTGCGGGGACGCCGGTTTGTGCGTCCCTCACCCGTTCAGGGGCCAAAAGACGGTACTATCGGAAGCAAGCAATCGTTCTCTCTATCGAACTTGTATGTCTTTTTACAACCGATTCGACTGAAATAGCTGTATGAAAGAACATTCGCATCGTCAGTATCAGAACGAATACGGTTCTATCCGAACCAGAGAACACAACGAATTAGTTTTTCAGAGGGGCAATGGTACTCGATACAGGGATGCCCTCTGAGAAGACCTGCCCTGATTGCGAGGAACCACTGGAGCAGATGGAACTGCAAGGGACCGATGCCGTTGGCGAATTATCTATCGTCTCACCGTCGACGGACGACGGATTTCTTAGTAGTATCCGAGCGGATGACATCCTGACGCCCGTTCCATACGTTTGTCCCGACTGCCGACGAACCCTCTTGTATGCCGAAAAGTAGTCGATAGCTCAGCTCCCTACACCAATCGATTTCTCTCCAGTGTACCAACAAACGAGAGACCGGACCTCTCATGAGTAGCGAATGGGACTTGCGTCCGTTTGATCCGCCAGATAGGACCGAACATCCTGCTCCCTCCAGCCAAGTGGTGAAAGGACACTCTCGGTAGCCCGGTACAGGTTCACCCCACGCGTGGCCACCTCCGTCGATGTCGAGACGTCACTCGGACGACGGAGGACCCCAAGATTCCAAACAGTATTGGTGCCCGCACTATACCCCGAACGCCTCGTCGTATCTGTCCCCAACAGTATTGGAAGTACGCTCAACAACCGGGATTGCGTATCCCTACTTGTATGTCGACAATCGCCGTCGATGTGAAAGGAGGTGCTAGCCGTGAGTAGTACCGACGAGTGGCTTCCGGGGATCCCCGATGCGGGAATGAACGAGTTAGACCTGATGGCCGATGCGGAGCAGACAAATCCGCGAGAGGAACTCAAAAAGACCGACCACGACACGGAACTGGGGCTCGCGATGACCGAGGACGCACAACGGGTCTCGCGCGGTGAACTGTCCAGCGACGAGTACTGGAAGAAGTACGGCGAGATTTCGAACGCGGAGTTCGGGGAGGCGTACCGCGCGACGCCGAACCTGGCTATCGAAAGCCCGAATCAGACTATCTTCGTGGAGACCGTCGAGTCGCTGGAATGTTCGGTCGGGTCCGTGAACGGGGTCCCGTGTGGCCTGTCCGAGGGTAGTCAAGAGGCTGCCGCCGCCGAGCCAGCAACGTCCGGCGACGAAGTGGCGACTGAGACCGTACGAGGTGACGTCTGATGGATGGCGGCGTCGTCTTTGACGGTGACGACCCGAACGAACTTGCGGACGCGCCGACGAGCTTTGTTATCGGCAGCGGTGGTGAGCGGCGTGCGGTCGACGCCGCCGCCTGCGCCGACCGGTCGACCGTCACCCGCGAGTACACGATTCGCTGTGCGACCGGCGAGCGGACGACCGCCTCCTGGACTGGCGTCCCGGTGACCGACCTGTTGAATCTCGTCGACGCCCCGGCGGAGACGACGCATTTCCGTGTCGAGAGCGAGGACGGCTACGCGATCTGTGTCCCGGTCGCCGACGCACTCGACGGGGTCATCGCGTTCGAACGCGACGGCAAACAGCTTCTGGAGACGCGGCCGTACGCGCTGCGGTTTCTGGCCGGCGATATCGACGGCGAGCGACTGGTGAAAGGGGTCCACCGGATCGACCTGCTCAGCCTCCCGGCCGATGCTGATCCGGACCGGTACGAAACAGTGACCCTCGACAACCCCGAGTACGAATGAGCGACGAGCACAACCAGGACGACCGAAACTCCCGGGCCGTGTCGGTCACGCCCATCGTGCTCGCCGGCGGCGGAAGTGAGCGCTTCGGGCCCGAGTCGAAGTCGCTGGCGACGGTCCAAGATCAGCCGATGATCGCTCGCATCGTCGACGCGGTGCGGGCCGCGACCAGTCGGACGCCGCTCGTCGCCGTCGGCGATTCGGAGAAGCGGTCCGTCGTCGACCCAGTCCTCTCGCCGCCAGTCCGCTATCGGTACGATGTCGAGTGGGGACGCGGCCCGCTCGCGGGAATCGCGGGGGCGATCGATGCGGTCGAAACGGACGCCGTGTTCGTCTGCGGATGTGATATGCCCCAACTCGATCCCAGCGCGGTCGAGTGGCTCGTAGACGAATACGCAAGCCGACCCGCCGCCGCGATCATCCCGGCGACCGACGCAGGACACCACCCCTTGCACGCCGTGTACGACTGTCGGGCGCTGGAACGGTACTGTTCGCAGCAACCTTCGGACCTCTGCCTGCAGCGGCTCGTGTCCGAACTCGATGCAACGGTCGTGCAGGACCAGGACGCCCCCGACCGTGTTCCGCTGAACCGTTCGGTCTCGAATACGAACACGCAGGCCGAACTGTGTGCCGTGCGAACGCGAATCCGCGACTGACACGGTGCAAGCGGAAGCCCCCGGTTTCAGCCGTGGGAGGACATCAACTCTATCGGCCACTCTCACTCGACAGTGATAATCCACAACAGCAGACCGGCGAGGATGAACCAGAGTAGCGACGTTCGCTCAACTAAGTGGCTACCGTTCCGTCGAACAGTGCCTCGAAGAGTTTCTTTTCCGCGGCCCGAAGGTGCTGCGTGAACGTCGTCTGTGAGATGTCCATCATCGATGCGACTTCCTCTCCGCTGTGCTCACGGGGCCAATCGAAGAACCCTGAAAAGTACGCGGTTCGAGCTGCCTCTCGTTGTCGCTCCGTCAACGCAGTTGTCAGCTGTTTGCGAAAGGCGGCTTCAGTCTGTACGTCCCGCTCGCGCTCCCGCTGTGCGATCAGCGTCAGCCCATCGTATGTCGTTCGAAGCGCGTTGACGACGCTTCGAATGTCGTTCGAACTGGCTACCTGTGCGACCAGTCGTCCGGTGGTTCCGGTAATCGAAAACGACTCGATGCTTGCCCCGTACTGCGCTAACGTAGTGACGACCGACCGTTCGTCGACCGATAGCCGGAAAAGTGCCCGGTCGTCGTATGTGTAGACGTGCTGTACGGTACCGATGAAGTCAGCGTCGGTCGCGTACTCGACGACGGCGTCCGGCTCGGGCCCGGTAACGGTAACGTACTGAACCTGATTCTTGTCGCCGTCATCGGCGACGTGCTCGACTGTGACCGTACAATCGAGCTGTGCTGCCATCTTCGCCAACGGCTCGTCGACGCCGGTCAATTGGAATTCCAATTCAGTTACGCTGTTGGAAATAAGCGTCTGCTTGCTCTCGACAGCGCTGATGGTGTCCGCGATCGTTTGACCGAGTTCGACGAAAACATCCCGTTCGATCAGGTCGAACGCGTTCGGGTTGCTAGTCACTACACCGAGGACGCCATACTCCGCGTCGCGGTAGGCGAGCGGAACTACGACACACCGTTTTTTGCCGACTGTCTGCGATTGGTCGTCTGCTACGTCGGTAAACACAGGGTCCTGTCCCTCTAGTGCCTGCTCGACGGGTGTCGGATCGGTGTTACACATCGCTTCGATATGCGTCTCGAGGGAGGCGAGGTCGCTGCCGGCCCACGAGTGCGGACTAACTGTGCCGTCGACGAGTCCGCGACTACCGATCCAAGCGACATCGAAGAGATCCGACGAGGCGAACTGTTCACAGACGGCGGCCTCGATATCGTCGCGTGTCGACGCATCGACGAGTTCGCGGTTGATATCGCGGAGCACTTCGTTCGTGTTGTTCAGTACCGTTAAGCGCTCGTTCTGGTCTTCGATGCGTATTTCGCGCTCCTTTCGTTCGGTAATGTCGCGCTCGATCGCGACGTAGCGATTCACGTCCCCATCCTCGGTGATCGGTGCGATTGTTGCGTCTATCCACCGGAGTTCACCCGATTTCCGGCGATTCGTCAGCTCGCCCTCCCAGACCGACCCTGACGTGATTTGTTCCCAGAGATCGGTGTAGAAGTCGTCGCCGTGTTTCCCGGATTGCCAGAGCCGCGGGTTCTCTCCGATTACCTCGTCCCGCTCGTACCCAGTGACCGACTCGACAGCTGGGTTTGCGTACTCGATAGTTCCATCGGGGTCGGTGAGAAAGATCGCGTGCCCGGCGTGTTCGATGGCCTTCCGAAAGCTCTGGAGGCGCTCGTTCACCGTCCTAAACTCCGTCTTGAGCGCGTCTTCCTCAGTCACGTATTCCGAGAGATAGTACACCGTCAGCAAGGTGAGCGCGCTCACAACGAGGCCGGGAAGCTCTTCGAGTCCGGTACTCGCCGTTTGTACGGTGAGCAGTTGCCGAAGCGTCATAAATGAAAACAGCAGCGTCAAAAAGCCGAACCGTCGGTCGCGGGTGCGAGCGAGCAGCAGAACCGAATAACCGACGCCCAGCAGCCGCAGTCCGATCGATAGGGCGATAATCGAGTTCATAGGGTTCGCGTCTGCCTCTGACAGCTGAGGGTCCCTCGGTCGCGGAGCGTTCGTCCGCTTCGATTCGAGCGGTTCATACTCGGAGGTAACTGGCCTCTCCGAATAACCCCTGTGGTCGGTGCTTCGTTCGAGACGCGGCCCGATTCGTCCCCGACCCAAACAGTATTGGCACTCTCGATATGGGGTATCTCTCCGGTTTCGGGCCGACTCAGACTATATTGGTATCACCCTCTCCACGGGGAGCCCCGTACGAATACGTGTATGAGTTCCAGGACGAACCGGCCGACGCGGGAGCAGGTGCCCGTCGACAAGACGACCGGTGACGGGTGGTGGCGATGAGCACTACAGACGACGACACGCTTCCCGGTATTCCGAACGTCGGGAAAGCTGACCTCGACGCGATGGTCGAGAACGAGCGACCCGATCCGCGAGAGGAACTCGCAGACGTCGAGGCGGACACGGATCTCGGCGTCGCGATGGCCGAGGACGCACAGCGCGTCGCCCGCGGTGAAATCTCCGGCGACGAGTACTGGAAAAAGTACGATGAAGCCGCGGCCGCCGAGTTCGGCGAGGCGTACCAAGAGACACCGAACCCCGCGGTTGATGCTGGCGACCAGACAGTCTCGATGGAAACGGCCGAGTCGTTGAGCTGTGCCGTCGGGTCGATGGACACCGTTGCGGCGGAATCGACGCAGGGTGAAGGAGACGAGTCCGACGGTGGGATTGGCGCAGGCGACGAGAAGTGGGGGATGGTGATCGACCTGCAGAAGTGCGTCGGCTGTGACTCGTGTACGGTCGCGTGTAAGTCCGAAAACCGGACACCGCCCGGCGTTTCGTACAACGTGGTGATGGAAGAGGAACACGGCGAGTTCCCGAACGTCACGCGGACGAACGTGCCTCGACCGTGCATGCAGTGCGACAACCCGCCGTGCGTGCAGGTGTGTCCGGTCTCGGCGACGTACAAGATGGACGACGGCGTGGTCAACATCGACTACGACCGGTGTATCGGCTGCCGATACTGCAACATCGCCTGCCCGTACGGTGCGCGGTACTTCGACTTCGGCGAGAACTACGACGACGAGGTCGACGGAGCCGGCGAACTGACCAGCCCCGAGTACGGCGTCGACCGTGGACCGCGCGAGGAGGGGAAATCGCCGATCGGCAACATCCGCAAGTGCAGCTTCTGTACTCACCGGTTAGAGCGCGGCGAAGAGCCGGCGTGCGTCGAGACGTGCGTCGGCGACGCCCGCAACATGGGCGACCTCGAGAACCCCGACAGCGACGTCGCACAGATGGCCGACTCGTCACGCGCGTTTCAACTAAAAGAAGACGAGGGAACCGACCCCAACGTCTACTACCTCAAATAGACAGATGGCGACACAGAGTTCATATATCGAGTTCGATCCGGGGTTCGAAGACGAACGGCTGCGCGTCGCCTGGTACGCGATCGTCGGCGTCCTCGTCGCCGTCGGCGCGTACGCGACGTATCTGCGGCTCACGGGCGGGATGGCGAGTACCAACCTTACGAGCATCGTCCCGTGGGGCGCGTGGGTCGCCTTCTACATCTACTTCGTCGGCCTCTCCGCCGGCGCGTTCCTCGTGAGTACGATGGCCAACGTCTTCGAGGTCGAGGGAATGCACAGGATCGACCGCGACGCGCTGTTCGCGGCCATCATCAGCATGGCGGTGGCGCTGCTGTTCGTCTGGATCGACCTCGGGCGGATGGACCGCATGTACTTCCCGTTCATCTGGCGCCAACTGACCTCCGCACTCTCGTGGGAGGTCCACGCGTACGTGGCCTATATCGGAATCCTAGTCACAGAGCTGTACCTCTCGATGCGGGTCGACCTCGCGCGAGTCGCCGAGCGAACCTCGGGGCTCCGAGAGACGTTCTACGCGGCGCTCGCGCTCGGTCGACTGGACACGAGCGAGGAGTCCCAAGCGTTCGACCAGCGGTGGCTCAAGCGAGTCGGCATCGTCGGAATCCCGCTGGCGATCTTCATGGTCCACGGCGGTACCGGCGTGCTGTTCGCCGTCTCGAAGGCCCGTCCGTACTGGAACAGCGGGCTGTTCCCGGTGATCTTCGTCATCTCAGCGCTGCTCAGCGGGACCGCGCTCGTGATGATGATTTACGTGCTTCGGACCCGGCTGTTCGACGGCGAGTCGGTCGACCCGGATCTGCTGGACCGACTCGCACAGCTCCTGATAGGCTTCATCGTCGTTGACGCCGCCCTGACAGCTATCGAGATGTTCATCGCGATTGCCAGTCTCCACCCCCACGAAATCGAGACCTGGCAGGTCATCATGTACGGCCCGATGTCGTGGTCGTTCTGGTGGTTCATGGTCGGCTTTAGCTGGGTCTTCCCGATGGTCCTGCTGAGCAAGAAGTCGTGGCGGCGCACGCCGTCGGTGATGGTGCTCGCCGGACTGAGCGTCGTCGTCGGAATCATCGCGGTGCGGTTCAACATCGTCGTCCCGGCACAGATCATGCCGGTGATGGAGGGGCTCCCCCACGGGTCGTACTTCCCGACGCTGGTCGAGTGGGGGACGAGCATCGGCATGATCGGTGTCGGCCTGCTGTTGTACACGCTTGGAGCGGAGACGCTGCCGTTGACGCCACTTACCGGAGGTGACCACGAATGAGTACTGATGATTCAGGCGATAGCGGCGCGGGGGTTTCGCGTCGTGATTTCGTCAAGGCGGTTGGGAGTATCGGAGTCATCGCGGCGGCCAGCAATGCCGCGGTCGAGGTGGACGTCGACGACCTGTGGACGGACGACCAGCACCACTACGTCGGGGACGACTACGGCGAGTACGGCGCGAGCGACGTGATTCACACCACCTGCGGACAGTGTAACACGTTCTGTCCGATCAAGGTCCAACTCGCGGACGGGAGCGGGACCGGCGAGTACAGCTCCCTCGTCCGGAAGCTCGCCGGGAACCCGTACTCGTTTCTCAACACGCAGCCGTTCTCGCAGGTGCCCTACGAGAGCGACCCGGAGGACGTGGCGATGGGCGATGTCGAGGGAAGCGGCGACGTCGACACCGACCGCTGGTCGCTCTCTGGCGGCCGAATCTGCTTAAAAGGGCAGGCAGGCATTCAGACGGCCTTCGACAGCTATCGCGTCCGTCAGCCGATGAAACGGGTCGGCCCGCGCGGGTCGGGCGAGTGGAAGACCGTCTCGTGGGACCAGGTGATTCGAGACATCGTCGAGGGCGACGACGACCTCGGCCATCCCGGACTGGAAGACATCTGGGGATACGCCCCACAGGAGACGGTGATGAGCGACTGGGAGGCCGTCCAGAACGGCGAACTGTCCAAGTCGGCGTTCGACGAGAAGTACGCGGACGACCTCATCGACACCGACCACCCCGACCTCGGGCCGAAGTCCAACCAGATCGTCGATGTCGGCGGATTCCGACGTAATTTCATCCGGAACCGGCTCTGGCATCAGGGACTTGGGTCGATAAACAGCATCCACCACGCCGGAACCTGCGGCGTCTCGAGCGTGATGGGCAACGTTCGCTCCCACGCCGCCCAGAAGAAGCGGCAGTACCCCGACATCGAGAACTGCGAGTACCTCATCGTCTGGGGGACCAACCCGATGGTCGCCAACAAGGGCCCGACGTGGCTCGCCCCGAAGTTGACGAACGCCATCGAGGACGGGATGCGGATGGACGTCGTCGACCCGCGCCTGTCGAAGACCGCCGAGAAGGCCGACACGTGGGTGCCCGTCGAACCCGGCGCGGACGGGGCGCTCGCGCTCGGGATGGCGCGGTGGATCATCGAGAACGACCGACACGACCTGACGTACCTCCAGAACCCCTCACAGTCGGCCGCGAGCGACGACGACGAGCCCACGTGGAGCGACGCGTCGCACCTCGTCCTCGTCGACGAGGAGGCGGGGCCGAAGGCACGCGCCACCGACCTCGGACTCGTTCCAGAAGACGCCGACACCGCTGACGACTTCGTCGCTGTCGACGCGGCGACGGGCGAGCCGCACCCCGCAAGCGAGGTCGACACGGCCGTTCTCGACGTCGACGTGACCGTCGACGGGACGGCGGTTCGGAGCGTCTGGAGCCAGTACCGCGAGCGCGTCTTCGAACACACCGTCAAGGAGTATGCCGAGATGGCCGGCGTGCCGGCCGAACAAATCGCCGAAATCGCCGACGAGTTCACAAGCCACGGCAAGCGGGCGGCGATTATGGCCTACCGCGGCCCGGCGAAGCACACCAACGGCTTCTACAACACGCGGGCGATCGCCACCCTCCAGCACCTCATCGGGAACTACGACTGGAAGGGCGGCCAGATCACGCCCTACGCGGGCTACGACACCATGTCCGGGCGATACGAACTCGGCGCGGTCCCGGACGGACACACACCATGGGGGATTCCCCTGCTTCGGGGCGGCGTTAATTACGAGGACACCTCGTTGTTCGACCGCGACGACGGCTACCCGGCGAAGCGGCCGTGGTTCCCGGTCGCGCCGCCGCAGGCGACCCAAGAGCTCTACGGCAGCGCCGCCGACGAGTACCCCTACGGTGTGGAGGCGCTGTTCATCCGGCCGTACTCGAACAATCACGTGATGGCGATTGCCGGCGGCGACGAGATTCCGGCGATCCTCAAAGACACCGAGACGATCCCGCTGATCGTCGCCTCCGACACGGTCATCGGCGATACGAGCCAGTACGCTGACTACATCCTCCCCGAACCGACCTACCTCGAACGGTGGGAGAACTTCGGGACGTACCCGAACAAGCGGCTGGCCGACGAGAAGATCAGCCAGCCAGCCGTCTCTGTCGTCCCCGACGCGCGTCCGTTCGAGGACGTGCTCATCGAGCTGTGGTCGGAACTCGATCTCCCCGGCGTCGGTGAGGACGCCATCCCCGACGCGGACGGCGACCTGTGGCCCCTCGAACAGGCCGAGGACTTCTACCTGAAGCTCGCGGCCAACATCGCGTACGGTCGCGATCCCGTCGCGGACGCGAGCGAGGACGAACTGCGGGTGTTCCGCGAGAGCCACGAGAACGGACTCGGCGAGCAGTTCGATCTCGACCGCTGGAAGGCAGCGGTCACCGACGAGGAGTGGGCAAAGGTCGTCACGGTGTTGAACCGCGGCGGCCGCTTCGAGGAGCCGACCGAGGGCTACGAGGAGGCGTTCGCAGAGCACGGTCACGGATACGATTACGCCGAGCGCGCGGACGACTCGAACGCCTATGACGGCGAACACATGCGCTACAAGCTCGAGTCGCGGGTCGACTTCTACAGCGAGGTCGTCCCGAAGGGGAAACACTCCTTTACCGGCGAGCGGTTCGACCCGCTCCCGAGGATCGACGATGTCGAGCACTACGACGGAACCGTGCAGGCCGCGGTGAGCGGCGACGACAACCGGGAGCGCCCGCTCCGACTGATCAACTGGAAACCCCGGACCCAGGGGATGCACCGCACCCAGAACAGCCCGTGGCTCCGCGAGACCCGTCCGGAGAACCCCGTGTGGATCAACCCCCGCGACGCCGAGGATCGCGGCATCGAGAACGGCGACGACATCGTCCTCGATGCAGGCCGCAAGACCGTCGACGCGGTCGCGATGGTCACGAGCGGAATCCGCCCCGGTGTCGTCGGCGCGATGTGGGGGTGGGGGCGAACGGGCGGCGGTGCGACGTCCGAGACGATCGACGGCGAAACGCGGCCGGCGGTCGAGGCCGACGGACACAGCGACTACCAGTTCGACGAGCCGATGACCGAGGAAGCCGGGTACGCGAAGGGGCGCGACGCCGGCTTCGCGATCAACCACGTCCAGCCGTTAGACGAGGAGCTCGGGGACACTGGTCTCTCGGATCTGGTCGGTGGAAGCAACGCGCAGTACGACGCTTTCGTCAACGTGGAGCGGCGGTGATCTGAAATGCCCACGCACACAGCCGACAGCCACGACGAAGCGGCGATGGCGACGGCCCGTGCCCGCCTGTACGGGCTGTTGGCCGCGACCTTCGACGGCGAGACAGAGACGATTGCCGCCGCGCTCGAACGGGAGTCCTTCGCGGCTGTTGCCGAGGTGTTCCCAATCGACATCGAGACAGCGAATCTACGCGGCGACGACTACGACGCTGGCTCGCTGGCGATCGGGTACGACAACCTGTTCGTCGTACCGGGGACCCACTACGTCCCGCCGTTCGCCTCCGCTCACGCGACCGATCCGAGCGAGGCGTTCGAATCCGACTCACGGTATCACACCGCCGGGGAGGCTGGCGAGTTCCTCGGCGATCCGGCGGCCGACATGGCACAGTTGTACGCCGCCGCCGAGTTCTCGCCTGAGCGGGGAGACGACATCCCCGACCACATCGCCGCCTACTTCGAGTTCATGCGCACGCTCTGCGAGCGAGAGGCGGCGTTTCTCCAGGGCGACGAAACCGATGCGAACCTCAATGCCGTCCGTGAGCTTCAGGCTCGAACACTCTCCCATCTGGGCTGGATCGACCGGTTCGAAGAGGCTGTCGCGAGCAGTGACACGGTCGAAGGCGTCTTCGCCGCAATCGCTCGTCTCGCGCGGACGTTCACCGCGTGGGACGCACGAGAAGTCGTACAGACCGATCTGCAGCCGTCCGAAACCACATCCTCAGAACTCCCCGACAAATGACAACCACAGACATCTCAGACGCCGACCTCCGTAATCGCCTCCGCGCCGTCGATGACCCGGCGCTCGATACAGACATCGTCACTGCCGGACTCGTCAACGAGATTACCGTCGACGACGGAACCGCCGCCATCGAGCTCGCACTCGGCGCGCCGCACGCACCGGACGAGTCTGCCATCGCGGAGCGCGTCCGTGAGGTCGCCGATGAAACGGGAATCGACGTCGAACTCTCGGCGAACGTGCCGCTGTTCGATCCCGCCGAGTCGTCGGTTCTGCCCGGCGTCAAAAACGTGATTGCCGTCGCCTCCGGGAAGGGCGGCGTCGGGAAAAGCACCGTCGCTGTCAACCTCGCCGCCGGCCTCGCTGATCGCGGGGCGAACGTCGGGCTGTTCGACGCTGACGTATACGGGCCGAACGTCCCGCAGATGCTCGGCGCCGATACCGGTCCCGACGTGACGACTGTCGACGGCGAAGACCGAATTGAACCGCCGACCGCCCACGGGCTCAAGCTGATGAGCGTCGGACTGATGATCGAGGACGACGATCCGGTCGTCTGGCGTGGCCCGGTCGCGCAGAACACACTCACTGACCTCTTTGCCGACGTTTCATGGGGAACGCTGGACTACCTCGTCGTGGATCTCCCGCCGGGTACCGGTGACGTCCAGCTGACGGTGCTTCAGCACTTACCCGTCACGGGGACTGTCGTCGTCACGACACCGCAGTCCGTCGCCGTCGGCGATACCCGTAGAGGTATCGAGATGTTTGGTGAGTACCAGACCAACGTGTTGGGTGTCGTCGAAAACATGAGCGGCTTTGTTTGCCCTAGTTGCGGAGACGCTCACGAGATCTTCGGTGAAGGCGGTGGCCGATCTCTGGCCGACGCAGTCGATGTCCCGTACCTCGGATCGCTTCCGCTGGATCCGGCGGTTCGTGTAGGCGCCGACGACGGCGAGCCGATCGTTCGTCAGGACGACGCCAAGACCGCGGAAGCGTTCCAAGACCTAGCGGTAAGGGTTGCGAACAAAGTTGGCGTGCTGCGACGTCACCACCGCCAGACTGCTACAGACGGTGGTGAATAAACCCGGATCGGTTCGGAGACCGCCCTCGAAACGGGCCTGACCGAATTGCCGGTGGCGCGAAAACCGAAACCGGGACAAGGGAGACGTGCGGGCGATTCGCTGTATGCTGACCGACGTTGCACGGACGTATTCCGAGGTGTTCGCCCCCGAGTTCTTCGTCCTCATCTGTAGTCTGCTGGTCATCAGTTACGAATGGCGAGCCGACTCAGCGCGTTCCTTCACAGGACTGGGTGGTCGTGTGGGTGTTCTCGGTTTGGGATGGGTCGTCGCATTCGCCATCTATCAAGGCGTGCCACGGATACTGGGAGACCTTCCGGAGTGGGGAATGGATTTCACGGGGAGTGCCGGCTTGGGTGTCGGCATCCTCCTGATATGGTTCGTCTGGCGGCGCCGAGACTGGGGCGACCTCGTTCCGGCGTTCTCGCTGCTTCTCGTGGCTGTCACCGTTCCGCATCTCCTGATTACGCCGGTCTGGGACGTCTCGAGTCACGTCATCTACGCGGTGGTGCCGGCGGGCTACCTGTTGGTAGTGGACACGCGTTTCACGCCGGTAGCGTTCATCGCGGTCGGGATGGTGGTCGCCCGGCCACTCGCCGGCGCTCACACGTGGCTGCAGTCGATTGTCGGGCTGCTCCTTTCGGTGGTTGTTCTGGTCGGCCTCGTTCGATTCAGGTCGCTGCCGGAAAGGGAGTAAGCGGCGGACGATACTAGGTTGCATCGGCATCGGTCATCAGCAGCACCGAGTACGGAGGCGCAAAACCATTAGGCGACTGGGCCCGAGCGTCCGGTAGCGATGATTCGAGACGAGTCGGAACTCCTGGCACTCGTCTCGCGACTCCGGCGGGCCCAACAGGCGGGGAAGGGATTCTTCACGACCCATTCGCTCCCGGAGTACACGGCCGTCGACGAGTTGGACCTCACCGCTACAGAGGCCGCCCGATTCCTGACGCTGTCGCTCGTCCCATTTCACGCCCATCCATCCGGGCAGCCGAAACCGCAGGTCGGGCGGGCGGGATTCTGGCGCGTCTGTACGAACCTCTGGCAACAGCACCAGTGGGTGTACGATCCCCACCGACTGGTCACTAGCGAGGGTGAAGGCGAACTCGAGCGGTTCTTCGACCGGCTCTCTATCATGGACCCCTACGACGCACACTGGTGGTTCAGGTCCGCCGTCACACTGTACGAGCGGTTCGATGGGGGCCCGGAGGGACTCTTGCGCCAGGCCGACCATGTCGCACCGCATGCGGCGCGACTGGTCCGTCGCGCCGTGTTGCCGGGGATCGCAGACGCCGTCAGCACGCCGTTGTGGATACGGCTGATGCACGATCGCGTGGCGTCGCTGGCGGGGATGCGCTGGGTCTCGCTGCCGGTCGACCACACGCTGTTCGCGGTGACGACAGCCCTCGGCGACCTCACTGTCGACATCGAGAATCACGATGACCGCGAGACGATCCAGACGTTCTGGGACGTGTTCTGCGAGAAGCACAAACTCGTCCCAAGTCGTGTCGAGAAGCCACTCCGAATCGTCGGTCTCTACTGGCACCGCGGCGGCCGAGACTACGTCGAATCAGTGCTCGAAGAGTGTCGGTAGGATGGGCAATTCACGATATCATCCCCGTCCCACGTCAGAGAGTACGAGCGAGCGACGGGGACACTGAACAGTTTCTGCGCCGCAGTACCGACGTGATGAAGATCCTGATTGACGCCAGTTAGAACATCGAAGAGGGGTGCTTGAGAACGTTTCTGATTGCTTCGACAAAGCTCGTCGCGTCTTCGTTTTGTCGTGCTTCATTTTTTTGCTGCCTCACAGCAGCCCTCCAGATCTCGCTTTCGCATCGCTTCGGCGCCACAGGCCCGGCATCGGTAGTACTCCTCGCCGGTCCATGCGCCGTAGGCGTCGAATTCGGGGATAGGACCGCGAATTCGACTGGTAGCGTTCCCATCTTCTACCTGAGACTCAGCGGTTACACCGCCGTCAGAGGCGACTCGCTTCGGAATCCGACCATCAGGTGTCGGGACCCGTTTCGCGCGAATCTCCATCTCGACGCGGCGTCGATGCTTGCAGCCATTCTCCGGGTCGTTTTCCCGGTGATCTGCGCAGGTGCAGGTGTCCTCGATGACGTCGACGGTGTAGGTGTTCCCGGACTCGGCATAGACGGTGTACTGACCGCCAGCCCGTTCGAGTGTGACCTGCATCGATTCCGTGTACGCACGTCGCGTTCGTGGCTCGAGATCGTCGATACTGTTCGGTTGTGGGCTAAAGGCATCTCGTCGGTCCATGATCGAGCGAGAGCGCTATCTCACGCGCCCTCGCCCGTCAGGGCGCAAAATACACTCTGCGTCCTAACGGTTCATGGCAGGTACGTCATCGAGTGAGAAATGCTATCTGGTCCGCTGAGTGTTGATAACAGGTCCGGGGGTATACCCGAGACGTTGGGAATCAGCTGTCCGAATGAGTACGCCTACGAATCAGTCGTCATCACTGCGGTATGCATCTCCGCCGCGTTTTCGAATTCGCAAGACGTACAGGATCTGTTCGGTGCGGTCAACACGACATCCGAGTCGAAACGGACCGATACGAAGTTTTTCGTGGGGTGCCCCCTGCAACGGTTCGAGATGTTCGGGTGGGTCTCGCCATTCGTCAGTCACGATTTCGTCGAGTTTGGCGGCGATACGGTCACGTGCGTGATCGTCGAGGCCATCGAAATCCCGTCGTGACGTGTCGGTAAGTTCCCAGTCCCACTCACTCATCACTGCTACGCACTGTCTCGTCGAGACCGTATTCGGCCTTTACGTCGTCGCTATTGTGGGTGCGACCCTCGCGAATTTCAGCTTCGCTGGCGAGCATCGCCTTCAGATCTGCGCGGTTAAATTCAGGATGTTTGAGCGCATCGCGGAGGACGGCTCGGATGAACTCGCTTCGACTGTTGAAGCCGTATTCTTCCCACGTCGCGTCAACATCCTCCAAAAACGTCTCTGTCATCCGGATGTTCACCGTCGTTTTCTCGGGAGGTGATTCTGCTTCTGCCATAGGCTGTGTTGAATTTGTGTGTGAATAAGCATTACGACGAATAAGTCCTCTCTATCATCGACCGAATTGGGAGTGGCATAGTTCCAACGCGACGTGAGTGAGTCAACCGATTAAGGAGATCGGCAGTATTAGGTCGTGGCTGCGCGCGCAGTGAACGGAGTGAGCGAGCACGGAGCGGAGGGTGGGGCGGTGGCTGGCGGGTGGTGGCCGAACACGACCAACGCACCGTCGAAGGGACACATCGGCCCCTCGACCGACTTACCGAAGCTCCAGCAGCCGCCGTCCAGAGGAAATCACCTGGCCAGCAACCGGAACCTCGTTCTCTCGGGGATCCAACCCCGAGGCGAAGACGACGTCGTGGCCGCTCGCAGCATAGCCCGCCACGAGCCCACGAAGGCGGCTCCGAGCGGTCTCCGGGGCTAGGTCCCCCGCATCAACCAGTCCGCCGAGCATCGCTTTCGCCGCCTCGATGCTGGTACAGACTGTCCCATCCCCGACCGCCTCACCATCGACGTGTGAGACGCCGATGATGGCGCCATTGCCGAACGCATCGCTTTCGTAGACCGTCTCGCTCCATTCGGAGAGGCCGAACCAGATGGCCCGATACGGTCTCACCTCAAACCGGTCGGAGACCCTGACGACTGCCCCGAACCGGCTGAAATCGAGCCTGTCGACCATCCTCTGGAGCGACACCCCCTCCTCGAGCGGTGTTTCCTCCACGAGCGCCGGCTCGTAGTCGCCATCGCCATGTCCGTAGGGCGTCTCCGAACTGATACGTGCCGCCAACTGCAGGTTCCGTCCAATGTACGTCGACCGATGCGCAGCGTAGCTTCCGTCCGATGCTTCGTACAACACGAGTGCGTGCCGTTGATTCATTCTCATTGGCTCTCGCAGGCCAGTACAGGCCGGCCCGCACCCGTCAGGGCCAACAAAAACCGCCGCGTTCAGTTCATTACGTCCTCAAGATCCCGATACCGCTCTCGTACCGTCACGGTCGCGACGTCGGCTGCATCCGCGAGTTCCTGCTGGTTCAGGAATTCGCCGGTCGCTTGGGCGGCGAGATACAGCGCTCCCGCCGCAGAACCAAGGGGATTTCGTCCATTGGCGATTTGTGCTTGGTCTGCTCTCTCGAGGAGGGCTCGGGCCCGCCGTTGGGTTTCCTGCGAGGCGCCCACGTCCGAGGCGATTTGAGCGACGTACTGCGAGGGCTGGGCTGGCGGCACCGGCAGGTCCAGCTCCCGATTCATGACTGTATACCCGGTTTTGATGCGCGCTTCGGCGACCTTCGAGACGCGGGCGATCACTTCGAAGGACCGCGGATGTTCGTTGAGACGACAGACTGCGTAGAGACAGCCTGACGCGATTGCCTCGATGGAGCGACCCACGAGGAGTCCCGTCTCTTGGGCGCGACGGAAGAGTTGACACGCCTGATCGCGGACGCTCGTCGAGAGGCCGAGAGCAGCCGTCATCCGCCTGATCTCGGTGAAGCCGGTGATCCGGTTCTGATCGGCTTTCGAGCCGACTTTCGCCCGCTTGTGCTCGCGTCGCAGCCGGTTCAGGTGCCGGCGTTTCTTACTGTCGATCTTCCGGCCTTTCCAGTCGCGCTTCCGACCGATTTCGGTTCCAATGCCTCTGTCGTGACGGGCAACGGTGTTCGGCGCACCCACGCGGCGCCCGCTCCGGTCGTTCTCGAACTCGCGCCATTCCGGCCCGCGATCGACCTGCTGGTCGTCGACGACGAGGCCACACCCGTCGCAGACCGTCTCGTGGGTGTTCGATGTTACTCGGCCACCGCACTCCGGCAGGTGTTGTGTTCGTTCTGCTGTACGTCCTCGTCGAACGTCTGCTCGTAGATGTTTCTCGAAGCCATCTCACGTCACGAGGCACGCTACTGTGCGCCCCTCGCCCGTTCAGGGGCCAAAAAACCGAACCGTAGACGTATCCACTCTGACTACGGCTGAACGGAGAAGATGAGTCGGTCTACGTTATCGTCGACAGACTGCTCTTCGAGCCGTCCAAACCAGTCGCAAATCTCTCTATGTACTGGCGTACACAGGAAGGTATTGTGCTCACTCGGTGGCGAGCTCGTCGTAGATCTCCTCGTGTTCGTCGAGGTCTTGCCGTCCAAGGAACCGGATGAGATACTGCCGCGCCTCTTCAGGGGACATCTCATCGGGAATCTCGGGCTGGTCACTTCCGGCGGCCATACTCATTCCTCACTATGGGATTCGTGGTCATAATCGTTCGGTTCGTGGGATTCGTCGTCGACCATGTCGTGTTCCTTGGGTACCTGATCTGTACCTTCAATACGGGACAACCAGAGGTTGATAGTCGCCTCGTATTCTGGTGCGAGCGGTTCTGTGTGCGCTCGCAGATACTCAATTACGTCGTCCTCATCAACACTGCTCTCATCCGTCGCGAGCGCCTTCAGGATCTCTTTGATTGTCCGATTGTAATCGAATCGGAGACCGTTCAGCGCGTAGAAAATTCGGGTCGACATAAGCGCGGTTCGCTTGTTGCCATCGACGAATGGATGATTTGCCGCAATGAGCCGAAGCAGCTGGAATGCCTTCTCGTGGAGTGACTCGGGCACGTGACCGAAATGTCCGTCCTGGATGTGTTCAACGGTGTATTCGATATCGCCTGGCGAAGAGACGCCAGCGGTTGTCTCCGCGTTTGACTCCACGATTAACTCATGAATGTCGTGAATATCGTCCGCCGGTGACATCCTCCCCGCCGTGAACGGCGGGGCTTCCCGTACCGGAGGTGGGATATTTGCCGGTCTACGACACGGCCTGTTCTCTCGTGTGAAACGTCCCGCTCTCGCGGTCGAACAAGTGTGTCGATGGCTGTGCCACACAGCCGTTACTCCTATCCTCGCCGTGAGGACTCGGAGTTATCTTCTGACGCATATTCTCCGCTCCGTTGCAATCCGCGTTGGCTACCAACTCGCATGACGAGCAGACGTACAGTCCACGCTCGACACGGTTCGACTTCGTATCGTCACCACATCGTGAACACGTTTTCGAGGTTTCCCACTCGTTCTCCTTCAGCACCTCGACGCCACGAATCTCGCCTTTGTATTCGAGGTACTGGTAGATACGGTCGAACGCCCACGAGTGCAGCTTCTTGTTACCGGTCTTCCCCCAATCCGACTCACGCACGTCTTCAGGCCAACTCACCGCGAGCGTCCCAACACTGCGCTCGACACACTCCGTGATGATGGCGTCTGTCAGCGTGTGGTAGAAGTGTGTCTCGCGCTCTGTGAGTTTCCGACGTGCCCACATCGACTTTTCGGACGGCCCGTTCTCACCCTCGGTGTCGTACTCTGATCGGGTGAAGTAGTGCTTGTCTTCTTTGAGTGAGCTGCCGGGGTAGAGAACGTATTCGTCGGGGAAGGCGACCGTGGCGATGTTCTTGATGCCGAGATCGATTCCTGCCACACCATCGCCTGTTGAGCCGTTGGTTTCACATTCAACTTTGCAGACGAAGTGCAGCTCCCACTCGTCACCGTTCCAGACCGCACGAACGTTCTGTACCCGATTGACTTCTGAGCGGTCAACGTCTGGGCTGGTCTGGTACTCACAGAGCAGGAAGTCCGAACGGTGATCTTTCAGGTTCTTCCCCTTCGAGAGGCGAACGCGGTTGTTCTCTGGGTCGTGTTTGAACCCGTCTTCTTTGAACGTGACCGTACTCTGGGGGCGAGCGTCGCCGTGTTTGCGGTAGCCGGGCGGATTCGCCTCGTCGTCCTTGTGTCGCAAGTCGAACCACGACTGGAAAGCGTCGGAAAGTTCTTCGATGACTTGCTGACTGGATTGTGCGTTCAAATCTTTCCAGCACTCCCGGTTCTTCATGTACGCTTTGAGCGTTCCCTCGTCTGGGATTTCGCCTGTTTCGTCCCAGATGCGGTCGGCTGTCCAGCGGGCGACGTTCCAGATTTTGGAGGCGGAGTCTCCGAGCGAATCGAGGCCATCGTAAACCTGCCGCTGGTTCTGGATGGAACCAACGTAGGTGCGCGTGACCTCAATCGCCATACATAGCTTATGTCGATTAACTTACTTAACGGTGCGGGTGTGCGTTGAATATCCGGCCTGCCAGCGACAGTAGGGAGTTGTCGGATTCACTCCCGCCTTAAAGGGCGGGATTCTCTCCTCGTAGGAAGATAGCCAACATCCCCACCGGAGGAATCCCACCCCTTCAGGGGTGGGAGGATGTCAAGAAACAACTGTCCTAATCGCTCGAGTTGCAGACACACTGAGCAGGTGTTCCCCCGCAAAACCAGCGAAGAGATATATGCCTCCAAACCTCTCCCCAAAGATCCTGAGTAGTTGTAACAGCGCAATCAGCCAGACTGTTATTTTGATTTAGTACCAAAAATGCCAATAGTGGTGAATGTATTCGTAGGGATACCACTAATGGAGCGAGATGACTTCGACGAGGCAGCGCCCGGTGAGATCGTTCCCACGACGACATCGAAAGGGACGTATTCGGCGTTTCGACCTGACCCGCTTCCGCCCTCAATCAATACTGGACAGCTCATTACGCCGCTAGCGGAGGCAACACAGGCACTCGGTCGGCTCCATGGCATTGGTCCACGTGTCGGTTCGAGAGAAATCCTTATCGAGCCGTTCATCCGAAAAGAAGCGCTGGAATCCTCCCAAATCGAGGGGACACATGCTACTCTCTCGGATATCTACGCCTATGAGGCTGGACAGGAGGCTCTCATCGACGAAGACAGACAGCAGGGCACCCAAGAAGTCGTGAACTATCTGCACGCGCTGACGCACGGATTGGATGCAATCACAGCTGGCGATCCAATCACCGTCGAATTGCTATGCGAGATGCACGACCGGTTGCTTTCGGGTGTCCGTGGAGATGAGGCTGACCCAGGGGAACTCCGTTCGACTCAGAACTTCATCGGCAGTACGCCATACATCCAAGACGCCAGATACGTCCCGCCACCACCGAACGAGATTCTTGACCTTCTCGAAGACT
The DNA here is from genome assembly GCF_037031205.1 of Natronomonas amylolytica. Taxonomy (NCBI): domain Archaea; kingdom Methanobacteriati; phylum Methanobacteriota; class Halobacteria; order Halobacteriales; family Natronomonadaceae; genus Natronomonas; species Natronomonas amylolytica. The sequence continues at coordinate 159,644 of NZ_JAYEZM010000005.1, read as the reverse complement.
TGCTCGAGTATGCGAACCAAGAGACGAATCTGCATCCACTTCTTCGAATCGGGCTAATCCACTACCAGTTCGAGACGATTCACCCGTTTCTCGATGGGAATGGACGACTTGGGCGACTATTGATCAGTCTCCTCCTGCAACGTGACGGTCTCCTGCCTGAGCCGTATCTCTACCTGAGTTCGTATTTCAACGCACGACGTTCAGCGTACGTCGATCATCTCTTGGCAGTCAGTCAGCACGGTGACTGGGAAGAGTGGCTCCTGTTTTTCCTGCGTGGCGTGCAGTCGCAAGCAGATGAGGCCCACCAGCGGGCCAACCTGCTAGTCGACCTCCGGGAAGACTATCAACAGCGCTATCAGAGCGAGCGATCTGAGAATATCCTTGAACTGGTGATGCGGCTCTTCGAAGATCCGTACCTGGACGTGAACACAGCAGCGGACTGGTTGGATGTCGAATACAGCACGGCTAACCGACTGATCGGACAGCTCGAAGATGACGGAATACTCGAAGAACTCACCGGGAAAGACCGGAATCGGTTCTACCGGGCGAGCGAAGTCTTCCAGATCATCAACAAGCCGATCGATCAGCTCTGAACGACTGAGCAGAGAGGGCTTGAGGCATACGCATTCAGATGTCCGGCCTCAACTACCAAGAACGTCCTGTCGTTCATCGAGCACGCCGAGAATCCGAAGCAAGTTATCGACGAGATCGAGGCGTTCGCTCCCGTCTAGTACTGGTTTTCTCTTTTATTGAACGCGAGTCGTGTAGTTCGGTTGCACGCGGTCGTGCCACGACTGAGACGGAGGTTCGATTCGTTCCTCGCGCACTCGGACCTTAGCTCGTCAACCGCCTCGGGGTCAAGCCCCGAGGCTTGTCAGTGGACTCCCGTTCTAACCGAGTAACTCGGCAGGCGTGTAATCGCCGTTCACGTTCAACGTCCCTGACTTGAGGGCTAGTTGACTGGTAGCCCATCCACCGCGAGACGTCTGCCCGCGATGGATATATCCGCAGTATCGGTTGGCGATGTTCTTCGCTGCGTTGTAATCCGCGTTCACCTCATACCCACAGTCCTGACAATTGAACTCCTTGTCGTCACGATTGTCCACGTGGGTAAACCCACAGTGCGAACACCGTTGACTCGTGTACGCAGGATTCACTGTATCCACGAACAACTCTGTAGATTCGACTTTGTACTCAACGAGTTCCACGAACTTCGCGTAGACCCACTGCTGGAACTTCGACCCATTAGCGATGTTCTCGCGAATGTGGTCAAGGTTCTCGAAAATAATGCCGTCAGCGTCAGCAGACTGGGCTTCCGCAATGAGGTGGTTCGCTCTGTTGTGCAACCAGTCCAACGACCAATCACTAAACCGGCTCCCGATGGATTGAATCGTGAGGTGAGCCGACCGTGTACCCGTCTGTTGGAGTCGGGCGCGGCGTCGCTCGTACTGGTCGCGCTTGTGGGTGAGGTAGTCCGCACTGCCAATGAACTCCCCCGTGGAGGTGACGGCGAACGCGCCAGTCACGTTCAGGTCCACGCCGAGAACCACTCCGTTCTCGGCTCCCTCATCATTGTGACTGGCTTCTTGGCGTTCCGTTCCGTCAACCGTGTAGTCAGGGTTCTTCAGCGTGACGTGTAGGTAGAACGTGTCGTCCTGCTCGTCATACTGAAGCGTGGCACTCGACGCATCCCACGCCTCGCTCTCGTAGTACCTGCCGAACGGCGTGTCTTCTCGCTCGTCTTCGGGCGGGAAGGGCGTGGAGAGTGTGGCGTGGTCGGCGTTGAATGTTGCGGAGCGTTTGTCGTGACGCTCCACGAGTCGAACTCTGGTTGACTCGTCTTTTCACCCTGTTTCAGTTTCTCGACGCCACCTGTGACGGCTTCGATGGCGCGACGGATGCCTTTCTGGACGAGGTTGGCGGTGAGGTCGGTTTCCTCTCGCAACTCGTCGTACAGGGCGTTTTCTGCTTTCGACTTGCTGGTGACGCAGTAGTCGTCGTAGCGCCACGCCCACTCGCTGGTGCGGTTGGCGCAGTGCAGGAATTGCTTCTTGGTTTGATGGAGGTCGCCACGACGCTCTTCGGGTACGTCGAGTTTGATGGGTACGGTGCGTCGTGGCGCGTCGTCCATCTGTAATTCACATTTTCGGTTGTTACCTAATAAAAGCTTACAGGTGAGGTGGGGGAGTTGGCCTTGCCATCGAGCGCGGTGTGTTTCATCGAGTGTCGGCTTCCTCCATGGGGTCAAGCCCCGTGGCATCCCCCTCGTACCGCCTGTGAAAGAACGACTCATCGGTGTTCCCGGTCTTGAGTCGATCAGACGCATCTACTGAGCGGTTCCGGATATCCTATCCCTTCGTGTCGAGCCACAAATTTACAGTTAACATAATTTTAAATACATTATATCCATATTTGATTGACATGGCTGCTGGAGGGCCTGACGATTCCAGTACACATGCTGAACCGACGACGGTCGTCGGCCGGAATCCGGATGACCTGACGCAGAGAGTCACTCTGCCAGATGGCGCGCTCGATGCTGGCTGTTACGTCGAGGGGGCTGAAACACATACGCAGACGGGGCTGTTGCAGTCCTGGTGCGTCCAGTGGGCAGAGGCGGGTCACGGCTTCTGTTATGTGCATCCGCGAGGGCCGGAGCCGTTCGACCTCCTGCGGCGGCTTCCGGAACACCGCCTCGACGACGTCGTCTGGGTCGATATCGACCGCCGCAAGAACGTCCGGCGGTATGGCCTGCCCCCACTCACCCGTGTCGCCATCGACCAGTTCGACGTTCCGTCCTCGGACGGCTATCGAATCGACCCGGTGACCCTTCGGGTGAACGCGTATCTCGACGCGTATGCGGCAGATTCGAAGTTCGACTGGGTGACGGCGTCGGTCCTGCAGGCGGTGCTCCCAACGCTGTGCAGCAAGGACGTACAAGTGACGGAGGTCACGAGGGCGCTGCGGAAAGCCGAACTGGACGGGGCGCTGGAACCCATCGAACGCTGCTTGACGGGATCAGCGGAACCACGGTCTGTCTTCCGCACAGCTCGTGCCCGGGATCCGACGGCATTCGTTCGGGCTGCGAGCATGTTGGGTATGCCACGCGATCCGTATCCGGAAAACCCGCTCATGCTGGAGACGACGTACGACCCGGCGAACGCCATCCGGAACGACGACATCCTGCTCGTGACAGGGGCGATTCCACCAGCGGAAGGCCAACTTGACGGCGCCCCCCGACCGATCGGCACGCGACTCCTGATTGCGGCGATATGTGCGCGGCTCTGGGAGGGCGCCAAGACGGCGGCTGCCGACACGGGGCTGTTTCCCCTCGTACTCGAGGGGCTCGGCGACATCGCGACAGGCGAGGGCGACCTCTATCGGCAGCTTCTCGCAAAGCGGGCGGACGAACCACTGGCGCCCGTTTATAGCGGCCCGACGACGACGGCGCTTCCGGATCCGCTCCGGTATGCGATCGGTGACCACGTCGGGACACGGCTCGTCGTCGCCGGGCAACCGGATGCCGCGTCACACCCCGGCCAGCCGGATGAATCAGGTCACGAGATCAGTGACGCGCTGCCGACGCCGTCGCTCGATGCCGTCGAACGGTATCTGCAACAGGAGGCGACCGGGGCGGTCGGCGAGGGAACCCTCTGTTGGCTCCAAACCGACGCGGCCGGCCGGCTCGTTGGAATCGACGATCTGGACCAGTCGATGCGGCCGGTGCGTCCGCCGTCGATGCCCGAGACCCGACACAATCCGACGGTCGCTGCAGAGGCGATCACGGCGAGCGTTCGGCGCCACGGCGCTGAACCGACGTACATGGATGCGGAGATGAAACAGCGAGCACGCGAGCGATACCGCGAACGATGACGATCCTATCGGTACACTATCGAGAGATACTGCTGGAGGTCGTCACTTCTCGAGCAACGAGCGGGCCCGTTGCACGTAGCTGTTCGCGCCCCAACTGCGAGCGTCGCTGATTTCGTCGAGGAAGGTTCGAGCGTCGGCTGCCGACAGGCGCTCGGTTCGAACGAGAATCGAGAGTAATGTCGGCGTCGTAACGAGCCGGGTATCAGCGAGCGAGGCGTGAATCAGACCGAGTTGGTTGAATTCGTCACAGAGCAGCAATGCCGCATCGAGTTCGTTTGCGAGTGTTACTGCCGCGTTCTCGCCATCATCGAGCGGAAACTCGGCATCGAGGTCGACTGACCGTCTATCGAGCGCAGCGGTTTGTTCGAGGATAGCAGTTGCAGCACGACCGTGCGCGTCGTCATATGAGGCCACCTCCCGAAGCTCTGCCATGACGGCCGCTGGCACGACGACCTCGTATCGAGCCAGACACAGCGAGAGCGGGTCGGGATCCACCTCAGCGACAACGCCGAGACTCACGAGCGCGGAGGCGTCTGCGACAAGTTCCGACATCTATGCGTCGACAACCTCGTCGATGAAGTCCTCATCCAGTTGCTGTTTCAACACCCGGAGATTCGCCGCCTCCTCGGCACCGACGAGCGCTTTGAGCTGTTCGAACGAAATCTCGTCGTCGTAGTAGGCGGCCGCGATCTCCTGAGTCAGCGCGTCATCGTGGGTGGCTTCCTGCAGATACTCCCGTAGCGCAGTCACGAGGATATCCGTTCGGTCCTCCCCAAGGACGTCCGCGAGGGCATCGGTCCGATCGATGAGTCGGTGCGGCGCCCGAAACTGGACGCGCTTCTTCTCGCTACTCATTATGTGTACATTGTGAGCCAATTTACTTAGCCCTTGGCGTGTGTACGACGTCAGCTATCGACTGTGGTTTGCGTAGTTGATTATCGGATTCATCCCCGCCCAAAGGTCGGGAATTTCTTCTTGATGCTCCGTAAGTGCAGTACCACGATTCTCCGACAAAGCCTTTGTATGCACTGCATACATTGTATACAGTATGGGAACGATCTCGACACGCGTCCCCGATGAGTTGGAGGCCGAACTCGACGCATATCTCGAGGAGGAGAACCTCGACCGGAGTACGGCCGTTCGGAAACTCCTCTCCGAGGGTCTGGAGGAGTGGCGGCGCGAACAGGCGCTCGACCAACTCGCGGCTGGAAGCATCTCGTTCAGTAAAGCCGCCGAGCTGGCAGGGATGTCGGTCTGGGACTTCGCGCAACTCGCCAAGGAGCGTGATATCACGTGGGTGGCGGACGACCATCTCGACGCGGATCTCGAGGCGCTATGAATGTGGGTCTTTGACGCCACGCCGCTCATCTATCTCGCGAAGGTCGACCGACTCGCGCTCGTCCAGCACCTCGAGGCGCCATGTGTGATTCCCGAGCGCGTCTACGACGAAGTCGTCGCCACCGGCATCGAAGAAGGGTATCCGGACGCACGTCGCATCGAGCGGAGCGTCGAAGCCGACGTGTTCGATATAGTGACGGTAGGGACGGGGCCGCTGCTGTCACGGCTCCAAGACAATAGCAATCTCAGCGACGCCGATGTCGCTGTCCTCGCCTACGCCGACGCACAGGACGGTGTGGCTGTCATGGACGAGACCTACGGTCGTGACGTTGCCGCCGCCGAGGGCATCACAACCCGGGGAACGGCGTTTCTCGTTCTGAAATTCGCGAAAGAGGGGGAGATCGGAGTCGACGACGCCCGGACTGTCATCGATGCGATGATCGACGCGGGGTGGTATTGTGCGCCCGATGTCTATACGAAAATCGTACAGAAACTCGAAACGCTTTCCGATTGACATCCTCCCCGTCCTGAAGTGAGGAGGGTTTCTCCTCGACGTTCCGAACAGTAGCTCGTTCGTCCGAGAACCCCACACGCATCGATGCGTTCACTTGCGTTGTGTTCGACGGCCATAAGAATCGTTTCTAATGATTTCGCACGTAAGCCCCTCGGGAACCGGCTATCACGTGCTCGTGGCCGGTTCGCTTCCGGCCAGCCGCAATCGCAAGGGCGAATTAGAACTCTACGAGTCGGCGCGATTCTTCACCGTGACCGCCGACCCCGTCGACGGAACGCCTGCGGAAATCAAGGACGCACTCGCGACGGTGTACGACGAGTATCTCGCCCCCAATGAGCCTGAGAATGCAGGGGCTGATGGCGGACCCCAAACCGAGCGTGGAACTCGGTCCCTCGACGATGAAGCCCTCCTCCAGAAGGCCAAGAACGCCGCGAACGGCGAGAAGTTCGAAGCCCTCTATCGTGGCACCACCAGCGGGTACGAGAGCCAGTCGGAAGCCGATATGGCGTTGTGCTCGCTGCTGGCGTTCTGGACCGGCGGCGATGCCCGGCAGATGGATCGACTCTTCCGTCAGTCGGGCCTCATGCGGGAGAAATGGGACGAACAGCACTTCGCAGACGGGAGTACCTACGGCGAGAAAACCATCGAGCGGGCGATTGCAAGCACGAGCGACTTCTACGAACCATCTAGCAACTCAGCCGAAACGTCGACGTCACCGGAGCAACCGACATCCGAGTCGGCAAATCGTGCTCCCCGTGAACGGGAACGACTCGACCGAATCGAAGAGCTGGAACAGCGACTTAGTGAGGTGCTCGAAGAGAAGGCCGAGTTGGAGGCCGAACTGGAGAAGGAACGCACTCGGCGGAAAGCCCTAGAAGCGGAATTGGAAGAGGAACGCGAATCGGATGGGTCGATCTTCAGTTGGCAGTAACACTCCACAATCAGGTCTCGTGTCCCAAATCGGGTTCTTAGTCCTTCTCGCGCTCAAAATAGCTACTTCTGATTGACGGGTAGACGGGAATATGCGAGGCACGAAACCGGCGATACCGCGCTCACGATCGGGACACAACTACCCACGCTGAATTCGGTTCTCGAGGATAACGCTCTCGACAAGGTATCTCGTCCCCGTCTGGATCACTACGAGAATCATGAAGATCCTCGACGATTCCTTGGCTGTCGCTAAACTGATTATCCAGTATCGAGCGAGCTACAAGATGTTTCATAATCAGTCTCAGGTGGTCTATCGCTCGAAAATTGACATCTGACTTTCAGAGCAAGCGTTCATATCTGGGTGCCTGTCCGCAAGATCCAATCCGTGGTTAATTCGATACGGAAGCTAGTCGGCCAAAGCATAGACAGTTATTACCCTTAATAGAGAGTCTCTCATAGTGTTTTAGCTACGTATCCTGTCTCTATTGAGTTGCTGGCTATGGGTTCGAGATCCGTTTGAGCGAGCGATCTATCCCTCCATAATCGGTTGCAGTCATGCGATTTTGATTGGAGCCGCTGTCGCAGCGCTTCATCGCGAGATTCATAATCCATCCATTTCGTTGTATATCCTGTTTACAGAGTCGTACGCAGGCGATTCGGATTTCATCAGTGATACCGAGATTCGTCTTCCTAACTCGGGGTCACACCCGGGAATACCCCAAGCTTTCGGACGATACGGCCGATTATGAAGATTTGGCGACGTCGAGATTCTTCCTTTCTGCGAGGAGAAAACCCCGCCGGGGACGGCAGGGGGTCACGGAGTGCGCGTTTCGAATGCGGGGAGTCGAACGGTTTCAGTCACTCAGTCCGTCCCACGCCTCGTCCGAAGCGACATCCCACGCTTCACTCAACTCCTCCGCACTCTTGGAAGCCTCGCGGTATGCAGCGGCCAGTTCGTCTTCGTCAGGACAATCGGAGTCCACCTCTACGACAGCGACGGTCACGCGCTTGTTCGCGTACTCCGTACCGAGGTACACTCGACCCCGATCGTCCGTCTCCCTCGTTTGCAAGTCCTCTGCTTCAACTTTCGTCATGCTACCCACTGTTGCCCATATGGAATTAAACACTGGCCACTAGTACCCACAACTTCTCCGCTGACTGCCTATACCGGCAAAGACTGAAGGCCACTGCAATGGTAGTATACACTATGTCGAAGCAGATGAACACCGTCGTCTCAGGTGACGAGTCGGAGATTCACGACGAGCCCCACATTCGGGACCGGCGAATCACCGTGAGCCACATTCACGCGCTGGTCGAAGAGCGCGGCCTCGACGCGCAGACGGTTGCGGACCGCTTCGACCTCACCGTCTCGGACGTCTACCATGCACTGGCGTACTATCACGACCATCCCGAAGAGATGCGGGCGGTCGAAGAACACCGCCGAGAGCTTCACGAGGCCGCAGAAGACGACCCGGACATCATCACCGGCCCCGAGGACCTGCCACAATCGTAGTCATGGAGGTGTCGTTTCTGCTTGACGAGAACATCGCAGCTCCGCTGGCCGACAAACTCGGCAAAGCAGGCCACGACGTAGAGCGTGTCGTTGACGTGAGTGAGTTGGGCGAAGGGGTCGACGACACCACAATTCGCCTGTACGCCGTCCAAGAGGGCCGTCTAATCGTCACCAGCGACGACGACTTCGTCCAGATGCCTGTCGACTCACATCGTGGCGTGTTCTACGTCCATGACCAGTCGCTTTCCCCCCGTGAACTCTACCATATCATCCAGCACGTTATCGAAGCGTTCCCCGATCGAGAGGCGATGGATACAGTGACGTACATTACTGCCGACTGGCTTTGAGTTACCTACCGCTTTAGTGGTGGGATTCAGCGTGAAGTCCCGTGCTGGTCTCAGTAAGCTCCCTAATCCTACTCCCTCGGCGCTGACACGCTTCGGTCCTTGAGGGCGGGGCTTTGATGTGAGCTCCCGGCAATCAGTCGCCAGCAATAGCGGTGTGTCGGCCACGCGTTCCTTTACTCGCAGGGGTTGGTCTATTGTCCGCCTCCTTCGCAGTCCCCGATGAGTTCAATAGTGTCGGGGAATCCTCTAACTGCCATCGAAACCCCCATCGACAGCGCAAGACACCCCGCTGTGTCGAGTGTTCTCAGATTTCGCTTCTGCGAGTCACACTCGTGTATATCAACACAGTATATATGCAGACGTCTCGGCGGATACAGCCGAACTGTCGTGGGTGTACGCGGGTGTACGCTCGTTCAAGTATCCGAAGCGTGGGGAAGGTGGGGGTCTGTTCTGACCGTGTTTCGAAAAAAGCAGACAAAAGAGGAGACACGACCTTCATTCACGGCAACTCAGGACTGAACGCGTCTCCGACCGCGCCACTCGAGCGTTGCGGTACCGGTGGCTCGGTACCTACTCGCTGCCGGCGTTGTTGAGCGCGCTGTTCAACTCGAAGAGTTCGCGAACGACGTCGCTGTCCGCGACTCGGTACCGGCGGGGCGACGTGTTCGGCACCTCCTCAATGAGTTCAACCTCGGTCAGCAGCTCGGTGTAGTTGCCGACGGTCTGGCGCGTCAGTTACCCACGACTGAAGTCGTGGGCTTGTCAGTGGACTCCCCTTCTGCCGTCGAAGTGACGGAGGCGTGGAAATCGCCGTTCAGGTTCAGCGTCCCTGACGTTAGCGCACACTGACAGGGTACGCCTCCACTCGAAGACTTCTGCCCCGGGTGGAGTTTCTTGAGAAGTTTACGAGCGATGTTCTTGCTCGCGTTGTAATCCGCGTTCAGTTCGTACTCACACTTCTGACACACGAACTGATGCTTCGACCGCCGATTGTTCTCATGGGTAAAACCACACTTGGAACACCGCTGACTCGTGTATGCAGGACTCACCTGCTCGACCTCGATACCGAACATCTCGGCTTTGTATTCCACATACTGGAACAAGCGTCGGAACGCCCATGCGTGGAACCGCTTTGCACCAGCCATCCGCTTGCGAATATCTGTCAGATTCTCGAACGCGATATGCGTACAGTCGTGGTTGTGGGCTTCTTCGAGAATCTGGTTCGAGGCGCGGTGCAGTTCGTCTTGCATCCAGCGGTGTTCGCGGTCTTTCATCGACTGAATCGACAAGTGTGCTGACCGCGTTCCCGTCTGTTGCATCGCCTCACGAGTCTTCTCGAACTCGCGGCGTCGATGGTTCATCTCGTCTGCGTTCCCGATGAACGCGCCTGTGGAAGTCACGGCGAGCGAGCTGTCCACGTTCAGGTCAACGCCAAGGACTGTTCTGTGCTTGGCCTCAGAAGAAATCGTGGACTGCTCTTGTTCGTCTGTAGTTCGGCGCATTCGTGCGTGGAGATAAAACGACTCTGTGGGGCGGTCGTACTGCAACGTGGACATGCGGAACTCGTAGTCATCGTTCAACAGGTACTCTCCAATCGGTGTTCCTTCGGTGTCGTCTGGAAGCACGTAGTCACACTCGACGCGACCGTTCACTGTAGACAGGGAAACGTGGTCGCGGTGGAACGTCGCACTTCGCTTGTCGTAGACGACGCTCCACGCGTCGAAGTGCGGTTGACTGGTGTTGTCGCCTTTCTTGAGTCGGGCGACCCCGCTTTTGGTGGCCTCGATAGCGCGCCGAATCCCTTTCTGGACGAGGTTCGCGGTCAACTCCGTTTCGCTACGAAGTTGGTCGTAGAGGGCTTTCTCGGCTTTCTGTTTTGAGGTCACGCAGTAGTCGTTCGGGTGTCTCCACGCCCACTCTGCGGTGGTGTTCGCACAGTAGATGAACTGGTTTTTCGTCTGATGGAGGTCGTCACACCGCTCTGTGGGTACGTCGAGTTTGACCTTGACGGTGCGAATCACGTCCCCCATCCGTGATTCACATATTGAATTATGTTTTTATAAGAGTTCGGCTTGACGTGGGGGAGTCGGACTGCTATCGCTCGTGGTTTGTTTCGAGCCTTGTCGGATTCCTCCCACGGCTAAAGCCGTGGGCTTCCTCCTTGCATCTCTGTGATCGAGGAAAATAATACCTCCGAATAGCCTATTTCAAAATAGGCTAATATGGCTCTGTTGAAATCCTACTCTTCAGACACATTCTCTTCTGAAACAGCCGGTCGATGAGAGCTGCGTATTGGGCGTTAGTTTATCAGGATGGGAAACAATCAACTATCAATGGCTACAGACAGCCGTCAGTCAGATAGTCCCACCTTGGTCAGGCCACAATTATTCCTGTCGTTAGTTGTGATCGCCGCACTCGCAATTGCTGTTGACCTCGTAGGACTACTCACCCTGTTCGGGGTAGAGACTCTTACCGATGGAATCGCACCGTTTGTGGCGATAGTTCTCGGAGGATATCTGGGAATCGTCATCTCTGACCGCCTCTGAACGAAACGGCTCATACTCGTTGGGCTCTCTGAGCGTCGGTACGTAGTTCGTCTGTATAGACCGCTCAGAGCGACCGGTCGAGATTATGAACGAGACAGGCGATGGTGAGTTCACGGAACTGTTTCCACCATCGTCGTGATCGGACGAACGCACCGTACTTCCGCTTGAGCGTAGAGTTGACGGTCTCGGATTGACTACGCTGTCCGTAAAGATCAGCATCTAAGCGCGCGTTCCATGCCTTATGAATTGGTGTGAACTCACGGTGCTTGATCAGTGGGCGACCCTCGTATTCACGGACGAGTCGCCTGATTTTCTGGTCGTCGTAGCCTTTGTCACCGAGCAGAATATCGATGTCCTCGGGATTGCGCTTAATCAAAGAGGGGGCGATCTGGCTGTCGTGCTTTCGTGTCGTCGTCACATGTAGGTCGATGATCGCGTTCACCTTCGCATCGACCAACAGCGTCACTTTGAGCTGCTGAATCGTGAGTTCGGCGCGTTTCGTGTAATGTTTCGAGGCGTGACTGCGGTCGAACCCTGACGCATCAACTCCAACGACGCCACTCGTCGGAAGGAGCGCCGTTGAGAGAGTCAGTATGACACGCCACACAGCCATATCAAGCCGATTGAACGCCTTACAGAGCGTTGACGGCGTAGGGAGTTCAGCTAATCCGAGGGCGCGACGAATGCGTGGCATCTCGATCAGTTCATCAAGCAGACCACGATAGGTCGTGTTCTTCCGCACTTTGAGACAGAGCAGAACAACGTGCTGTGGAAGTGTATAGCGGTGTTTGGAAAACTTCGAGGAGTATCGAGAGACTGCTCGGCGGGCCAGATGGATCGCTTTCTCAGTAAAGCGGAGAATCTGTGACTTCGGGAGGGCCTTCATATCGTGGAATTACAGGATGGACGTGTAACTCTCTGAGGATTTCAACAGAGCCGCTAATATGAAATTCCTTATTTCCTCCTCCTTGTCCGCCTCTCCCTTGCGATACTTCAGGCCCCGACTTGGTGCTATTCAAGCCGCTCGCGGACCCACGTGATCGGGTACATCCCGGTGAGGCCGGGCTCGTCGATGCGGAACTGTTGTGGTGGCGTCGTATTGGCGTAGGTTTTCTCGACGCGGTCGCTCTTGTTGAGCGCCTGGAGGACGTCGTGGCCGGCCGACTGGGACATGACGACCCAGATGGCTTCCTCGGGGTCGCAAGCAGCCATCTTGTCGAAATCGGCGGGGACGGCTTCGGCGACGTCGTTGTTGATGCGTTCGACCTCGATACAGACGGCGACCTCACCGTTGTCGTCAAGACCAGCAATGTCGAGGCGGCTGGCGTTGCCGCTCTCGTCGCGGTCGATATCGTCCGCGATGACCGACTCGTCGAGCTCGAAGTAGGGAACGACGGTTTCGACAGGCGAGTCCGGGTCGCGGACGTACTCCTGGTGGAGCCAGCGCCGCGCGATCTCGACGCCCATGATGTGCTGGGTTGACTCGCCGAGGTCGCCGGTGGCATGGCCGTGGTCGACACCGAGACGGTATTCCTCGCCGAGCAGCTCGCGGCCCTCGGGGCTCACGGTGTAGAGGCGGTGGGGGTGGTCGGTGTCGTGGCGGAGAAGGCCGTCGTCGAGCAGTTCGTCGACAGCGTCCGCCTCGACACCGACGTATTCACGGAGCCGGAGCATGCTGTCGGTGAGGAGGTCGTAGGCCGGTTCCTCGTAGCGGAGCTGGGCGGCGTTGTAGACGGCCTTGAGGAACATGAGCTGGCCGTCCGTGTAATCCAGTTCGCGGCGCTCCTCGCGGGTGAGTTTCAGCGTCACGTCACAGATCGGGATGTCATCGGCGTCGATCTCGCCGTCGGGACAGCATTTGAGGACGCGTTCCATGCCATCCGAATTGGGGTCGTATCTCGTGTCACATCCCAGGCACTCCAGCGCGTGGCGGTCGGCGTCGTAGGTGACGTGGTCGGGCAGCCGCTTCGTGTAGGGAAGCGTCGTGTCGACGCGCGGCCGGAGGTCGTCGGTTTCGTCAGCGTCTTCGGAACCCGGTGTTTCTGGACCGGCTTGGGCGCCGTCGTCCACGGTACTCGGCTGGGCGACCGTCAGGCCGGCTTGCTCGCGGGTGCGTTCCCTGCAGAGATGGAGCGCGGCGTCGAAGGCCGTCAGGCGGGCGGGCGAAAGCGGGTCGTCGCTCGCGGGATGGCCAGCCGGTGGATCGGCCGACGCCAAAAGGAAGGGTCGCGGTTCGGGGTCATCGAAGCCGGCCGGGAGTTTCGCGAGCCACTGGCCGCGCCGGAGCCCACGGAGCCGGTTGGCGACGTCGCTGGGTGGCATGTCGTCGGTCGCGAGCCGCTCGGCCAGCGGCGTGTCGCGACCGACGTTGCCCGTCACGAGCGTGGAAACGTTGTTCAGCACCTCGTCGTAGACGCGGGGCGAGGATTCCCGAAGCTGGGCGGGAAACTGCATCGCGAGCGTGACCGACAGCCCGAAGCCCCGGGATTTCGCGAGCAGATCGCTCATCAGCGACGTGTCAGCGATATCGGCGGCTTCCTCGACGTAGAGGTTGACGAGTGGTGGATCGTCGGCCGCCGCCCGCTGGTCGCGTCGGCGTTCGCGCTTCCGCAGCGCGGCCCAGAGGTTCGAGAGGACGACCAGGACGAGCGCGCGCTGGGCTTCGGTTCGGAGCCCGCCGGTATCGAGAATGATGACCGCGTCCTCGTCGAGGTGGTCCGCGAGGTCGAAGCTTGGCGTGGCTGTCGAAGCGGCCGTGTCAGCGGGCGGCGTGTGTTCGAAGAGCCGGGCGGTGCGGCTGTCGCGGCTGACCTTCTCGATGCGGCCGTTCACGCCCTGCATGACGCTCTGGAAGACGTCCGAGCGGTCGGCGGCCACGCCCGAGAGCATGCGTTCGAGGTGTGGATCCGAGACGGCTGGCGGCGACTGGCGCTGTGTCATCCGCTTGACGGCGGTGTCGAACTCGCTTTGGGTGAACGCGTCGCCGCCGTGGACCGGGTCGTACATCGCCTTCAGGAGATACCGGATGACGTCCGGCGCGCGCTTCGACTGGAATGCCTCTTCGCCCATGATACCCTCGAGGATCTCGATGTAGTGGTCGACCTTGTCCTCGACGGCGGTCGCTCGCGGGACGCCAGCCTCGATGTCGTCGCTGATGTCGAAAAACGGGATGGCGGGCACGAAGCGGTCACAGTCGAAATAGTAGACGTTATCCAGATCCCCGTGGCGCCGGTAGTGGGCCTTCAGGAGGTCCTCGGCCATGCCGTCGCCCTTCGAGTCGATCAGGATCGTGGGGCCGTCCGTCGCCACGATGTTGTCGTAGATAGCGCGGATGAGCGCGACCGATTTGCCGGCGCCGGTCTTCCCGAACCACGCGGCATGCAACGGCTGGAGGGTGGGTGGGAGTGCGATCGTGCGGTCGGTGCGTTCGTCGTCGGCATCGAGCAGGCGGCCCAGCGTCAGCCCCCGGTCGTAGCGGTCCAGCTGATCGTCGGTCGGCGGCGTGACACCCGACTGTTCGCCGGGCGTCGTATCCAGCGCCTGCCGGCCAGGCTGGGTCAGCGCATCGCCGTCGAGAAACCAGAAGGCAGGCGCCGTCGCCGGGTCGGTGAAGATCGCCGGCCGCGTGTTCGGCACGATCGGCAAGCGCTTGCCGAGGCGGCGCGCGAGGCCGTGATCGAGTCGGTGCCGGCGCTTTCGGATCGCCGCCAGCATGTCGTGGGCGTCCTCGCCGGTGAGCCGATGCGGTGAGACGCTGTAGAACTCGCCGTCGAGGCCGCCGAACGGGCGTTCGAGGTCGTCAACGACGGCGTCGGCGCCGTCGCCTCCCACGTACAGGCGGGCGTTGATCGCCCAGGTTTTCTTCGGGGCGGCCGCCTCGAGTTCCGCGAGCCGCTCCCGATTCCCGCGAGTGAGGCCGTCCTCGTCGGGCTTTTCGAACTTGCCCATGATGAACCGGCTGAGCCGCTGGCCGCGCGTGTCGCGGTTCCACTCCAGTTGGTCGCGGCGGAGTCCCTCCTTGACCGACCAATCCTCGTAGGGTTCGAGGAGCGCCTGATAGACGGCGACCGTATCGGCTGGTGTCGCCGCCAGCGCGTCGACGATCCCCGAAAGCGGCGACTGAATGGTCTCTTGCTCCGGGTCGACAGCCGGTTGCAACTGCATTTGCCAGTCGTCACGCCGTGTGCCCCAGCCGAGATACCTGACGGCCGCAGCAGGCGGTTCAGACGCGTCCGCGTCCGTGTCTTCGTCGGACGACTGGGCCGCGTCGGTCGTGGACGTAGGAAGCTCCGCGAGGATCTCCTGCGGTGACGTCTCCGGAGTCGTGACTGAGGTTTCCTCGGGGAACACCGTATGCAGCATATGCCGAACCGTGCGGTCGTCGTCGGCATCGGTGCCGAGGTAGTATTCGACGCCATCGCCGCGGGCGATAAGCAGACACTCCAGCTGGAACTGTGACCCGCGGTGGAGCCGACGGAAAGCTCGTTCGAGGTCGGTTGGGTCGGCTGCTTCGGCTGCCGGTTCGATTTTGAAATACGTTCGACTACTATCCGTCTCAGAGAGACTTGCCGACTGTCTCCATGGCAGCATGTGTTGTCAGTCGAGAGGTCATTCATTACGTGCTATTCAGTCGAAAGTATACGTTACGTCTCATCGGCTGTCGCCAACGGGACCGTTCATCGATCCTCATCCATCCGATGGTGGCATCCTCCTGCGTACAGGCCGCAAGTACAGATATCCACTTCACTGGAATCATATGTGGATCAACTAGGCGTCGGCGGAGACGTGTTTCCTGCCCAGTTTCTCGACGTTCGTGAACGACTCGCCTGTACTGGGTTGGCCCCGTTTGTCTTAACCAACAGTACGCTCCGTGTGTTGGTTAACTCGCCGAGTGGCACGCAGAATCCCTTCCGTTCGCCGCCCGGTCGGGCTTTGGGGGACGGTTGCCCGGTGAGCGGAGTCTGTTCACCGCGCTCGGCGCTGCCGCCCTCCACGCGCTCACGGCTCACTGCTCGCGGGTCACTACGTTCCCCGCTCGCTGTCGTGGTCTCCCGTTGGTCGACCACGCACCGTTCGCCGTTCGCTTTCGAGACGCTCCCTCCGGTCGCGTCTCGCCTCGCTCGCGACCGACCATTCCGGCGGGTCGATCTTGAAGTCGTCTGCAATCTCGTGGGCGACTTCGGCGACGCGCTCCAATCGCTCATCGTTGAGGATGTCGGCGCGGTACTTCGTGACGGTCACGAAGTGATACTGGAGCGCGTAGACCGTGTGCGACCCGGATTGCAGGTGATACTCCATTTGGCCTTACGAAATAAAAGACACCCAATTTCAATAATTCTTATGCCGGGTGGTATTCAGTCGGACAGACCCGCGTTGACTGCCGCACCGGGCTTACGCGATTCACGCCCGCTGTGAACGGCGGGATTCTCTCGCTGGAAGAAGATAGCGCGTTGTCTCGCCGGTCTCGATGCGACGCAGCTGTCCCTGGTCGACCAGATCCTGCAGTTCCTCGTTGGTCGTACTCCAGGCGGCGTCGGCCTGCTCGCTGATCCAGTTGACCGACCGGGGTTCGCGAAGCGTCTCGGCGACTGACCGAATGCGGTCGCGGGCGCTCATCGACTCGGCCCACGACTGGACGCCATCCGTGGGGATTCGGACATGCTTGGCACCTCTAGTCCTGATTGTGATATGGGAGCGTTGTCACGTCGAACGCATCGTAGTGCCGGTCGTAGGTGAGGATGTGATCGACCGCTAAGGCCTCCATATGGGCTGCAACAGTAAAATCGGTGAGTGACGCATCCAGATCCGTCCACTCAACGAACGTCGCTTTCGCGTCATCAAACACAGCCTCGGGGACGGATTCGACCTGATAGAGCGTGCTCTCGTCCAGCGTTGTCAGGAACGACGCAGCATTCCGCATCGACGCCTGTTTTTTCAGCCGTGTGGCCGCCTCGTCGACGATGTGATCGTTGACGATGAGGCGACGATAGGGGAGGTCGCCGTCGCGGACGAACGCCATGAACGCCCGCGAGACTGCGTGCATCTGATCGCGAGGATTGAACAGCGCGTAGAGGAACTTCGGGCCGACAACGACCTGATGTTGGACGTGCCCTGGGCGAAAATGCTCGGCCGTGACCGTACCGATCGGGGTTTCGACTGGCTCTGCCATCTGTGGTCAGGACTGGGCGGGCGGATCATCGGCGAGCGTGAACGATTCGTCGCTGCCGTGCCACTCGTCGGTGAGATCGTCTTCCTCGCGGGCATCCGTCGCCGCTGACGCTGGAAGGGATTCGTCCTCGAGGTCGTCGAGGACGGTAAACGCGGGGTCGTTGGGATCCGCTTGCTGCTGGCGTTCGATCCACTCGATGAGCGCCTCGTGGCCGGCTTCTTTCAGCGAGAGTCCGTGTTCTCTCGCAAACTCGCGGAAGCGTTCGTATTCGTCCTCGTTCAGTTCAGTTTGAACGTGCTTGGTGTCGTTACTGCTCATTGGAGCCCCAATTACTACGCCTGTCTACTTGCTCATGGAATATAAGATGTTTGCATGACTTAGTTCATGTGTCATGCAGGAGACGGAGCGAAGAAGACAGCAGATGGGGGAAGGTTCTTGTCTTCTGCTCCCACGGGGATCTGGGAGATTGTTCCGGCGACGGTAATTCGGCGATCTGTTCGCAGTCTCTTTCCCGTTGGTCAGCCGGCCGAGCTGGAAGGAACGGGTGGTCGGTGTGTGCTCTGCGGTTCGCCGCGCTCGGCGCTGCCGCCCTTCACGCGCTCGCGCCAGCAGTTCGTTTCGCGCACAGCCACGACCGGTCTCGGAAACGAAGAGTCGATCAACCACCTACAAACGGTTCAAACTGGCCACGTAGGTAGCGAAGGGGTCCCATCCACCCAACGAATCGACGCCACTGCTGCCGGGAGCTGCTGAAGGCGATCATCGAGGACAGCGAGTGAGTGCGCATCGAGAAAGGTCGCACCATGCCGATCGACGGGCGTATTCTCGTGATCGAGCTGGATGTGACATGGCCCAAGGTCCGGATGGTCGGCGTCCTGGTGGAAGCCGAGCATCAGGTTTCGTTCCGGTTCGACCCAGTTGATGCGGTAGTATTCGTGGTCGACACCGGCCGGGTACCAGAAGCGAACTTCCAGCCGTGCGTGCCCCACGTCATAGGAGTCACCCAAGAACGTGGTCGGATCGACATCCGCGATGACGTACCGGGGTCGGCGTCGAGACGGGCGATAGCGGACATCTTCACAGCCAGCCTGAGTCGTCAATCGGTCGTGAACGTCTCGAAGAAGGGTCCGCTGTGTATAGCGGTCGCGACCGGCGAGAAAGAACATGCTGTATGAACCGGAAATTAGCTCGTGGCGCGGTCAACCACGTCCGTCGTTTGTTTGCGAGCGGCTTCGACATCCGAGTAGAGTTCCAGGGCGTGTTTGATGAGTCGGCGATCTTCCTCGTTTTCGCGCCAGAATCCGATCACATCGCGGCGTTCACGGAGCTCGTCACTTGTGAGGTCACCGTCGGCCAGCGACTGTTCGAGCTCCTCCCACGTCTCGACGTCGAAGGTCGCCTGCCACGCCTCGATCTCCTCGGTGATGGCCGCTAATTCGTCGCGCAACTCCTCGCGCGTGTTCTCCTCGATGAGTCGACGGATTTCATCGAAGAGCAGTCGCGTGTAATCCGGCTGGTAGCGCGTCGTTTCGCCGGCCTCGACGCGGCGCAGCTGTCCCTGGTCGACCAGATCCTGCAGTTCCTCGTTGGTCGTACTCCAGGCTGCGTCGGCCTGCTCGCTGATCCAGTTGACCGACCGGGGTTCGCGAAGCGTCTCGGCGACTGACCGAATGCGGTCGCGGGCGCTCATCGACTCGGTCCACGACTGGACGCCCTCCTGGGGGGACTCGGACATACTGGGCACCTCTACCAACAGTGTTGGTGCCTGACACTCATATAATTTTGTATCCTCTAGAATAATCAGGAGGCCCTACGGGAACGGTTCTCTTGACATAGGATCATTCCCCAGCCGAACCTCTGTACCGTCAGCCGGTCGGGCTGGAATGGACGGTTGCCCGGTGTGTACTCGACGGTTCGCCGCGCTCGGCGCTGCCGCCCTCCACGCGCTCACGGCTCACTTCGTTCGCCGTTCGCTTTCGAGACGCTCCCTCCGGTCGCGTCTCGCCTCGCTCGCGACCGACCATTCCGGGCGTGCGGGCGCTCTCCGCACCGCCCGCGCCAGTTCCGGGCTAAAGTGCATATGGTCTCGCGCCAGCGGGTAAGCGCCGGGGGCTGCGCGGCGTGGCTGCTCACCCCCGACGCTTACTCCGCTGGACGCGCGTTCCGGGCGGATCACCGCGCGCGGCTTGTTTGTAGCACCTCACCTGGGCGCGCTCTCGCTCGCGCCCAGAGGGCGCTCGCGAAGGCGCGAGCGAGAGCGCGCAGCCGTGACTGGTCGGTTCGAGTCTGTGGAAAACCCGCGATGTAGGGATCGCGGGCGTCGGGCGCTCAGCGAGCGCCTTCAGGGTGTTGCACCCATGAGTTCTAGGGAAATCATCGAACTTGAAGATTCGGGTGAACAGGATGCAACCGAAAGTGACGATGCGGTCGTGGTCGACGTGCGCGGTGCCGAGTGGCAGGCGACGTGTCCGGAATGCGGTGGCCGGGTGCGGAAGCCGGACCACGAGTCGGTGTGTGCGGACTGCGGCCTCGTGGTGAGCATCGAGACGCTGGATCGGACGCCGACGCTGGTGGATCACGCACCGGATAACCGGAGTCGGAACGGCGAGTGGTCGTGTGAACCGACGAACCAGCTGCGGGTCGACAAGGGCCTGCATACGACGTTCTTCCTCAACACCGATGGGAAGGGCAACCAGCTGAGTTCGGAGCGGAAGGATCGGATGGAGCGGTTGCGGCGTCGGCACAAGCGCTTCACGATGCACGACAAGCGCGACCAGCGGCTGAACGAGGGCATGCGTGATATCGGGATGCTCGGGGCGAACCTCGCGCTTCCGGAGCACGTCCAGACGGACGCTGGCCGATACCTGAAGGCGGCCAAACGCGAGCGGCTCCCGGGCGGCCGGATGCCCTGGGAGGGCCTGGCGGCTGGGGCGGTACTCCTGGCAGCGCGGAACGCCGGAATCGAGCGCACACCGACGGACGTTGCTCGACATGCGAAGGCGTCGCTGGATCGGGTGTGTGCCGGCGCTCGGAAGGTCAGGCTCGAAACGGACGTGGACGCTCCCCCGGTGCGAGATAGAGCGGTCGATCGGGTCGTCGCGGCGCTGGATGACGTTGTCGACGTCGAGGCGGCGATCGAGCTGGTCCGGGTCGGAGAGCGACTCCTCGATGTGGCCGATAGCGAGGCCATCGGGTCGGGCACCCACCGGATGGCGATGGCCGGGGCGGCCGTCTACGCGGCCGATCGGCTCACTCCTAACAAGCATCTGACGCAGGCTGAGGTGGTCGAGGCGGCCTCAACAGTCGTGCCGACGTCGCAGTACCAAATCCGGAACTACTCGCGAGAGGTGCACGATATCGGGCAGGCACGACTCGCTGCCGAGCCAGAGGATGCCGTGACGGGGCTCGTCCAGGCCGACTGAGGGGTCGGCTCCCTCGTTTTTTCGCGGCCACCACTCCTCGCCCGCCGCCCCACCCTCCGCTCCGTGCTTGCTCACGACAGGCGCTCCCGCCGGTCGCGCCTGCGCTTCGCTGCGCGCGCAGCCACGACCTCTAGGTGGTTTACCCGAGAGTTATGATGAAACCCGAGTTGGTCACCTTCCCCGAGGGCTCTGATGGACCGCTTATACCAGGAACCGGATACGAAATATGCGTCCTTTCCGTAGATATTATCGCAATCGTATCTAACTAGAATCTATGGGTGTTGAGTACGACATTGCGACGGCGCTTGACGGTCTCGAGATCGGTTGCGAATCCGGCGAGGTGATCTGTGACCACCCCCACGAGGGTCCGCAATCGGTGGACGTGGAACGCCGTGTGCAGTACGAATGCATTCGTATCGACGAATCGATATCGGTCTTCGAGACGTTCGGGGTGGACTGCTACGACGTCTGGCTTCCCGATCTGTTACGCTGTAGCGACTGTGAGATCGAAACGCTTTCGACACCCACCGCCGGCTTCGATGAAGCGCTCGTCGACCTCGACGTGACGTGGAACGGCACTGAATACGTTCTCGATACGAAGGAACTGACCGTCATTGCGTATTCGCCTCGGGACGAGGGGGAGGCCCCACCCTCAGTTCCGGCTCCACTCGTGACACCGATGATCGAACGCGGCGATCCCGGCGGGATTCGCCGGAGTCGAATCGAGCGGATGGTGCCAGAGCTACGCGCCGAGGGAGCGGTTGAACTCGCCGACGTTCTCGACGCAGAACTGAATCGCTAACGCCTGTGGTTTCGGCCGACTGTTACCATATCGCGGCTGTAGAAAATCAGTTTGTGTCGACTCGCCTGCTCTAGGGAATCCGGGCGGCCCGGAGGCAGGTATAGACGAATCCCGAGATTCAGTATGAACGCGTTCTCGTCCATCGTGGTCCGCGGTTGAACTGGTCACTGGAGAGTGGGACAGCGGTCCTCGTGTGGATCGTGTCGCTGTTGGCGGCCATCGTTGAACGAGGCGTTCGAAGAGTCGGTGAGATATTTGCGTTACCATGGTCGCACGCACATCCAAACTGGGTGAAGGTGTCTCGAGATGTGGAATTCCTTTCGAACCACATAGAGACACCCCACCGTGTCGAATGAAACTGAGTACTGATTCGCTAGTTGAGGCCTGAGCGACTGGGTCTATTATTCGATGTAGACTGTTGTGACTCGCAGAAGCCGAATCTGAGAACACTCGACACATCGGGGTGTCTTGCGCTGACGATAGGTGGTTGGGGATGCTCCCTAATGATTCGTGTGCGGGCATCCCTCGAGTATGTCAAAGCCACACCCCACCTCGTCGAGTGTTCTGCGAGAATTCCCGTCGGGTGAAAACGGTTGGGCTGTAACTCGTCTATATAAGTGGGACATCGAAATAGCCGTATCGTAAATCAATACGAGGAATGCGGACGGTTAAACTCTCGTTCAGCAACCTTCCACTACCACACCCCACCATGTCGAGTGTTCTCTCCGAGTGGTCTAGTCGAAGAACATTCGACGCACTTGACGCGGTGGTTTTATGCATAAGCCATGATGACGATTCAGTATCGAATGTCGACATTCAGTCGGGATACCGAAATCTTCCGTGACGAGGATATGCTCCGGGAGGATTACCAACCGGAGTCAATCACCGCACGAGAAGAGGAACTAGAAGCGTACAAAACCGCTCTCCAGCCCGTCGTCAACGGGGCACAGCCTCGAAACATCTTCCTGTATGGGAAGACGGGTGTTGGGAAGACTGCCGTCTCGCGGTACTTGCTGACCCGTCTCCAGCAAGATACAGCCCAGTACGACGACGTCGACCTCTCCGTTGTCTGGCTCAACTGCACGAACCTCTCCTCGTCGTATCAGGTGGCCGTAAATCTCGTCAATGAGCTTCGAGAACCCGATGAACAGATCAGTACGACCGGCTACCCACAGCAGCGCGTGTTCGATATTCTGTACGAGGAACTCGAATCGATCGGTGGGACGATTCTCCTCGTGTTCGACGAGATCGACCACATCGGGAGCGACGACGAGATAC
The DNA here is from genome assembly GCF_037031205.1 of Natronomonas amylolytica. Taxonomy (NCBI): domain Archaea; kingdom Methanobacteriati; phylum Methanobacteriota; class Halobacteria; order Halobacteriales; family Natronomonadaceae; genus Natronomonas; species Natronomonas amylolytica. The sequence goes on along the minus strand of NZ_JAYEZM010000005.1, from coordinate 136,915 downwards.
TGTACGAGTTGCCCCGCGCTCGGTCGAACGGGTATCTCGAGTCGGTCAAACCGGGCGTCATCGGAATCAGCAACGATTTCGGGTTCCGAGACGAGCTTTCGCCGAAGGTCAAGGATACCCTCTGTGAGGAGGAGATCCATTTCCCGCCATATCAGGCGCCGGAACTGGAAGCAATTTTGCAACGCCGTGTCGACGGCGCACTGTACGATAATGCGACGGCTGCCGGTGTTATTTCGCTGTGTGCGGCGCTATCGGCACAGGATACCGGGAGTGCACGGCAGGCACTCAACCTCCTGTACAAAGCCGGTGAGTTAGCACGCGCCGCTGGCGAGTCGACGATTATCGAATCACACGTGCATGAGGCTCGAGACGCCCTCGAACAAAGTCAGATCGAGCACGGAATGCGCGAACTCACCCGGCACGGCCATCTCGCACTCGTCGCCACGCTCGATCTCGCGTTGCAGGACGCGACGCCGGCCCGTGTTCGAGACATCTATCCGCGATATCGGACGATTGCCGAACACTCCGATGCTGACCCGCTCGTTCGGCGTCGGATGCACGATCACCTCGCCGATCTGTCGATGCTCGGGATTCTCGACCGCTGGGCCCGCAACGAGGGCCGCGCTGGGGGACAGTACTACGAGTACGAATTTAAGGTCGATTTGACGACGGTCTGTGAAGTTGTGGCCGATTTCGAGGGTATTTCGCTTCCGGATACCGTAGCTCGACATACCTGAGTCGAGAGCGGCTAAACACTCGACAAGGTGGGGTTTGTTGCCTTTCGGTGAGCGGTATTTGACGCAGTAAGTGTTCGAAATACATCCCGAGATCCAGTCACCTGCTGTGGGTATTTCCTTATGGTAGAACACTCGACGCGATGGGGTGTGTCTGGGAGCTTAGCGTCGCTCAATCAAGATAGTACTCGACAGCCTGCTGGAGCCCCTCTTCGAAAGACCAAGATGGCTGCCAGCCGAGTGCTTCGAGTTTGGAGCTGTCGAGTGCGTATCGCTGGTCGTGTCCCGGCCGGTCCTCGACGAACTCGATGAGATCAGCATCGACGGCCCCCAGAACCTCGTGGGCGACCCCCAGATTCGTGCGTTCGGCACCACTGCCGATGTTGTATACCTCGCCGACATCGCCGTCCGTCCGAACCTTCTCGATGGCAAGGCAGTTGTCCTCGACGTAAATCCGCCCCCGGACGAAATCTGTTCAGGGTTCATGGAGTATAACAGAGGCTTACTTCCGCTTTCGATCGTGTTTGATCCAGATATCTATCTTATTCGTAGATCATCATATAATCGGCCCCACTAGATTTCATTAACCTAATTTCATCTGCAATGTCTGATATCTAAATTGTAATTTATGATTTGATAGATCGATTAATAGAGGTGAATAAGTATCTGCCGAATAAGATGATTTTTATACGCCCCGACACGTTCAACAATCTATGATCGTCTAATGACAACGGACGGACGCCCCCGGGTCTTCCAGTTTATCACACGCTTACTCAAAGGCGGCGCTGAAGACCATCTAATCGACACCGTTCTTGATCTAGAAGAGTACGACTTTACCGTAGGACATGGGGCATCGTACGACCAGAAACAAATCGATCGTCTCCAGCGGAACGGTGTCGAAACCGAGGAGTTTCCGCTCGTTCGACACTATAATGCCGTGACTGCTATTCCTGCGGTCGTCTCTGTTATACGGTATCTCCGTCAACACGACTTCGATATTGTACACACAAATAGCACAGAAGCAGGAATCATCGGCCGATTTGCTGCCGCAACTGTCGGTAGTTCCAACGTCGTCCACACCGTTCACGGTGTTCCGTTCGCCGACGACCGAAACGCCATACTGAATCGGTTCGTCCTCGCCTGTGAGCGTGCAGCTGCCCACCGTACCGACCGTATCATCACGAACGCGGATATCATGGCCGACAAATATCTCAAGCGTGGCATCGGAACACCTCAACAGTACACGACGATTTATAGCGGTATCCACCTCGATCGTTTCCGGGATGCAGACCCAGCAAATGACCTGCCAGGAACCCGACCGCGTGTCGTCATGATTAGCCGACTCGCAGATGGGAAGGGGTTCGACGTGCTGCTTGAAGCCGTAGAAGCTATCGACGCCGAGGAGTTGTCAGTATGTCTCGTCGGTGACGGACCGCTATACGACTCAGTACGGACTTCGATTGAACGTCGTGGACTGTCGAATCGGGTGTTCCTTACCGGTTACCGCGAGGACGTCCCCCGGATACTGGCAGCTAGTGACGTTCTGGTGTTGCCGTCGTTTCGGGAGGGTACACCACGCGTAATCACAGAGGCGATGGCCAGCGGTCTCCCCGTAATCGCGACGGACATTGCTGGAATCCCAGAACAGGTGGCCGACGGAGAGTCAGGCTATCTGATTCCGCCCGGCGACGCACACGCACTCGCAGACCGTCTGAGTGAGTTGCTCTCTGACCCTGAACTCAGAGAGCAGATGGGCAGACATGGGGCCGATCAGGCCCAGCGCTTTTCGGTCGAAGCGATGCGTGCGGCGACCGACGAGCTGTATTCTGATCTCTTGTCCTCGTCAGACGGCTGACTACTCGGGGTTTCCCTAGTATACGATGCTCCATTTCGGAATCACGGAGACCAAACGTCAGGGGCCGCGACGAACGAGATGTATACCGTAAGAATTCTCCATCAAGATATCGTTGACTCTTAATCGAAGTATCGTCGACTTCCCCACACGAAACGTACGTGTTCGGTGATTCCGACCGCGCCGAAAATGAATATCACCCAAATAAACATCTGCCGGTGTCGCATACCTGTCCCATAGTTAACGGTACCGACTCCATACAGGACGATACCCAGCAGAAGGCCTACGAGCAGGCCGACAGTCGCGGGGCGGTTTTGTTTTGCCATCGATCGAATTCCCCACGGAGAAGCGAGAGTAAATCCGATGCTGATGATACCTTCCATACCGACTAGGAGATCGGGGATCGTCTCGATCATCCACGGGAACGGAGCGTAGAGAAAGTACGCTGCCCCAACCCAGCTGAACGCCAATAACTCGATGAGGGTTTGTGGAATCACCTCTGGGAGGTAGACGGTCCGACCACCTGCCCGGATGTTACGTATTCGCGCTAGATAATCTATTCCCTCTCGAACAAACCCAGTAACAATTGCCACTCCAATCACCGTGATACCGGCCGTTACGAGAGCAGGCCAGACGGTCGGTGATGATCGCTCTGTTCCGTGCACGAGCAGCCCTGTGCCAATTGCTACCGCGTAGATCACGGCATTTTCAGGCCGCATGATGTAGGCGATGTATAGCAAGGCAGCAACGACTGTGTAGGTCGATAGTACGGGCAGTCGTCGTCTCTGAACAATCAGCAAGCGTGTAGCTGTCGTTATCGCGAACAGGACGATCGTCTCACGCAACACCGTGCTGTGAATAGCGACGACACTTGGATACAACAGGAGTGGAAGCGCAGCGAGTACTCCCGCTTGCCGTGAGTGATACGCCCGAGCAATACAGTAGACGTTGTAGACGGCAATTGCCCCGAGAAACGCGTTCCCGAGCCGTGCATAGAACCCGCTGGGACCCGGAAGCAACCAAAATGGAGCGAGAAACGCCCCCCAGAGGTCGTAAATATAGCCCTGCCCGGGGGCGACGAGCCCCCCACGCATGAGTCCTGCCGCGATTGTCTCTGCTGCACGCGCAAATCCCACGGCGTCGGCCGTCGAGTCGGGGTTGAGCGTCGTGACCGTCGTGATTGCCGCACCTACTACCCTGATTGCGAACGCGACAAGGAAGACAACCAGTCCTTCTCCTATCGCCGCGGTCTTTCGAGACATTAGTCTATCGTTCTCGGGGGGCCTTGCGCCACTTCGGTACCACGTTCATCTCGCTATTGGGCGGACTGCTCGCTCGAGTCACCACTCCCTGCTTCTTGTATCTCACGCCCTGTTTTTTCGACGTTCCGATAGACGGTGGTTTCTGTATAGCCATGCTCACTCCATGTATCCCATGTCTCGGAGTCGATCCGCCACGACGGAATCTGTTTCAGTCGTGTCTCCGTCACCCAGATAGCGACGCCCGCCGACGGTTGGGGGCCGTTCGGTCGATTGATCGGACGTACAAATCGATTCAAGGACTGCTCCGCTCATCTCTGCCGGTGGGGAGACGCCGAGCAAGGATAGTATCGTTGGCGCGATATCCGTCGCGTGCGGCTGTCCCGGCCGTTTCCACTCGATATCGGGGCCCGCAGCGATCAATAAACCACTATAGTTGTGGTTGAAGACTTCCGTAGATTCGAATGGGTCCGACTTCACGATGTCCGAGATTTCCCATCTCATATCATTCGGGCGGTAGATGATGTCCGGAGCGGAGGACTCGTTGGGGATATCGTCCCCCCACACATCGTGACGGTCTAGAACTTCGTCGAAGACCGGTTCACCGTCCGGCGACTCGATGGCTTCGAGTTCTTCGATGAGGCGCTTCCTTGCCGTTTCGAAGGAGTCTGACGAAACCACACCATCGGTTTCTCGTTCTTCGACGTTGAATCGGAGTCCAAGGCTTGATGTCGACCGGCAGTATACATCCGAATTCGACCAGTCGACGTGTCGTATCGAGTCTTCGAGGATTTCGTTCGGTAGGAGTTTGCGAACGGCGGTATCTAGTCCGACTTTCGCCAGTAGCGCCTCTGCCACCTGTGGACTGAGGCCCACGCGGTCGAGGGCACCGATGACGGCTCCACCGATCCGTGCCGACGTCGAGCCAGTCTCGCCGTGATCGCCCTTGAGCTTCTCTTTCGTGGTCGCGTTCCAGCCGATTCTGTTCGAGTCTGCAGTCGTCGCGAGATAGCCGTTCTCTTTGAGCCACGAGTTGACGTAGAAGACCGATTCGTATTGCCAGATTCCGTGATCTGAAACGACCAGTACGTTACATTCCTCGTCAATCCCGTCCAGTAGTGAGCCAATCGCCTTATCGACGGCCGAATACACGCGGGAAGCAGCCTCTTCGTCGGCACCAAATGTGTGATAGACGGAGTCAGTCCGCTGAAACTGGACCATCATAAACGACCAGTCGTATTCGTCGGCGAGTCGTTTCGACAGCGACGCCCGAGAGTGAATCAGTCTCTCGTATTCATCGAGCGTGGCTTCGTCCGGGTCGTTCCTATCAGCATAGATCCGATACTCTGGATCGATCTCCGATAGGGGGCGGGCTTCACCATCGACCAAACAGGTCGGGTTTTCGGGTGCGAGATAGCCTGGAATCAACGTACCGTCGAACGCGTGGGCCGGGTTCGTGACTGGCACATTAACCACGATGGAGGACTGGCCCCGTTCGGAGAGGTACTCCCACAGAAACGGGACTTGGATATCCTTGGCTGAGACCAGTTCGTGTTCGTAGTCGGGACCATGATTGAAAAAGTCGTAGACGCCGTGTGCTTGTGGCTCCGTCCCGGTTACGATAGACGGCCACGCTGATGGTGTCCACGGCGGTGTCGTCGTCTCTAGGTCCGTCCCACCGCCTCGATCGAGCAACCGTTGCAGATTTGGAAGGTCGCCGCGCTCGAGAAACGGATCGATCCGATCGAAACACGCCGCGTCTAGTCCTATGACAACTACCTTCTCACTCATTAGCTTTAGATTTCGTCCTTGCTCTGGTCTTCGTGCAGTAGTTTTCTGTACAGGCGGATATGCGCTTCGAGTGTCTTGCTGATGTCGAACTGCGTTCGAACACGGTCGAATCCTGCCTTTCCGAACGCTTCCTGCCGCTCCGAGTCGCTTAGCGCGAGCATCCTCTCTGCTAGTACCTTCGGCGCTTTCGGTGGGACGAGATAGCCCGTCTCCCCGTCGACGACCAGTTCGTCCACACCCGGGATCGTCGTCCCGACGACGGGGAGTTCCGCGGCCATCGCTTCCAGAAGTGTGATCGGAAGTCCCTCCCGAACCGACGCGGAGACGAAGACATCCGCGAGGGCATAGTATTCTACGACCGATGGCACGTGTCCGGTCAGTTTGACGTGCTGCTCAAGGTTCTCGTCTCGGATTTTCGTCCGGAGTTCGTCTTCCAGACTCCCGCTACCAACCAGCAGTAGCATCACGTCCTTGCGCTGGTCGGTCACCCGTGCCATCGTCTCGATGAGATCCGACTGAGACTTTTCGGCCTCGTACCGTGCGATGTTCAGGAATACGATGTCGTCTTCAATGTCCCATTTTTCTCGAACGCGATCCAAGTTCGCGGCACGTACCTCCTCGTTGTACGATTCGACATCGAGCCCGTTGTAGATGGTCTCCCACGTCTGTCCGTTAGTGTCGAAGGACTGTCGAACGCCTTCTGAGACGGCGATCGTCCGGGTGTCGAGACGCCGCGTGAGTCGTTCGAGCGTGCCGGTAATCGGGTGATAATTGTCCGCGACGTTGTGCTGGGTGCTGACGATGGTCTCGATATCTGTGAGTCTACCGAGTGGTCGCCCGAGCGCGTGCGAGAGGGGAAGATGAGTATGCAGGATATCGAACTCCTGCTGACGGAAATACCGCTCCATTCTGACGATCGATCGCGGATCGAACTTGAACGCCGCTCCAAAGTTCTGCACCTCGACACCGAGGTCGCGGAACTCCTCCGCTAGCGGTGCAGCCTCCTCGATCGAACAGACCGTCAGCGAAAGGCCCGTGTTCGCCTGCTGATTCGCGCGTGCCATCTCGAGGAGATGCGTCTCTGCCCCGCCGTATTCGAGTGAATTTACCAGATGGCAGACGTGCATTAGCCGCTTATCTATACCCGAAAGCGAAAGGGTATAAAAGCATGAGGAATCTCTCTGAGATATGTACTCTCTCTCGCAACTCCGGCGTGGGATTCAAAACCCGTGGCTGTTCTTTCGGGAAGCGAATCGACTCTATCACAGCCGAGCATACTCTCGCCCGTTCAATACGGAGGGCATAGATATCTTCGAAGAAGATTGGGACAATCTGCTCATTCTAGATGCCTGTCGATACGATATGTTCGAAAAGCATGCCGACCTCACTGGTCGTCTCGAATCGCGCATCTCCAGAAGCTCAAGTACCCAAGAGTTCCTTAAGGCGAATTTTCGCGATCGATCGCTGCTCGATACTATCTACGTCACAGCCAACCCACAGCTCTATCGTCACCGGGACTGGGTCAACGTCCAGTTCCATGAGGTTCGGCACATCTGGCAGGAAGACGGTTGGGACGATCAGTATCAAACCGTGTTGCCAGAGACGACCACCGACTATGCCCTGCAAGCGGCCGCTGACCATCCAGACAAGCGACTCATCGTTCACTACATCCAGCCGCACTATCCGTTTCTCACCGATGACGGGGGCCCGTTCCGCAATGACGAGATATTCCTCAAGCCCGACAAAGTCGGTGGCTGGGAGCGCGTGATGACTGGCGATTTAGAAGTCTCACGATCCGAGGTCTGGGACGCCTACGTCGAGACGCTCCAGCGCACACTACCAGCGGTCGAACGCCTCATCAAGGGCATCGACGGGAAGACGGTCGTCACGTCCGACCACGGGAACATGGTGGGCGAACGCGCGCGGCCGTTTCCGATCAGTGAATGGGGACATCCACGTGGCATCTACACTGAAGAGTTGGTGAAGGTCCCTTGGCTCGTGATCGACGATGAGCGGCGAAGGATTGTCGCGGAAGAACCAGTCGCTTCCGACGACGACGATGTCGCCGACGGGCTGGTGCAGGAACGACTGCAGAACCTGGGCTATCGATGAGTGCTACTGTATTCGTCACTGTCGTCGATCTCTCGACGATCTCCGGGAGTGGTGTCGCAACGCGTGAAATAATCAGGGGAGTGGGGGCAGTGTCGGACGACCGGTTGGTCGTACTCTGTCCAGAACCTACGGACGCGTTTCCTGACCGTCTGAAAGCGATTGTCGACGAGTTCGTCTTCTTGCCGGAGATGACGAATCCCGGATCGCCGCGATGGCATCTGCAAATGGAAGTGAGTATTCTCCGGAAGCTCTGGACGGTACTCCGAACAGAGAATCCCTCGGTAGTAGTGACACGGTTGTCGCCATCGACGCTGTTCCCGACACCGCTCTGCAAACTCTTCAACGTGCCGCACGTCCTATTGATCCGCGGCTGGGTGCGACGCCAAGACGAGTACGGTGGGACGAAGTTCGGTCGGGGAGTTGAGGAACTCGTCCGGATGAACGTCCGCCTCTCTACAAACGTGTACGTTGCGTTCGACGAACTCAAGACGTGGATCGATCCGTACCGCGGAGGCTCACAATCACCCGTCGAGGTATTACCAAACGCAGTCGATCCCACCCTGTTTTCGTCACAGTCCATTGGAGAGGCACGATCCGAAATCGGGATCGAGACAGACGACTTCATCGTCGGATTCGTCGGATCACTGGCTCCCCGACACGAGGTTTCGACGTTACTTCATGCGGCATCCCATCTCGACGACGTGGAACTCCTGCTCGTCGGCGATGGAGAGCTCCGGGAAGAACTGGAACAGCTCGCAACAGATCTCGGTATCCAAGACCGGGTGATCTTCACGGGCCAAGTTCCTCACGAGAGAGTCCCAACCTACATCGCGTCGTTCGATGCTGGCTACGGGGTCGTGAGTCCCGGGAAGGCATCGAACCCCATCAAGTGCTACGAATACCTTGCCTGCGAACGACCTGTCATCACGAGCCAGAAAGACGAATTCGAGTTCGTCTCAGAGATTGATACCGGTGAAGTCGTCGAGTCAGTGTCGTCTGAGGGGGTCCAGAATGCCATCAAGCGATTGCAACGACGTTCCCAAGCGGACCGTCTCGCGGCTGGCGAGCGTGGGCGACGATACGTCCGTCAGCATCACACTTGGGAGGCTGTGGGTGAACGCATCCTCGAAGATCGCGAGCAGTAAACCGCAGTCGTCCGAAGCGATGCTCAATCACGAGACAGCGCCGCAGGGACGCGACTTCACATGTACCCGAGCGCCTCAAGCTGCGAAATATCTTCCTGGGAGAGTTCGGAATCGTCTGACTCGGCTTCGAACATACGCGTGAGATTTTCCTCGCAAGACTCACGCAGGGCGGTAGGCGCGTCTCGATAGTCCTGTTCGGTACTGTTCTCGAACGCGAGACGTTGGCCGGTAGAATCAGCGATTGTCAGCCAGTCCTCGTCGATTGCGACCGAGTGGTGGACCGACGTCCGTAGTCCGAGGGCCTCCCGGGAGACGTTGGGATGGCGATTATAAATCTCGTTCCCACCAGTCGCTGGATATTCGACACAGACAGGGCCGTCGGTGACGAACGCGTCTTCAGCGGCCCGGACATCGGTATGCTCAGTACCGAACAGGCCGGTCAGGAAATCGAATATCCGCCGATTCGAGACGGGTTCGGAGACCGACCGTGGTTCCATATCCGGGTGGACAACCATCAGCGGCACTCGGAGTAACGGCTCGCTGATCGACGCCTCGTGGCCCATTCGACGATTGCCCAGAAAATCCGTCTCCCCCAAATTCTCGCCGTGGTCGCTGGTCACAATGAGGATCGTGTCCTCGAAATGATCGTTCTTTTTGAGAAACTCGACGAGCTGTCGCAGATGGTGATCTGCGGCGGCGACCTCGCCAGCGTAGAGCGATCGGATCTGTTCCAGTTCTCTATCGAGCGCCTCCCCCCGGTCGGTCCGTTCGATGAACTCCCAAGGCGCCGCGATTCGGTTCAGTCTCGCCGCGTCGATGTACGACAGTGATTCGGTCCGTTCGTCACGGAACTCGGCCCGCGGGTAGTACGGACGATGTGTGTCCATGTAGTTGGCGAAGACGAAGAACGGATCTTCGGCCTCCGAGATGAACGATTTGATTGCGTCAGTATTCCGCCCAGGGTCGTAGCTGTACTGGGTGTTCGAATCGAATAGTGGGTGCGGAATCCGTTGAAGAAGACTTGACCGCGTCGCGACCCGATTCAGCAGCACCGTCCCGAAGTTCAGGAGACTCCGCACGGGATATTCGTGAGACAGTGCTTCGAGCAGTGACGCCTTCGCGATCTCTTTCGACGTGATCGTGTCCCGACCTCCGCGAAGTTCGTAGGCGAACTCTGTGACATTCAGCCCCTTCGAGGCCGGCCCCCAATCGGCGGTGTAGGCGAACTCGTCGAACGGGACGTCGAAGCCGTTTCGTTGATTGGCGAACCCGTTTCCGGATACGCCGCACGTCTCGTAACCCTGCTCGGCGAACGCCTCTACTAGCGGTAGCTCGTCCATCCGCTGGTCGGCGACCCGATAGGACCCGTGTTCGCTCGGGAGTTGGCCGTTGAACAACGACGGATGTGAGGGGAGCGACCACGTTGAGGGTGCATACGCGTTTTCGAACCAGAGGTTTTCTTCACGAAGCTCATTCAGGAAGGATGCGTGGTCTCGAACATAGTCAAAACGAGTCGCGTCCCAGACCAGAAAGAGTACGTTTGGTTGCGTCTCTCGTGACATCTAGTCACCCACCCGTCCGTTCGATGAGCTGAGAGAAGAATATCAGCGAAACGATTGTCTGTCTCATGAAGTGTTGATACACAGCCACAGATTTAGAATCCTGTGGTCTGAGGGAGAAGCGAATGTCAGGAACTGCCGAGACCATCTAGCTCTCTGTTAGTCAGACCCCGATAAAGACGACCGCTGTCTGTAGGGTGAGGCCCTTATTGTGACATATCCGTTATTTGTGGGTAGACGCTGAACGAACAGAGGAGGGTTTGGTAATGCCAGACCGATTATTTTATCTAGATAGCTGCCAGGCGTATTGATATGTATATCCTCGGCGTCAAACCATCTCTCGGTCTCGCAGATGTCTTCCGATTTTGGGGGGTTCACGACGGAGGAGCTTGTTTAATAAAGAATGGTGACATCGTTGCGGCTGTACAAGAAGAGCGATTCACCAGGGAAAAGCGGGCGAAAAATACGTTTCCATCTGAAAGTGTTGAGTTCGTTCTTGACCGGGAAGGTATCGATCTCTCCGACGTAGATGCAGTCGCCATCGGCCGTGACCCGAAACGGAAAATTAGCTACTACCGCAACCGGATTCGAGAAGATCCACTATCGGCGATTCCGACGAGCAAGAAAGAGGCCTTGGATGCTCTCGAGGAAGCCAAGACGGCAGTCGCCGCGCTCAATGACGTCCACACGTATCGCGTCGAACAGGAGTTAGCGGACTTGGACTGCGGTGAGTTTGACGGGGCATTTCACACAGTCGCACATCATCGCTCACACGCAACCTCAGCGTGTTACTGTGCCCCCTTCGATCGTCCGATCACGATCACGATTGATGGCCGGGGAGAGGACGACAGCACCGTGCTCTGGGATGAGAGTCTGAACCGGGTCAAAGAATTCTCTAAGGAGAATTCGATCGGTCTCCTGTACTCCTATGCGACGCAGTATCTCGGGTTCCGCCACGGCGGCGATGCGGGGAAGGTGATGGGACTTGCGCCATACGGGGAGCGACGTCCTGCGTTCAAGCGAGCCTTCCAGTCTATACTCACGTTCGGAGACGGGGAGTACGACGTGACTTCGATTACAGCAGCTTCGGACCCAATTTCTGTGTTCGAAGAGCACTTCGGTCCGCGCCGCATTCATCCCGAGGAATTCACGCAACGACATCGGGATTTCGCGTACCACCTGCAGAAAACGACCGAAGAAATCGTACTCGACCTAGTGGAACACCACGTCAAAGCCCAAGGGAACAGAAACGTCGCACTGGCTGGGGGCGTCGCGATGAACTGTAAGCTGAATCGCGAGATTCTCGAACTGGATTGTGTCGACGACGTATTCATCCAACCAGCTGCTGACGATGCTGGCATCTGTCTCGGAGCTGCTCTTGACGTGGAAAACAAGCTTGGGGATGGTACTCCTAATCCTGAATTTACTAACGTATACTTCGGGCCGGAATACGACAACGCAGAGATAGAGAAGTGTCTCGAGAACGCGAAACTCGAGTACGAGCAACCCGACGACATCGCCGCTGAGGTCGCAGAGTTATTGGCCGATGGCAACCTCGTTGGGTGGTTCCAAGGTAGGATGGAGTTCGGTTCGCGTGCGCTCGGAAACCGGAGTATTCTCGCAGACCCGACCGACGAAGCGTCGCTCGATCGAGTGAACAAGAACGTGAAACATCGTGAGGCATGGCGGCCGTTCGCTCCGAGCCTCCTGTATGAGGCCAAGGAAGAATATCTCGAAGGTGGCGAAGAGGCTCCGTTCATGATTCTGCTCGATACGGTCAAAGAAGACAAACGGGACAAGATTCCTGCCGTAACACATGTGGACAATACGACACGCCCACAGACAGTCCGTGAGGAGGTCAATCCGAAGTATTATCGCATGATTGATGAATTTGGCGAGCGTACCGGAACCCCTGTCGTGTTGAATACGTCCTTCAATGTTGCTGGTGAACCGATCGTCGAGTCTCCTGCACAGGCAGTCGCAGACTTTTATAGCACGGGGCTGGACGCGTTGGCAATCGGAGATTATCTCCTGTTGAAACCAGGAGTCCGATGATCGCTGATATCATCTTATTTAGATGACGCTCCGTGTAGCGTTTCTCGTCGACACGTTTCCCAGGGAGAGTCAACGGTTCATCGTAAATCAGGTCACAGGGCTTCTCGATCGCGGACACGAGGTGACAGTATATTCGACCAATAGACCCGACGAAGGCGACTTCGCAAATACACATCACGATCTGGTTGAGTACACAGTCTATACTCCGATACCGACCAATCGGAAGCGACGAGTCATCAAGAGCGGTCGGCATTTCCTTAGTGGGGCTCTCACGTCGCCACTATCTGTTGCGCAGGCGTCAAACCCACTCCAGTTCGGAAAAGATGCCCTTTCCCTCCGGCCGCTCTATCGGCTCGCCCCGATGCTCAGGAAGTCGTTCGATATCGTCCACGTCCACTTCGGGCCAAACGGGCGGATTGCGGCGATTTTGAAACAAATCGGGATGTTTGGGTCATTCGTCACGACCTTACATGGATTCGGTGTCCGGCAGGCTCGTGAACATCCCGAGCAGTACTCGCGGTTGTTCGCTGTCGGTGATCGTTTCCTCGCTAATTCGCAGTACACGTACCAGCAATTACGCGATCTCGGAGTTGACGAAGAAAAGCTCGAACTCCATTACAACAGCATCGAGGTTGAGGAATTCCCATTCCGGTGGTCGGGACCCCTTCAGAGCATCCCCGAGCCACTCAAGTTGATCACGGTTGGACGGCTCGAAGATGTCAAGGGGATTGAGCACGGGCTCCGAGCCGTCGCTCAATTGCAAGAAGGGAGAGACGAGCCGATCGAGTATCACGTCGTCGGCGATGGGTCCAGACGGCCGGCTCTCGAATCATTGGCCGAGAAACTCGGGATTGGTTCGGCAGTAACCTTCCATGGCCACAGACACAGGGACGAGGTAAAGGACCACCTATCCGAGTCGCACCTTTTCATCCTCCCGAGTGTTGAGGAAGCGTTTGGGATGGTGCTAGTCGAGGCACAAGCAGTCGGGTTGCCGATCGTTGCCTCGGATGTCGGTGGCATCCCGGAAGCCGTGCGCGAAGGCGTAACGGCGAAGCTCGTCCCACCCGGAGAGTCACAGGCGATTGCAGCGGGATTGGAAGGCTGGATAAACCGTTTTGATGAATGGCCGGAAATTGGAGCAGAAGGACGGGAGTACGCCAAGAGTAAGTTCGAGAAAAACGCATTAATAGACGAACTGATTAAGATTTATCGAGAGACTCGGTAAGCAGCTAAGATTGGAAAAGAAAATAGAAAACACGTATTACCAGCTTATTCCAATCAGAACATAACCGATAGCTACAACCATGACAATGATTGTAATTGGACTTGATGGATTTCATACCAATTTACTTGAGTTCACACCTTTCACTCAGGAACAATTTGAACAAGGAAATAGCGGGACGCTATCAAGCACGCAACCGCCCGTAACCGCGCCTGCGTGGGCATCGTTCCAAACAGGAGTTAATCAGGGGAAACACGGTGTTTTTGATTTTATTGAATATACTGAAAACTATGAAATGGAGTTTGTAGACGGGAAGAAACTACGAGCAAAACCAGTCTACGAGCGGCTCGATGAATCGGGCTACGATTGCTATCTCCAGAATTTGCCTTTCTCCATGCCACCTCGTATTGAAGGAGATATAATGCCGTCTTGGCTCGATGGCGAAGAAACAGAACCTATGCCTCCCGATCTTACAGACAAGTATAACGTCCGAAGGCCAGTTTATCCTGATCTGGACGGAGACCATTTGGAAAACATCGAAGAGATGGCTGATTCGTTCAAATTTAACTCAGAGATTTTCACTTCGATCTTGGACGAGGGAGATCACGATTTCTATTTCTTTTTGGTGAGCGTTACAGACTGGCTACAACATGAGGCGTATGATTCCCTAATTAGTGAACCAAATTCTGAGATAGCTCAGTCAGCGAAGGGTCTTTTGGGATCTGTAGATAGTTTCGTTAAAAAACTATTCTCAAACGTCTCTAATAAAACTGATATTCTCCTACTGAGCGACCATGGATTCCGATTATACGAAGGCGCTTTTTTTGTAAATGACTGGTTAGCGGAACAGGGATATTTGAATCAGTCAGCTGATGGCGTTCGGTTCACAACAAAGAACGAAACGGATAGTACAATCGTGACTGGGGGTGACTTCGGCAGATGGATACGTAATAGATGGTTCTGGAAATTCCTTAGACCATTAAAAAATGCGGTTGAAAGGGGATCCGAGATATCTTTCTCCGCTGAACAAGGGATTAATCTCGATAAAACAATCGTATACTGCCGATCAAAAGACGAAAAGGCAATCCGAGTTAATGAAAGCTACATCGGGAACGACAAGGTGAATATTGAAGGTATTGTTGCTGAGTTAGATGAGGATGACCGTGTCAGCGCTAATCTGGGTTCAAATCTGTATTCAGGGCCATATACTGATGAAGGCGGCGAGATAATCCTGAAGGATGAAACACATCTTGTTAAACGTGGGCCAGTGGGCGAAGTAGCCACCGATGAAACAATAGCGCATCATGCTCAAGAGGGAATTATCATTGGAAGTGGTCCTTCGTTTAGCGATGATCCAGAAAACGCAAGTCTAGTTGATGTTATGCCGACGATATTACTTCAATTCGGACTCCCCATTCCAGAGTATCTTGACGGGAAAGTTCTAGCTGAGTTTATAGATAAAAAGAACGCTAACTTCATCCATGAGACGGAGTACGACCCGAAGTTCTATTCCAAGTCAGAATCATCCGAGGAGGTACAGGATCGACTTGAGAATCTCGGATATTTAAACTAAGATTGAAGAATAATAAGCTTATTTTGATGATTTGTCCAGAGGCCTCCAGCCAGAATCCCCGGAGCAACCATCTGTTTTAAAACATTTGATTTTGGAAGCTTAGATATAAATTGGAATCCAATTGGGCGGATAGGCAAATCAACAATGTCAATAATTGATAGTCCTGCTTTTTTGAATGCTTTTTTATACTGTGACCGAGGCCTTTCATAAAAATGAGATTTTTCTGACTTCTTTCCTAATGGCTCTTTTTCCCAATTAATCCGACATAGAACATAGCCACTATCTTTAACAACCCTACTCATTTCCATAATCGCATTTTCCCACAGTTGGTCATCGGTAATGTGGTATAACACAGAAAATGCGGAAACAATATCAAAATTAGTCGTAAAGGGCAAATAAGATGCAGTTCCTTGACAGTATTCACCCAACTCATCCGATTCTTTTGCTTGTTGGACAGCAGTTCTGGAGAAGTCAATCCCATATAGTGATCCGACAGATTTTGCAAGCCGTGAGGAGACTAGCCCTGGTCCGGATCCGACACATAAGACTCTCTTTTCACTTAGTGACCCATCCAATCTTTGTAGATTATCAATTACTATGTCTGCAAACCGGGCTTTGGCCTCGCTATTTAGGGCATCTGGATCCGTATACACAGATGAACCGGTGCTCCGATGGTTAGCTCTATATCTCGATTCCCAGTATCTTTTTAATGAATCCATAATCGTGGCTTTCTTTCGTGAGATAAAAAGTTGGTCGTGTCGTCTGGAACTTCATTCGTCAGCTGACGTTTATCCATCTAGTACTTTGTTCGATGAATGTCGATTGTAGTGTCTGCACCAAATTGAGAGGTTGACAACAGCGGTTAAAAATACCCGAGTTCTTTAAGATGGTCTTTTGTCTGGTCACCGATTTCCATACTAACAGATTCACTTGGCGTTTTAGGTCCGTGATCCTCCAATTCAGCTTCTAATATCTCTCGTAATCTCTCCATCTTGGGTTTCTCATCGTCCCAGAGATTTTTTGTAGAGCCAAAAAACGCGCGATGTGAGTGAAGACCGGATCGATTCATTCCATGGTCTGATAGGACGACAAGAGTGTCATTGCTATCTAATTCGGACTGCACTTGTCGGACAATATTGTCGTAGAATCGATACCAACGACTGATTATCTCCTCAGACTCTCCAAACATATGTTGTATGAAATCGAGACCAGCAAAATGTGCCCATACTAGGTCATGGCCATCATTGATTTTTTGTAAGGTCTGGGCGAGATGGCCAGAATCAAGCTCAAATGCACGTTTTTCATATAATTCTGCTGATACACCTAGCGAATACTCTGAGGGATTATCTGCATTTTCTTTCTTTACCATCTCGTTCAAGTCATAATTTCTCATATCCTCGTTGATCCCTGGGATTGAGACGAGAGAGGGAGACTCAGCTGCAGTAACCAAAGACGACTGATTCTCGATGAGTACTTTTCCAGCACTATGTTTATCAAACTCGTTTGAATTCTCAATAATGCCTAATCTTTTTGCGATTGTAGAGGCTGCTGGTAGTGCAGAAGCTGGTAGTATTTCTTTAATATAACTAATATAAGTCGCATTCGTAGTAACTCCTTGATCACTATCGGAGGAATTATACCCACTCTTTCCTTCATAGAATTCTGGCCATATATTCTTGGGACTTTTGCCATAAAGCATGGCAGGCCACAACACCTGAGTGACCAGTTCACCAGCTGCCAGACCATCAAATGGCCGTAATTCGTGTTTTTCTTCTAGTCCACTGACTGTTGGTGTTGAGTATTGTTGATATCGCTTATAATCCCAACTATCTAACCCCAAAACTACGAGCATATGCTATTGTCAGACTGGATACGGTATAAACTCGTCGTTAGGCTTACCAGGTCGCAAACTGTTCTTTACAAACGGCCACCAAATAAAGATATATACTTCTCTTCAATCTATAGGACTAAATATTTTCACAAAGGTTGTTAATTATCTTTTGTTTATATTGTATCCGGAGTGATTTATTCTTATTTTTTATAGTTCTCTTGTTATTTATGCCTGCGATTGTATCTCATACAAATTAGAGTATGGACCATCATTATCAAGTAGATCTTCGTGGCTTCCCCGCTCAACTATCTCTCCATCTTCTATTGAATAAATTCTATCCGCATTCTTAACTGTCGAAAGTCGATGTGCAATTCCGATTATCGCATAGTCACGCTCCATATTTTCAATCGATTGCTGTACTTCTTTTTCTAGATTAGAATCAAGATCGCTTGTTGCCTCATCTAACACTAACACGTCAGCGTCTTTCAGGAGCGCTCGTGCCAGCGCCACGCGCTGGCGCTGCCCCCCTGAAAGTCGGACACCCTCATCACCGAGTTGAGTTTCGTATCCATCCGGTAACTCGTCGAAGAACTCGTCAACCTTAGCGATTCGTACTACATGGTTGAGTTGCTCTTCCGAAACATCTCGGTTTCCGATTGTGAGATTATACCGTAGCGTATCGTTGAAGATGAACGGGTCCTGTCGTACTACTGCAATTCTTGATCGCCATTCGCTGATATCCATTTCATGGATTGGATGGTGATTTGCTCTTATCTCGCCAAAATCCGGCTCATACATACGAACCAATAATGAAGCAATTGTCGACTTTCCGGCACCAGATTGACCTACAAATCCAACGAACTCCCCTTTCTCGAATTCAAATGAGATTCCTGAAAGTGCTTCGTCCTCTTGTCCTTGATAGGTGAATTGGACATCATCGAACTCTACAGTTCGAACTTCCTCCGGCGCTGGCTCTTCATCGCCCCTCAGTTCACTATTCGCTTCCAGTTCGTCAATGAACTGCTGCGTTCGAACTAGATGAGGGAGATTGTTCTCGATTTTATAGAACTTAGAGTTCAGATTGCTAGCTTTCGGCCCAAGTCGGAACATCGCGAATAAGAAAACTCCGAGTGCTCCAAGAGAAAGGTTCAAAAACGAGAGGGCGAGGTAAATCAACACAAATACTGAGATGGCCGTCAGAAGATTATAGAAGTTTTGTATAGCCTGTTCGTTCCGATGCAGAGTGATGCTTGAGATGGCGAACTGATTGACGCCATCAAGAAAGTCTTCGAACAGTTCTTCCTCTAATGCGAATAATTTTGTATCTCGAATCCCCTTCGTCCCAGCCTGTGCAGCCTGTTGAATATTTTCGTTTGCGTCAGCAACCTCGTCACCTAGTTCATACCCTGGCTCTATGACAAACCGGAATATGGCCGCAAAGCCACCGAGAAAGACAAGCGTAAAGAGGGTCAGTAGTGGTGAAATAACTAGCGCGACTAAGAGGTACATCAGCGCGAGAAAGCCTTGTTCGAGAAAATTAATAACGATTTGAATCGTTCGAGCCGCATACTCAGCCTGTGTCACGATTGCGTTTAGAATATCATCAGACCCCTCCTGATCGAAATATTCGATACGTGCTTCGAGAGCATTATCGAAAGATTGCTTCTGAAGCTCTCGCGTATAATCGAAAACCATCGCACTCCGCATCCATCGAACGAAGAACGTCAGCGTCCACCGCACAGTCAGCACGGCACTCACGCCGACGACGACGAACCCGAGCGTGAAAGGTATTCCCAGAAAGTCGTACAGAGAGACGAACGCCAGCAGGATACCGTCGGCCTGTTGTGCCGGATCACCGGGAGACTGGACGATTTCCACGATCGGCAAGATAAATCCGAGACCGACGCCTTCCAATAGTGCGGCGAATACCCCGCCGACGATGATTGCAGCAGTAAGACGCGGTCGGTATCTGGCAACCCGAATCAGCGCCCGGAGTTGCTCTCGCCGACCGATGTCTTCCGATTCGTTCATTGAGAGAGGAGTTTCTCCTCTCTGATTTTATATTCGTTGGTTTCCCGACCACCGTGTGAGGGCCCCCATCGTGTCGCAAGGTTCAGGAGCTATGGTAAAGCACAGACACGATCCGCGCGGCACCAAACCACGCTCCTGTGCGAGGACCATTCCACAGTATCATCGATACGAGGAACGCTGTTCGGGTTTGTCAAAGTCGTTGACACGCTGGTCGTGTTAGCCACGTCGTTACTGGGATTATGCGAGCCGTGTTCGTTCTCATCTCCGGCGTCGTCTACGCTCACAAACACGAACCACGCCATGATCAGTTTCGGCATCCAGCATCGCAACGGCAATCAACGAGAACTACACCAATAGTCCGGCCCACAATAGCGTCTGACGACCAGAGATGATGTCGAGGAGTAGCTCATAGCATCTCGAAGCGATCGGCAAGACGCTCTGGAGGTGCCCCCGAAGAGGACTGGAAGGTCGTTCTTGAGGCGCTCCCAGAATCGATGTCCGTCGATGTACTGAATCACCGGAATGTTAGTGACGAGTTCCGGAAGTACGGCCGTCGACCCCTTGGTACGACGGTTTCAGTCCACATTCTGGGCAACGAACGATTGGCCTCACCAGAGATACATCCGTAGTCTACAACCAAGCTGATGGATAACCCACGGCCAGTTAAGACAGCAATAGGCCGTGACTTCGAATCGAGAGTATCAGGGCAGTCTCTGGACTGCTTTGCGACGCGATCCGGAGATGAGTATCGAAATCCGATAATTCGTGAGGAGATGACCGGAAGTCCGCGCCTGTACTGAGACAGCGATTCATCCGAGAAGGTCATCTCAATTCTCAAAAAGAACCGTGGAAACGCAAGTCATTCCTTGCCAATAAGATTGCGTCCGACTATCCAAATCTGCCGTATTACAATCTTCAAATCGAACCACAGTGACTGCCGCCGAATATATTCCACGTCGTAGCGCAGCTTCTTCTCCGGTTCCGTACTCGAAACGTCGTTGATCTGTGCCAGCCCTGTCAGTCCGGGCTTCACGAACCAGCGCTTTCGCCAGTCATCGGCGACCGACTCCAACTCAACCTCCTCTTCGACCCACGCGGCCCGAGGGCCGACGACGCTCATGTCGCCTTTCAGAATCGACCACAGCTGTGGAACCTCATCCAGATGCGTCCGACGAAGCACCGCACCGACACGCGTAATATGAGGATTCTCCTCGTCATCGACCGGCTCAGCGTCCTCAGCGTTCTCTATCATACTTCGGAACTTGTACACCCGGAACGTATCACCGAACGAGGCCGTCCGTTCCTGCCCGTACAATACTGACCCACCATCCTCCAGTTTGATTGCAACCGCAATCAGCAACATAACAGGCGACAGCACAAGCAATCCAACCCCGGCAAACACCGAATCGAAGATTCGCTTCATGACGTGATCAAGCGGGTCCCACGGCTCCAGATCCACGTCGACCAACTCTTCGCTCCCGAAGCCGGTCGTCAGCACGCTATCGGCGTGTTCGCGGTGGATCTTCGCGGTCACGCCGTACTCGTAGCAAGCGTCAAGCGCACCGAAGAACTCCGCGCGATCCGGTTGAGCGAACGCGAGTGCAACCGTGTCAATGTCGTACTCCACCAGCACCTCGTCGAGCCGTGAAAGGCCACCGAGACACGCCAGTTCGTCGAGTGTCTCCGGCCGGCCGCCGTCAGCGCTCGCCGGCACGGCTGGCTGTGGCTCGCGGTCGGCCCCGAAGTACGCCGACGGTGGTGAGACGTACCCGACGACACCACCGTCGAGCGCCGCAAGGATGTCGTCCATCGTATCAGGGTCGTCGCCGACGATGAGCGTCCGCCCCGCCTCCCCACGGGGACGCCGTCGGATGGCCACGAACCACGACGGCATCACCACCAGCGCAATCACACCTACCACCACGAGCGTCGCCCGCGGGAGTCGATAGGTGTAGTCGAAATAGCCGATCGCGGCCAGGGCGATACAGGCCAGCAGGACGCGCCGGGCGGCCAGTTCGGCGGCATCGAGAATCCGACGCGGCCGCGGCTTGTAGAGCGGCACGAGCGCGGCCAGCATGACGAGCGCAGTCGTCGCCGCCTCGAAGGCGAACTCCGTGCCGTATGCTGGCTCGAAGGGCAGATGGCCGATAACGGGAACGAACGCGAACCCAGCCTGCAGCGCCGGGACGTTGGCAAGGCGGACGGCGAGTACGGAAAGCGAGACTACCCCGAGGACACTCGCGATCCGATACCGCCACCCGCCAGTCATATTCTGCCCTCCGAATCCGAGGTGAATAAACGCTCCGACTGTGTCGGACGGTTGTTGGACTCCCCCTGCAGTCCCGGTCCCGAACAGACGTGAGTCTATTATGCCATCGCCGAATACGCCTCTTCGTGGACGAAAACGATCGTTCAATCGTCGGGTTCGTAATGGCCGGCCACGCGATGGTCCACATTTACGAGTTGTCGATACCCATCCTGATGACGGTGTGGCTCCTCGAGTTCTCGACGACGTCGGCCGTCCTGGGCACGGCCGTCGCGGTCGGCTACGGCCTCTTCGGCGTCGGCGCGCTACCCGGTGGCCTGCTGGTCGACCGCTTCGGCTCGCGACGCCTCATCAGTCTCTGTCTCGCCGGGATGGGAATCTCGTTTCTGACGTTGAGCATCGCCCCGAACGTTCTCGGTATCACGGCAGCCATTGCCATCTGGGGCGCGGCGGCCAGCGTCTACCATCCCGCTGGCCTCACGCTCATCAGCAACGGCGTCCGCGAGCGCGGTCGGGGGTTCGCCTACCACGGGATGGCCGGCAACGTCGGTATCGCGGGCGGGCCGCTCGTGACCGCGCTGCTCTTGCTTGTCTTCGAGTGGCAACTCGTCGTCGCACTCCTCGCAATCCCGGCGCTGATCGCCGCGGTCGTGGGGCTGTCCATCGAGTTCGACCCGACAGCAGCCGTCGAGATGGCCGACGGTGGCGAGCGTCAACCCCCGTCGTCGCCCGCCGAGTTCCTAACCGAGACCCGACAACTGTTCACGGTCGGCTTCGCGCTGGTCTTCGTCATCGTCGCGTTCAATGGCCTCTACTATCGCGGCGTCGTCACGTTTCTGCCCGAATTACTCGGCGAGTTCCTCACGGCGGCCATCGGTGATGCCCGCCTCGGACTCTTCGCCCCCGAGAGCGCCCTTGCCGAGGAGTTCGACCTCGCGCAGTACCTGTACGCCGGCCTGTTGATGGTCGGCATCGGCGGGCAGTATCTGGGCGGCCGCCTCACCGAACGCATCGAACCCGACCGCGGGATGTTGGTGATGCTCGGCTTGCTCACCACCTTCGCTCTGTTGTTCGTCCCGGCTGCCGAGACGGGGCTGTGGGGGCTGTTGGCGGTGAGTTTCCTGCTCGGGTTCGCGCTGTTCGCGATGCAACCGCTCTCTCAGGCGACCATCGCGAAGTACTCGCTCGCGGGGTCGCGAGGCCTATCCTTTGGGTATACGTATCTCGCCATCTTCGGCGTCGGCGCCCTCGGAGCCGCGATCATCGGCGCCGTGCGGACCTACGGTTCGACGTCGATACTGTTCGTCGTGTTGGCCGGGTTCTCGATGACGGCCGGCCTTCTGGCACTCCTTCTGATTCGAAGCGAGTAGCGCGCTCCTTGAACGGACAGCGAGCCGACGACGCCAACATGAGCGGTGCGTACTGTTTGCGGTTTTCGCACTGGGGAATGAACGCCTCGATGCATAGACGTGGATAGAACGTCAATCTCTCCTCGAACAGACCACTCCCACGAACGGGAGAAGCGAGGAGTATTGCAGATGCTGGTGCAGGATTTGGGATCAGAGCGAATCGACGACTGGTAAGCCAACAATCCGGGCTAGGCCGACGACCTTCCAGACCTCAGCGAAGACGAGGAGAATTCGGATTGACTCCCTCCCACCCTAAAGGAGTGGCTTTCGCCTCGCTATCGCTGTAACCTCCAAACCGGCGTAACTTAGTTAGGCCTGTATGCAGACCGTATACATATGAGTACGTCCATCCGAGTCTCCGACGACACGAAGGAGATGCTGGAGCAGTTGAAACGGGAAGACGAAACGTTTGACGAACTCTTAGAACGCCTCGCACAGAGCGAGAAACCCATCAACATCGGCGCGTGGAGCGAAGACCAGGCCGACCGCGCACGAGAGGCCGTAGAGCGTTCTCGGGAGAGCTTCGAGCAGTGACGTTCCTCGATTCCTCCGTCATCATCGACATGCTCGAAGGGGTGCCGGACGTCGTCGAATATGTCGAAGACCGCTCGCAACCCTATCTTACGTCCTCGGTCTGTGTCTTCGAGGTGATTAACTGACGGGTGGGGTCGGGAAAGACGGACGTCGTCGATGTTCGCCAAGAGTTCGGCGGTGTTCACTCGATCGATCTGAACGAGCAAATCGCTTTGGAGGCGGCCCGGATGCAAGACCAGCTGATGGAGGACGGGGAACGAATGGCCGCGCGCGACCTTCTCATCGCGGCGACCGCGCGGTCGACCGGGAGCGAACTTGTTGTCGCGGACACCGATTTCGAGACCCAACTTCTCACCGACCTGATGGACGTCACGAACCTCCGAACAGAAGACTAAGGGCTGTTACTCGCTAAGCGGCTGGCTATCGTTTCGCTCCTGAGACTCTACGTTGATACTCCAATTTCGCACACTGAGGGCTACGACGCCAACACCAACGGCTCGTACCACTCCCGATTCGCCCGGTACCACTCGATGAACTTCTCGACGCCCTCCCGAATCGTGTGGTCAGGGTCGTAGCCGAGAAGGTCCTCGGCTTTGGACGTATCCGCATGCGTGTGCTCGGCGTCGGCATCGTAGCGTTCGGCGTATTCGAGCTCCAACTCGGGCGCCAGTTGGTCTCGAATCTCCGCCGCCAGCGTCCGAATCTCAATGTTGTCCGTCGAGCCGATGTTGACCGCCTCGCCGTCAGCGGCGTCGCTGTCCAGTAGCGTCCGGTTGGCATCGATGACGTCGTCGATGTAGGTGAAGTCCCGCGTCTGGGTGCCGTCGCCGTAGACGACCGGCGGCTCGTCGTTCAGGCACCGGGAGACGAAATTCGAGATGGCCATGTTCGGCCGCATCCGCGGGCCGTAGACAGTAAAGTATCGCAGCGCAACCGCCGAGACGTCGTAGACCTCGTTGTACGCACAGGCATAGCGCTCGGCGGCGAGTTTCGAGGCGCCGTACGGCGAGACCGGCAGTGTCGGGTCAGTCTCCGAGAAGGGAACGTACTCCTCGCGGCCGCCGTAGACCGACGACGAGGAGGCCATCACGATTCGTTCGAGGTCCGTATTTCTGGCCGCATCCAGAATGTTGAGCGTCCCGTCGACGTTGACCGCGTCGTACTCCCGTGGCGCTTCGACGCTCGGTCGAACGCCCGCCTTGGCGGCCTGATGATAGACGTAGTCGGCCTCGTCGACGAGTTCCGAGACGAGATCCTCGTCTCGAATGTCGCCGTCGACGAACTCGTAGGCGACGCCCTCGCGGTCGGCAACCTCGCGATGAACGTCGAGGGTGTGTTCCTTGAGTCCCAGATCGTAGAAGGGGTCCATCGCGTCGATGACGGTCACGTCGTGGCCGTCATCGAGGAAGGCCTCGGCGAGATGGCCGCCGATGAACCCGGCGCCACCGGTGACGAGTACGTGCATAGGATTGGGTCGTTTCGACCGCACAAAAAGCCGCCCGGAATCGGCGCGCTATTCGGAGGTCGTACCGGCTTCCTCGCTCTCGTTTTCAACCTCGTAGCCGTCCTGCAAGCGCCGTTCGGCTTCCTCGCGGTCCTCGGGATAGCCGACGTCGATACGCCAGCCGTCCATCCGAATCGCGTCGATGGTCCGACCCGACTGAATCAGGAGGTCGATGGCATCCGAGAGTTCGAACTCGCCGCGGTCGGAGGGCTGGACGAGATGGCAGGCATGGAAGATGGCCGGCGTGAACGTGTAGAAGCCCGTCATCACGAGGTTCGTCGGCGGGTCCTCGGGTTTCTCGATGACCTCTGTTATCTCGCCGTAGTCATTGGTGTCGCAGACGCCGTAGCGAGAGGCTTCCTCCCACGGCACCTCCTCGACGAGGAAGGCCGCATCGGTCCGGTTTTCCTGCTGACGGTTGACCACGTCCGCGAGGTTCG
Organism: Natronomonas amylolytica; assembly: GCF_037031205.1. Taxonomy (NCBI): domain Archaea; kingdom Methanobacteriati; phylum Methanobacteriota; class Halobacteria; order Halobacteriales; family Natronomonadaceae; genus Natronomonas; species Natronomonas amylolytica. The sequence goes on along the minus strand of NZ_JAYEZM010000005.1, from coordinate 111,598 downwards.
CCTCGAAGATGTTGTCCCCGAGGATGAGCATGAAGTCGTCGTCGACGTGCTCTTCGACCGTCAGCAGAGCGTGGGCAAGCCCCTTCGGCTCCCGCTGGTGGGTGTAGGTAATCGGGACGCCCTCGTATTCGTCGCCGTAGTAGTCGATGATGCGTTCCTTCTTGTAGCCGACGACGACGAGCAGTTCGTCGGCGTCCAGTTCGATGAGTTGGTCGAAACAGTGGCTCAGAATCGGTCGGCCATCGACTTCGACGAGAGCCTTGGGCTTATCCTCGGTGAGGGGGCGGAGGCGGGTCCCCTCGCCGGCGGCGAGTACGACAGCTTGCATATCCTTCCTCTACTAATCTCGTCTACAAATGCTTTCGGCAAGCGATCTTTCAGAACGGAACACGGATGAACTGACGATTTACTCCATATATCCGAGTTGTTTTAGTCGATCTGCGACATCTTCATCGGCCACACCAGAGGCCTCTGCGCGCCTGATAGGCTCCTGAGTCCGTTCTTCGGGTTGCGTTTCAAAAATCGGTAGAACCTCACCATCTATATCGGTCGGACGGGGGACATCGAACACCGATAGGACCGTCGGTGCGATATCAACGATATCGATTTCTCCCAACCCACCGCATGGTTCGAAGTCAGGGCCTTTGGCGGCAAAGATACCGGTGGGTGTGTTTTCTGCGGCCCATCGGTCTGGCTTCGTTTGTATCTCTCCTCCACCGAGTCCGTCGTTTACGTGGACACCCGGTCGCTGGTCAAGTACGATTTCTGGGCCCTTCTGGACGTACCGTCCCGAATACACGTCTTCCCCGTGATAGACGTTCGTGAACAGCGGGTTACCGTTCTCGTCGGTAACGTTCTCAAGATCGGCGACGAGTTTCTCACGAACCAACTCGGTGTTGAATTCCGGGTTCAGATAAATCGGACCTTGGCCGCTTGCAACTGCCTTCGTGTGATTGACATCAATTTTATCAAGTTTCCGTTCTCGTTTAACACCAGCACTCTGTGGGACGAGTTTCTGTATGTGTTCGGGGACGGTCCGAGAGAGAACATCAACCAGATTCGCGCGTTTTGCGAGGTCTAAGACGTTCTCTCTCGTCAGTCCGAAACGCTGGAAGTAGTCTTCGATAGTACGGGTCTTCTGGAGATACCCGTTCTCGGCCAGCCATTCATTAATATAGAATTCCGTCGTCGTCGCGTCACAACCGTGATCGGACATGATAACGAGATTTGTATCCGGCAACTCATCGATTCTACCAAGCCACTCATCAACGATCTTCCAAGCCCGTTTCGTCGGTTCCTCGTTCCAGAAGAAGTGGTGGAGAACGTTTAGATAAAAAAGCGTCACGTGTACGAAATCAAGTTCTCGCTCTTCCAATGCATCGATGGCGACTTGTAAGCGGAGGTCCAGTAAATCGAGGATCTCTTCGACTTCCTCGCCGCGTTCCTGGTTGGACGAGAGAAGTGGTTCCGGGTGGACGCGATAGTCGTATCTCGATTCGAGATCATCCGCCAACTCCGAAGGATACGTATATCCAGATTCGATCGAACGATACTCACCGCTGACCGCGTCCGGGCCGCCACAAACGATCATCTCGTCGATTTCACGCGGTGGATACATCGTCGGCATGTTGACCACACCTGCCGAATAGCCATCTGCATTGAGATAATCCCAGAGTTCAGCAGTATCGAAACTGGAACCGTTCATTACATCGATTTGTTCGCGTTCGAGATCAATATGCTCAAACCAAAAGACGCCGAACTTACCCGGGTTTTTCCCCGACGAGTAACATTTCCAGTTCGGAAACGTAACGGGGGGCAGACAGCTCCGGTTCGTGGCCCACGAGCCGTCTTTGCGGATGCTCTCGAGGTTAGGGAGTTCATCTGCCTCAATCCAAGGCTCAAGCAGCTCCCAACTCGCACCGTCGAGACCCACGACGAACGTTCGGGACATAGCCACACTCGCTCCGTTATCGGGGAATATTTTCCGATTTAACTCGAGACGAACGACAGCGGGTTCTGGCGAACTGTCGGATACCATCCGAGAAGTGCAGGGATGTAAACCCCAAGAACACGGTCTACAAGTACGGTCGAAGCAGCAATTTCGTATGGCACGCCCAACGCGACGAAGACGAACGTTGCTGTCGCTTCCGTGACGCCGATGCCACCCGGTGTAAGGGGAAGTAACGTAACGCTATACGCGGCAATAAGTATAACCGGTAAGGCGGTGGCTGGTTCGAAACCACTCCCGAGCGCACCAAATAGCACATAGACGCGGAGCGCGGGAAAGACAGCGAGTGACCCGATCCACCCGGTGATGAACACCAAGAGTACCCGAGGAGATGTCAACGTCTCTTGGAATACATCGGCCGAGTAACCGGTAAACTCAGGTACCCGGTCGAATAGCTCGCTGATTCGAGATCCGATAATTGGAATCCGTCGAGAGGGCGCTGACAATCGAACAACAAGAGCGTCAACTATCTCCATTTTCAGGCCGGCAATCAATATGAGAACGCCAGCAACCAGGTACAGCGCCGTCGATAGCAACAGGAGTCCGAGTAAACCAGTACTAATCCGACCGAATATAACTGCGATACCGACGAGTGCAGTACCAGCATACAGCAAACCATACAGGCCAGTATTGACTCCCGTAATACCGGCCGCTGTCCCGACATTCACACCGGCTCGTTGCCGAACGACCAGCGGCGCGGCCGAGCGACCCGAGAGTCGAGAAGGCATCAACTGGTTGAGGAAATTAACGACTAAATCGATTTCAATCGCGGTCAGAAGCGTAATTTCCGTCGTGTGGTCCACGATTGAGTACCACATCAGGGACCGAAAGACGACTCCACTAATCGCGAGTGCTACGAGCAAGCCCAGAACCGACGGAGAGATCTCTCCGAGAACATCGATCGTCTTATTCCAGTCACCACGGTTAATGACCCATATCAGAGCAGCGATACCCAACAGATATCGGCCGATTCGCGCTGCCTGCGATCGAACGGACTTACTCACAGCGCGTCCACTCCAACGACCGAACTTGCGGGAACGAATTCGTATTCCATCGATAGTATCTGCCGAAAGGTCTCACGCATCCACTCACCCGTCCGCCAACTAACCCGCTTCGGTAACCCTTCGACTGATGGAAGCTCAACGAGCTCCCACGGATGGGTATACAATACCGGAATTGTATCCGAGCGACGTAGTAGTTCCAGCCCGAGCAGGGTATACCGACGACCGAGTAATCGGGTCCATGCGCCGGACAATGGCAATCGGATTCCCGGCATAATGCTCAAAGGCAGTTCGTAGATATCCGGAGCCCCAGGCGCGAGGTTAGTCATTGAGCAAGGTTCAGTAATCGAGTACTCACCCCCATACCATCCGGGGATCTTGCGTGCCGGAACGATACTCGAGTCGTACGTATACCCGACATCGTCAAGAAGCGGAAAGAATCCAGCCGGACGTTTGAACGCGGGTGCTCGGAACCCGTTGACCGTCTCCCCAGTCACGTCCTCGAGAACGGTTCGAGATCGCTGTAGTTCCATCCGCTGTTCGTCTTGAGGAAGGTCGGTCAGTAGCGGGTGTGTCAGCGTGTGAGATGCGATTTCATGGCCGGCATCGGCTATCGAAGCGATCGTATCGGGATATTGCTGTGCGACTTCGGCAACCACGAAGAACGTCGCAGTTGCATCGTGTTCTGCGAGCAACTCGCGAAGGAAGGGCCACGCATCAAGGCCAAGTGTCTCGTCGGCAATAGAGCCGGACACACCCCGATAGGCAGGCGTGTGAGTGAATAATTCGAAGTCGACGGATAGAACGGCTTTATCAGTCGTCATCGCCGGTCTCGTTTGGTCTACTGTCCCCCCGGCCATCCGTCATGCTCGCGTTGAGAAGGCTCAACTCTTCGTTAAGTCTCGAGACTTTATCATAGAGCCGACTAGTCCGATGAAAGAGGTATATAATCAGGATAAACTGTACGAGACTCGAAACGATAAGTATGGCCCGAGCTTTCCATTCAAGACCGATAACGGACGCTATGACCTCAAAGATGTCAGGATATACCGCGACGATAATGAAACCGAGCCCGATTCCCGCCATAGTGAGGAACAGAGCCACATCCCCCCGACCACGCTTGACCATTCGGTAGCCGATGTAGAGGAATACCCATCCCAGGGCGAACGTGATACCATTGATAAGCGTATACTCAACCATGTTCTATCTGAAGAGGAGAATCCGAAGGACTACGTCGGCCATTCGGAGAGGATACATAACGAACGTATCCAGGGTGAACTGTGATTGTCCGACATCACGAGTTGGCATCCGAACTGAGATTTCTTTCATTCTGAGATCGTTTCTGGCAGCAGCAAGCGTCTGTTCAACCGCCCAATGTTTATCGGATCGGTGGAGTATTTCACGCAGACGATCAACTCGATAGACGCGGAATCCGCTCGTTACGTCTGTTATTTCCACACCACCCAGAGAGTTCACCATCGACGTAAAGAACCGGATACCGAGGTTTCGGATGAACGAATACTCCTTGTAGCTTTCATTGAGGTACCGGCTACCGATAACCATGTCGTTGTCCTCGGCAGTTTCGAGCAGAGTTGGGATATATGCCGGGTCGTGCTGTCCATCTGCATCAACCTGCACAACGAAATCATAGTCGTTTCGAATAGCGTAGAGATAGCCGGTTCGGACTGCGCCGCCGACACCGGTATTGATTGCATGGGAGATAACCGTCGCGCCGTGGTTACGGGCAATCTCCGCTGTTTCGTCCGTAGAACCATCATCCACAACGACGGTATCATCAACGTGCGAAGAAGTTTCATCAATAACAGAACCGATAGTACCTGCTTCGTTGTACGCTGGCACTATCGCTACAACGCGCATACCGGTTGAAAGAGATACTATCCGCTTGAATGTTTCCTTCTGATAATCAGTGAACTGTATCTACTGATATTATTGAATACTCAAATCTAATTATAGAAAAATCGATCAGCAGTCACAACGCTTATCGGCCGTTCAGGGGTATAATCGTTGAATGAGGGTCTCCGTCGTACTCTGTACGTATTCTCACGACCGATACGGCGACTTTCAGGATGCCGCCGAGAGTATACTCAGCCAAACATACGACGATATTGAATTAGTGATAGTTGTCGATGGGAAAACTACAGTTTACGAACGTGTTCTAGACGACTACGGCGACAAGAACCGTACACAAATCAGTTGCAACGACGAAAACCTAGGCCTACTCGAAAGTAGGAATCGAGGCGCTGAAATCGCGGATGGTAACATCGTTGCGTTCATCGATGACGATGCAATAGCCGACCAAGACTGGGTCAAGGAGCTCGTAAAAGGCTATGAAGAACGGAACGCAGTTGCAGTCGGCGGGAAAATGACCGCCGAGTGGGTTGCGGGAAAACCGGAATTTCTCCCTGAGGAATTCTACTGGTTAGTCGGTGTGACTCATCGCGGCTTCGCTGATGGACCCGGATACGTTCGCAACACGTTCGGGTCGAATATCTCCTTCCGACGAGATATTTTCCTCGAACTCGGCGGGTTCGACATCGACATCGGCGGACGAAAGGGAGACAAAAATCTGCAAGGCGGTGAAACTGAGTTGTGTGCTCGACTGGCCGTCGAGTACGACGAACGAGTCTGGTACACGCCTGACGCGAAGGTCGCCCACAAGGTATTCGACTACCGGACGGACCCTAGTTGGCTACTCGATCGAGCGTTCTGGCAGGGGTACTCCAAACGTGCGATGGAGGAGCTTCTCGAGACCAACGATGGCGACGAAGAGGATGTTTTCCTCCGACGACTTGCCGTCGAGTTTTTCCCGGGACGACTCGCGGACCTCGTTCGGTCCCCATCGCTTCCGAAGGCGAAGCAACTGGTCATGCTACTCGTGTTTACGGCGTTTGTCGGGAGTGGCTATCTGTACGGCCTCGTCCGCTACTGAACGAACAAGGATAAGCCAGTCACCGACGAAGGGCGTTTCATGACCGAACGCGGGATTTGTGTCATCACCCATCCCTTGAGTTCCGCGGGAGAAAACGCGACCCGGACGCTCTTGGACATCCTCGCAGAATTGAGACCAGTCAGTCTTATCACCGCCGATCTGCCCTCCGACTCCACGATTCGAGAAGATCGCAACGTAATCGAGTTAACTCAAAAAAGTACGGGCGAAAACGTCGCTGTAGCGGCCGTTCGATTCCTATTGAACCAGTTACGGATGTGTGCCACTATTCGACGGCAGCCCGAGTCGATCGTACTATTCTTCGGAGCGACCTCGTATCTGCTACCGATTCTGTTCGCACGCCTCCTCGGGAAAACCGTCCTCGTTGAACCACGCGGCGACGTCCCACTCACGTTGCGCTTGACGTGGGAACAGCGCATGCCGGATATACTGGCGTGGGGGCTTGCTTCTCTCGTCCGTGTCCTCGAACGGGCAGGCTTTGTCGCGGCTCATGGGATCGTTACTTATACACCGAACATGGCTCGCGAATTGGATTTAAATCCAGATTCGTCGTCAGTTCATCCATGGGGTGCACGATACGTCGACACTGGAGCATTCAGTCCCGAGACGTCCTTCGGGGAACGCGACGAGGTGGTCGGATTCGTTGGCCGTCTCGACGAGGAGAAGGGAGTCAGGGAATTGGCGCAGGTCGCCAAGCGACTCCCCTCCGACCTTACTTTCCGTTTCGTTGGAGATGGCCCACTCTATGAGTGGTTAGAAACCGAACTGGACGACCAGATCGAAGCCGGCCGGGTTGAGTTGGTCGGTTGGGTTGACCACGAGGACGTATCCACTGAACTGAATCGCATGAAGTTGCTAGTTATGCCCTCACAGCCGACAGAAGGGCTACCGACGACAATCCTGGAGGCCCTCTCCTGTGGAACGCCCGTGTATGCGACACCTGTATCTGGCGTTCCAGACGTCGTGCAGGACGGTCAGACCGGTTTCCTAATGACGGATACTGATTCGAGTGCGATAGCCGCTGGTATCGAAAGGATATTCGAACAACGGGATGACTTGCCGAAGATTAGTTCGCGTGGCAGGAACTTGATCGAAGAAAAGTACAGTTTCGAGGCGGCCGTAGCCCGATACGACCGGATACTTTCAGCACTCGACGAAAGACGTACATGAGAGAACGCCGCAGTCAGTCATCCCGCTCCAGGATGACCACGTACTCCTCGTAAGGGTCCGGTGTCGGCTTAACACCAGTTCGGATTAGTTCCGCGTTCGGCGTTCGATATTCGGGGCGATTCCCGAACTCCACCGCAATCCGGTACCCATTATCACCATCAAGCAGTTGGCGGATGTATTCGGCACGGCGAGGGTATTTTTCCGCCAAGGGAGAGAATGGATCAAGATACCGGATATCTGCCGCAGTAAGTTGGATATACTCCGGTCCGCGGCCAGGCGTTGATATCATCCACTCAGTATACGCCGACTCATTCAAGACCAACGAGGAACTGTATGTGGCGTTTTCCTCGTCATAGGGGTAATGCTCAACCGTACGACCGTGGATAGCAGCGACATCTGCGATGGAATTTTCATACACCACGACCCGCTCTCCTTGGTCTACGTTCGATTCCATCCAGTCAGTGGCTTGGTCGCGAGGTTCAGTAGCATATTTAATGACGCCACCGCCTGCATACAGGGCGGATGTGACGACGAGTATAGCGACCAACGTATGCCCCAGTAACGGTCGTTGCTTGTTGAGCCCCGCTAAGACCATCCCCAAAAGTAACAACATCAGCGGGAACGTCGGAAGGAGATGGTGCATACGGAGATACGACCACTGGAAAAAGACCATCAGATATACCACAAGCGCGACCAGCAAAAGCGCCGCCGCGTGAATGCTGACCGATTGTTTTCGGAGAAAGAGGAAACTAACGGGAATAGCGACGACGGTTGCAAGGCCCAGTGGAAGCCCGAATCCTTCTAGGTATCCTTTCGAGATCCAGTACCAGATCGGGGCCTCCCGACCGCCGGAGAGCGCAGTCTTCTGGCCTGCAGTATGGAAGACGCGGGTCAACAGCGCCTCCGGGCCGGAAACGAGAATGCTTGGAATGCCAACGTAAATCGCCACGCTACCGAGTGCGAGGCCTCCGGCAATCAATTTCGGCCGAAGGAGCCCGCTATACCACGCGCCATCGGTCTTTAGGCTTCGAGCGACGAGTGAGCCGGCGAGGACGAACACCACGACACCCGCAGTAAGTTTGAATGCAATCGCGAGACCACCGATTGCCGCACCCACCAGGAACGACCGCTCGTCACCAGTCTGGATGAACCGAACAGCGAGATAAGTCGCAAGCAAGAAGAAGAACAGCATCGGTAGGTCTTCGCCTGCTTCGTGAGCTTTCGAAACGAAGCCAAGCGATAACATCAGTAGTGCCGATGCATAGCGGCCCGTTCGTCGGTCCTGTAGCCGAACGCCGAGTCGATAGGTGAGGTAGACACATCCGGCGGCGAAGACGATTAAAACGAGCCGACTGAACAGTACGGCCCCAGTCCAAAACCACACTGGCGCCTCATGCCAAAGCGTCCAGCGAGAAGTGACCGATCCGAGTGATACGAACTCGCTGAACTGCCCGGAAACGAGGACCAGAACGGCGAGAGGGGCGAGAACGAGCGCGTAAACATAAAAGGTCGCCCCGAGCGCGCGACCGTCCAGAAGACCACGACGGAGTGCCTCGATACTGGGATCAGCGGCGACATATCCGGCAGTCTTTATCGGCTGAAGGAGTCGAGAATACTCGTCAGGACCAGCGAAGTTCGGGACACGATACCAGAACCAAAATCCCGCCAACAATGCAGTCCCAAACAGAATGAACGACAGCGAATCGTCCTCCGAAAGATCCGAGCGGATTGTAGCAGATACCGAGCGCAGAAAGAGTCGAGCGTGTTCCCACATACAGGATTGGAGGAAGGGCCCGTTACAAAGGTATTGCTCACTCAGATGAAGAGGTATAAATAGGTGGTACCGACCACCTGTTGGAAGTTCTATCTTCGGTCACACGTCGTTCAGATATCGTATTTGGTGCGTATAGGTTCTGGGAGTAGTGAAATTGCTCTTCGTCGAATGCGAGTCGAGATAGTGAGCAATATACTCGAATAGATTGCTATCCCGAGAAGGACGACAACAATGGTTGCCAAGAGCCCTGTAGGCATCACCTCAACCAACCCGAGGAGAGAAATCCCCATAAGACCGGCAGCTACGATTTGTCGGAGAATTTCAAGAGTTGGAATCGATGGCGAACCAATTAATTTCGAAAGAGACAGGTAGCCGAGCACGAGCATGAGAAGTGCAGAAATAGCCGTCGCGACAGCGGCACCGTACCACCCGAATAAGTAAATCAAGAACACGTTAAGGAGAACATTTGCCACGACGAACACTGCGTTAATCCGAAATGCCACATCCGGTCGGTCGATCGCATTAATCGCCGAAACGAACTGCGCCCCATAGGCCGAAATCGTACGGGCGAGGACCAAAATCGCGAGGATTGTTGCTCCCTGCGCGAACTCTGCTCCATAAATCCGTAGCAGGCGTTCACCGACGATCAGTACCCCAAAGAGTCCGGGTATACTGAATATGCCCGTGAAGGCTAATCCCTCATCCAGATGGGTATGAATACGTTCGTCAGAACCCTCCGTACCGAGTTCACTCAGTTCCGGAAACAGAATCTGTTGAATCGAAAGTCCGACCAAAACGAGAACCGAGGCCAAGCCCCACGCGACCTCGTAAATCCCAATCAAAGACGAAGAAACGAAGAACGCCAAAACAAGCGTATCCATCCAAGCAAACGAGCGAGTCTGGACGGTGCCGAGCCAAGCGTATCGAGCATATTCAAAGAGGCTCCGAAACTGTTCGATAGAAGGAATTGTTGGCCAAGTATCAAACAAGAAAATGCCGAGAATGGCGGCGATAGCAAGCGATACCGCATGACCGACAAGGAGGCCTGTTAGTCGCCATCCGAGGAGTATTAAAGCAACCTGTAAGCCCGTTCGACTGACCCGTTCGAGTGTCTGCAGAATACCTCGAGAGGCAACCTTCTTTTGTCCGTCAAGCGCTCCGGAGACAGAATATAATCCCGCATCAGCTAGAAGTATAAAAGCAAGTAGCCCACTGACTGGCGCACCTACATACTGATTGACATAGTGATTAAAGAAGACGACCGCGAGTGCCACTGCCGTACCGAGGATTGCCGTCAAAATGAAGCCCGCAGACAGAAATGCCCCACATGAGTCACCTTCACTAACCCGTTTATTTATCGCCGACGAAATCGCCATTGTTGGGATATTCAACCAGAGGACCAATGCGACGACGACTTTGTACTTCCCGAGAACGTCCGCACCGAGGAGATAGGCAATCAGGAACGTCGCGACGAATCCAGCAGCAGAGAGGCCGACTCTGGAAATAAAGTGGACGATTGTCGATTTACCTATTTTCATTGTCGCCACCTCATCGGTGCCAGTTTACGCGCTCAGGCGCTTTCCTCCGAATGAATTTGAATCGGCAATGGTTCAGTCGTGAAACCCACGATACACGGTTTGAATCCGTGCGAGTCGGGAGTGTGGGCTGGCAGTCACTCCCCTGTGGCGACGGCCATTCAGAACTAAATCCGGATCTCGGGGTCGGATCGATAGACTGCTGTCGAAAGGCCAATACGTTCCGGGTCCCCTTCATGATACTTAATCTCAAGTTAGACAGCGGCGTTCTTCAACCGGCAAGTGGACAGTAGAGGTGTAATCGAGAGTGGGCGGATAGTCGTATCCTCGACGGTCGATGATTCATTCTTTTAAGACCGAACATTTACCCCTTTCGTTCGCGGGTTTCACGACTACTGCTCCATTGTCGTGTGCTGATTTCCCACAAGCGAGTTCGTCGACCGTCCCACTGGATGGTCAATGACACCCTCTCCGAACCAACGAAGGACGCTCAACAACTATTTGTAGGAGATCCATTTAGGGATGGTAATACGATGCAACCGAATATTCTATTAATAATCCTCGACAGCGTCCGAGCACGGAACACATCCCTTCATGGACACATCAATGAAACAACGCCATTTCTTTCGTCACTGGCAAAAAGAGAAGCAACTTGGTACAGCCAAGCGAGATCACCTGCCGCGACGAGTCTTACCAGCCATGCCAGCATATTCACCGGTCGACCAGTCCCGGAACACGGGGTAACGACGACCGAGAAACAACTCGAGCCGGGGCATTCTATTTTCGAAAAACTGAGCGAGCAGGGATATTCTACGGCTGTATTTTCCGAGAATACTTGGATCACGAACGTTGATGCCGGTCTGAACAGATTCGACACGGTATACGGGCCACAAAACATCCCGTTCCCGGATGCCGTCGATCCACGCGAGTTCGTCGCCAAAGAAGGACGTGGCCAGTACCTCGAGTACCTCAGGAGCTGTTTTGAGAGCAAACAGCCACTCAGATCGCTGGCAAATGGAGCAGCTATCAAATTGGCATACGATTTCCCTTCAGTTTTGCCTAACGCTCTCGATACTGGGGCCTCGGGAGCCCACTACATCGACGCGTTTCTGAACTGGCAGGCCCGTCAGACCGAGCCGTGGGCAGTCTGTCTGAATCTTATGGATGCACACATTCCATACGAACCCGACGATGCGTATGACCAGTGGGGAGGAGACCAAGCACGAGAAATTCAAAACGATGTCGAGGAGCAAAAATGGGAGTTCGCTGGCGGACAGCGACCATGGTGGGAAAAGAAGGCTCTGGAAGGACTTTATGATGGCTCGATCCTCCAGTTAGATTCATTATTGAAAGACCTCGTCGAAGAACTTGAGACTCGGGACGTACTCGACAAAACGTTTCTCGTGATCACGGCTGACCACGGCGAAGGGTTCGGTGAGCCGAGCAATCTGCGACCAGTCCGAATCGCAGAACACAATGTCGCCATTCACGAATGTCTGACTCACGTTCCACTGGTAGTCCGTGCACCGAATCAAAAAACGCCCAAGCGAATCGATGAACCGGTTTCACTCGATTCATTCCCCCGGGCGGTCGAACGGCTGCTGGAAGAGGCAGAACCGTCGTTTGTCACGGACGAACCTGTCGTGAGCACAGCAGTCGGAGTGGATAAGCCAAAGCAGGCCCGAGCAGAACCCTACGTCGACACACTCTCCCCCTATACTGCGACTTCTCGAGCTGTTTATGAGGCAGATGATGGGCGAGTCAAGAAGTACGTCACATGGCGTGAGGAGGAACAAACCGTTGAGATCGTCAGCGCACAAAACAGCTTTGTCGTTTCAGAGAACGGGGGACACCGCGTCGAAGATGTATTCGGTTCGTTTGAGGAATCTGCCATCTCCCGAGTCGGACACGAGCTTGAGAACATGTCCGATTCGACTCAAAAGCAGCTGGAGGACCTTGGCTATATTTAACTTAGACGATGCCAAATAGGACACTCAGGCGAGCGAACTAAAACTCTCGTATTCCCAAATCAAGTCAAAATACCGCTTCATTCCCGCCACGAATGACCCGTTTTCCGTAATCGCGGCCTGTCGCTTGTAATCTGGCACGTCCGTCTCCTCCACCAGGAATATCGCCTGCCCAGATTCGTAATCCATGCTCGGGTCGATGAACGTCCCGCGCCACGGTAGAACCTCCTCACTAAACCGGAAGTCGATCTCTGGATAATCGGACTCCAACCGCTCAACGATTTCTCGCTGCCGCGGAACGTTCTCCTCAGGCAACAACTCAGGATTCAAGAACAGCACCGAGACGTCGATGCCATCCGCCAGCGCGTTCGCGACCGCAGGTTCGACCGACTCGAAATACGCGAAACTATTCGTGATGACGTAGACGCCGTCATCGGCAATCCGATACAAGCGTCGCGTTTCGGTCTCGCTTGGGTCACCGACATCGACGACGTGGAACAACTCGGAGGTCGGCGACACGTCTTCGTCGGCCTGCTCGTACAACGGCCCGAACACGTCCAGAAACTCCGGGCGGAGGCCCTCAATCTCGGTTCGGTAGTCCTCGAACTCCTGTCGTCGGTTCTCCATCGCCCGGTCCAGAATAGCCGCCGGCGATTTCGGTTGATACTGCTTCGGTCGGCCGGGAATGACTTCGATGAAGCCATAATCAGCGAGGGATTCGAGGACGCCGTAGATACGCGCCTTCGGGATGCCGGTCGCTTCGGCGATATCCGGGGCTGTGGTTCGACCTGCCCGAAGGAGATGCGCCAGCGCAGTCGCCTCGTACTCCTTGAGGTCGAGTTCTTCGAGCAGGTCGGTCGGGTCGGGGTGAGAGTCCATGATGGTCGACCGTTACTCGCGTCGTTCGAGCAGTGTTCGGATAGACCCTTCGACCGTGTGTGTCGGCTCCCAGCCCAGTTCCGCTTTCGCCCGCGAGGTATCGACGGTGAAATCCTCGACGAGGGTTTCGGCCGCACGTGGGTTTTCGACGAGCGTCACCTCGACATCCGTGTCGTAGTCGGTCTGGGCGATATCTTGAACGGTCCGTGCGAGTTCCATCACCGAGGGGTCTTGGTCCCCTGCGATTTCGTAGGCGCTTGCACCGGTCTTGCCATTTTCAAGCGCATCGAGGAGTTGTTCAGCGCTGTCGAGGTAGGCCTCGGCGATGTCCTTGACGTGGATGAAGTTCCGCGACTGGCTGCCGGGCTCGTAAACCGTCAGCGGTTCGCCAGCGTCCACCCGGTCGACGAAGAAGTTGAGGACGGTCGGCTTCGAGACGGTCGTCCCGTCGATGACGTGCTCGCCGTAGAGGTTGGATTTGAGGAAGAGATGAGCGGGGAACTCGCCCTCCGCGAACGTCCTGATGGCCTCTTCGCCGAGGAGTTTCGTGCGGCCGTACCAGTTCATCGGTCGGCGCGGCAGGTCGGCGGTGATGGGGAACGATTCGGGGTCGCCGAGGACTGCCATACTGAACGGGAAGATCAGCGCTGCACCGGTCTTGCGACAGAACCACGCGACGTTGTTCGTCCCGGTGACGTTGACCTCGTAGGCGAGGTCCTGATTCTCTTCACAGTCGTCGACGCCGCTGACGGCGGCGAGATGCATCACGATGTCCGCGCCCTCAAGGGTCGCCTCAAGGCGCCCACGGTTGCGGATATCGACGTGTGCGATATCGACATCGCCGACCGATTCGACCTGCCCGCGATACTGGTTATCGAGGGCGATGAGGTCCCAGTCGGGATGGGTCTCCTGCAAGCGCTTGACGACACGGCTCCCGATGTAGCCGGCCGCACCGGTGACGGCGATGGTCGGTGTATCAATGCTCCCGTGCGATTCCGTAGCGTCGTTCGTGCTCATGGTTCGGATATCTCCGGGTTCGATCCCTGCAGGTGGTCGGCGAGGTCGCGGACGCCCGCACGGAGCGTCCAGTCGGGCGCAAAGCCGGTCTCTTCGAGTCGGTCGAAGTTGACGTGGTAGGACGGCCCGGGGTGTTCGTCCTCCAGATACGTGATATCGAGGTCGCGGTCGAGTTCCTCGCGGACGATCTCGGCGATCTCGGCGACGCGGTAGTTCCCATCGTTCGACCCGACGTTGTAGACGAACTGGGGCCACGATTCGGGATTCAACACGGCGTGAGCGTACGCGCGGGCAGCGTCCTGTACGTGGATGAAGGGGCGCCAGTTGCTGCCGTCGCCGTAGACGGTCAGCGGGCGGTCAGTGAGGGCGCGGAAGACGAAGTGATTGACGACGAGGTTGAATCGGACGCCGGGGGCCCACCCGTAGTTCGTGCTCATTCGCAGGGCGGTCGCGTCGACGCCGTATTCGTCGACGGCTTCCGCGAGCAATTCCTCGGATTCGACCTTCGATTCGGCGTAGGGATTCAGCGGGTTCTGGTCGGTCTCCTCGTCGATGTCGGTGGTGGCCGCCCGCCCGTAGTTGTTACACGAGGAGGCGTAGACGACGTTCTCGACGTCGAACTTCCGGACGGCAGTGAGGACGTTCTCGGTGCCGTCCTGGTTGACGGCGAAGGTCTCGGCGCGGCGGTCGTGCGTCGAATCAGCGCCGGTTATCGCCGCGAGGTGGACGACGCGGTCGACGCCGCGCATCGCGCTTTCGACGTCGCCGTAGACGCGGACGTCGCCACGGCGGAACTGCAGGTCATCGCCGAGGCTGCCCGCGAGATTGCGAGGCGACCCCGAGGTCAGCGAATCGAAGACGACGACCTCTGCGACGCGGTCGTCCTCGATGAGTCGCGGGACCAGCGCGCTCCCGATGTAGCCACAGCCACCGGTAACGAGGATGCGCAGGCCGTCGCCGTCGTCGGTCGCGTTGCTCATCTTGGTCACGCCTTATTCCTCGTCGGTCAGCACGCCCGGGAGGAAGCGGTCCTCGTGGGCCGTGATGGTGTCGTCGTGGTCGACGAGCGTTCCGAGGATGGAGCGGACGCCCTCCTCGAAGGTCGTCGACTGGCCGCCGATGAGGTCGGCATAGCGGTCGTTTTCGATCTCCATCTTGTGGGTCTCGTCCTCGTCGCGGGGGTTCTCGAAGTGTTCGACCTCGACGTCGAGGTCGTACTCGTCGGAGACGTCGGCGATGGTTTCGGCGACTTCGACGATGCTGATGGCGCGGGTGACCTGATTGTAGACGACGTGGTCGTCCGACCGGTCGTCGGCGTCGGAAAGCGCCAGTTGGGCGAGGCCTTCAACGGCGTCCTCCAGCGCGATGAACGGCTTGCGCTGTTCGCCTTTGCCGTAGACGGTCATGGGGTACTCCGCGATGGCCTGTGCACAGAAGCGGTGGGCGACGACGCCGAAGTAGTAGTCGAAGTCGAACCGCGTGGCGAGTCGGGGGTCCGCGGCGGTTTCCTCGACCTCAGTGCCGTAGGTGATGGCGGTCCGAACGTCCGAAATCGGGATGTCGAACTGGTCGTGGGCCAGCCGCATGTTCGCGGCGTCGTGGGACTTGGTGAGGTGATACCAACTGCCGGCCATCGCGGGGAAGGGCACCTTGTCGCGCTCGCCCTGGTTCTCCATCGTCGCGCCGCCCTCGGGGATGGGGAACTCGGGGGCGCCGTAGACGCCGGTCGTCGTCGTCTCGATAAAGTGGGTGTCGTTCAGGTCATGCGCGTCGAGGCCCCACAGGAGGTTCCGGGTGGCCTGCATGTTGTTGTGCTGGGTGAAGTTGGCGCGCTCGCCGTTGATCTGTGAGTAGGGCGCCGACGGTTGGGCCGCGGTGTGGACGACGACTGACGGTTCGTGGACCGACAGCAGTTCGTCGACCGCGTCCCGGTTCGTGAGGTCGGCCTCGACGAAGGAGAGGTTGCCACAGCCGTGGACCTCCTCGGCGGCCTCAATGCGCTCGTCGATGCTGGCGATGGGCGTCGCGCTGGTCGAGCCGACCGATTCGACCCACTCGCGCCGGCCGAAATTGTCGACTAGGACGACTCGTTCGCCGGTCCGCGTCGCGATTCGAAGGGCAGTCGGCCAACCGATATAGCCGTCCGCACCGGTTACCAGGATAGACATGGTTACTCAAAACCTGAGTAAGTGAGCATAAAAACTTTCTCATGGCGCTGTGCGGTGCCGATTCTGCATTTAGACGCTTTTATATGGGTTGCTGTATGCCGACAGAAGAGATTTATATCATGAATAGTAAAGAGTTACTCAGAGTTTGAGTAATGGCTGGCAAAAATCTAAACGCAAGCGACGGACGCCCGGGGGACGACCACCTATCGGATGTCGAGGATGGCTGTGGGTGCGCAGAGGTGTGGGAACACCTCTCCGAGCAGCGGGCTGGCGACGAGTAGGGAGACGAGCACCCGCGGAGCCAAACCCTCAAATCCCCCGCCGCGATAGAACCTACCATGAACGTAAGCGTCGTCGGGAGCGGCTACGTCGGCACCACCCTCGCGGCGTGTCTCGCGGATTTGGGACACGACGTGACGGCGGTCGACATCGACGAGGAGACGGTCGAACGACTCAACGCCGGTGAGACGACGATTCACGAACCGGGACTGGACCCGATGGTATCCGCGTACGCCGGCAGTAGCCTCGAAGCCACGACCGACCACGCCGCCGTCACCGATACCGACCTCACCTTCCTCGCGGTGGGCACGCCCGCACGCGAGGACGGCTCTATCGACCCCAGTGGCCTGCTCGCGGCCGCCGAGGACGTCGGCGAGGCCATCGCCGACAAGGACGGCTACCACCTCGTCGTCGTGAAGTCGACGGTCCTGCCGGACGTCATCGACGAGGAGGTCATTCCGACGCTCGAAGCCGCCTCGGGCAAGACCGACGGCGACGAGCTCGGCGTCGCGGTCAACCCCGAGTTCCTCCGTGAAGGCAGCGCCGTCGACGACTTCATGAACCCGGACAAAATCGTTATCGGGACCGACGGCGACGGCCGCGCGCTGGACCGACTCGCCGAACTCTACCAGCCGCTTATCAGCGACTGGGACGTCCCGACCGTCGAGACCGGTCGCCGGGAGGCGGCGATGATCAAGTACGCCAACAACACGTTCCTCGCGGCGAAGATCAGCCTCATCAACGACCTCGGGAACATCTGCAAGGAGTTGGGCGTCGATACCTACGAAGTAGCTGAGGCGATGGGCATGGACGACCGCATCGGCGAAAAGTTCCTCAACTCGGGGGTGGGATGGGGGGGTTCGTGTCTCGTCGGCGACGAACGCATCCTGATTAAAGACGCGAGTGGGACGCGGCTACTCACGATGGCCGAGTTCTTCGAGCAGTACGTGACTGATGAGACCGTCGAGGACGTGTCGGTCCTCAGCTACGATAGGGGAGAAGCCACGTTCAAGCCGGTTCAGGCGGCTACCAAACGCACGTACGATGGAGATCTCTTCACGGTCCGGACGCGAATGAACAAGGAAGTCACGGTGACCGAGGACCATCCAATGATCGTCATGGAGGGTGCCGAGCCGACGGTTCGGGAGGCCCGAAAGCTCGACGAGGGAGACGAACTCCCCGTTCAGACCGACCTTCCGGCTGACCCAGTCGGTACGTTCGACCTCATCGACCTAGTGGTCGATTCGTCGGCCTTCGACAACGAGGCCGTCTACCTGAAGCCGTCGTTCGATATGGATGAAGTGAAATCCGAGGTTCGTGATGTCCTTCGAGAGTACAACGAGCGGTTCAGTTACGACAAAGTCCACGAGTTCATCCGACGGGATTATCTCGTCTTGGATGTCTTCCTCGAGTTCGAAGACCAGTTGCCGATCGACCGCACCGACCTGAGCCTCTATACGACGGTCGGTGGCGGGCAGACGTACGTGCCGGCGATCATCCCCGCGGACGAGGACTTCTGGCGATTCATCGGATATTACCTCAGTGAGGGCCACATCAACGAAGACGATTCCGGACACGGCTCAACGACCCGCAAGCGCGTCATGCTGAGTTTCCATCCCTCCGACGAGCAGGAATACGTCGCCGATGTCGAATCGTATCTCGAGCGACACGACATCCACTACCGGACGAGTACTCAGGAAACGGCCACCCAGATCGAGACATCGAGCCGGGTACTGTCGTACTTCCTCGAGTGGCTCGGGTGTGGTACCGGCTCGTATACGGCGGCGATTCCGGACGCCGCCTTCCAAGAGACCGAACGGAACCGGCGGGCGCTTCTGGCAGGGCTATTCCGTGGCGACGGACATATCGAATATACGAGTCACTCGAACGCCGTCGTCTACGATTACGGCTCAGTAAGTGAGGAACTCATTCAGGGGATGCAGTTCCTGTTACACGGCCTCGGTATCGTCCCGAGTTACAAAACGTCCCAGTCAGCCAAATCAACCCGACCAGCCCACTTCCTCCGCGTGAGCGCGAAAGAACAGATCGACGCTCTCAAGGAGATGTTCCTCCCCGCAGAACAGGCACGAATCGAGCAGCGGCTAGACGAGGTGGCTGATATCAGGCCAACCGGGCACACCGATGGCGGGGCCCACACCACCGTCGCCGTCAAGGATATCAGCGTAACCGAGGACGAAGTCGACGTGTATTCGCTTGAGGTCGCGGATACACATACCTTTGTGACGACCGACGGACTCGTCGTCCACAACTGCTTCCCGAAAGACACGGCTGCCCTTCGAGCGGCCGCCGAGGACGCCGACTACGACCCCGCGATGGTCGAGGCCGCAATCGAAGTCAACGACACCCAGCCCCAGCGTCTTCTCGGCCTGATGGACGAGCACGTCGACGTCGCGGGCAAGCGCGTGGCCGTCCTCGGCCTCGCGTTCAAGCCGGGCACCGACGACATCCGTGGCTCCCGCGCCAAGCCGATCATCGAGGGCTTGCAGGACCGCGGCGCCGACGTGGTCGCCTACGACCCGCTGGCCGCCGAGAAGATGGCCGAGGAGTTCCCTGATATCGAGTACGCCGACTCGGCCGCCGAAGCGCTCGATGGCGCCCACGCCGCGGCCGCAGTCACAGATTGGCCGGCCTTCGCGGAACTGGACGAGGAGTTCGATGCGATGGAAGATTCGGTCGTCGTCGACGGCCGCCGAATCATCAGCCGCCGCGAGGGCCTCACCTACGAAGGCCTGACGTGGTAGGTACTAACGGTAGGTTTCAACCGAGCCGCCAAGGGTACTTTTGAAGATTTGTTACGCCTGGCTGTATCAGCGGTTATCGTCGATCCAGCGGCAAAAGGCCTCGAAGTCGTTGGCACCTGCATCGCGAGCGATATCCCGGAGCGTACCGATACTGATAGAATCGTGTGCCGGGACGACGACCGTCCGCATATCGGTGTCGTGGTCCTCGGGCGGTTCCCACTTCAGAATCAGATGATCACCGGTAGTACGGACGTGCCTGAAGTTCCCCTGATTCACAAGTACCTTGTAGACGTCTTCCCCGGAGAAATCCCGTGTCGTCATCGAAGTCGTTATTGAAGAACGTCCGGCAGCTCGTCGCCTTGGCTACGTGCCGTCTCCGGGTCCACACCGAGCGCTTCCATCTCCTCATCGGTAGGCTCGCGACCAGCGTCGCCTTCGAGGGCAGCCACGACCGCATCGAGGGCCTCGAGTGCCTCCGTTCGGGTCTCTCCTTGAGTAGAAACCTCCGCACGAAGGTCTCGGGCCGTCCACCGGCCGTCCGGATTCTCCGTCAATCGGATTTCCCGTCCGGAGTCGGCATCATCGCTGTCGGCCTCGATTGCCATGCGCGGCTGTATGCGGTGTATACGTAAAAGCCTAGGTCGCTCGGACGTCCGTCCCGTTCCGAACGTCACTTTCGGCAACGTTCACAGAATCAGAACTGGCGCCGTCGACCTCGTACTCGCCGGGGTAGGGGACCGTCACGGCGTAGGTCCCGTTCTCGGTGGCGGTCACCCCGCGCTGATAAGTAAATGAATCGCTCTCGATATCGACTCCTGTTTCGACAGTCACCGTCGCACCGGGGTCAGCCTCACCTCGAAGCGTCGCGCCCGGCACCACGCGGAACGCTTTATAATCGCCGCTCTCGCTGGCGTAGAGTGCCCGATAGTGGGCGAGTCCCTCGGTCCCGTTGCCCGCGCTCCCGTAGCGGTCGTGGAGGCGGGCCTGCATCGTCTCGTCGGGAATCTCGGGGTCGCCCGGAACCGGTTCGGTGACCAGATAGGCGTTCTGTGCCGGGCCACCGGCGATGTAGCGGTCGTAGGCCGAATCCGGGTCCGTTGCGAACGTGAAATCGCGGTAGTTCGATTGGGCGTAGCCGTAACTCCGCGATTCCCCGTTGACGTGGTAGTTGTACATCCGACTCCACGACCACGGACTGAAGACGTAGTTGTCGGGGTACTCGTGTCCCGCGTCGGCGGCGTGGTCGTCGATGAACGCGGCGGTCTCGTACTGCTCTTCGGGAATCGTGAGGTTCGAGGCGCCGATAGGCGCCAACACCGCCGAGAGACCACAGACGAGCAGGACGATGACGACCAGCCTGACCGCGACGTCTCGGTCGGGAAGCGTCACCGGCCGACGCTCCCCACCGAGCGGGACCGGCAGTTTCGCGGCGTCGACGCGCTCGGCGAGGGCGACGAGCGCCAGCCCTCCGAACAGCGCGGTGAACGGCGCGAGTTCGCCGGCGTATCGAGCCTGCAGCGTGGCCAGAAAGAGCATGAACCAGCCATAGCTGGTAGCGACGAGCCACGAGCGGTCCCCACGATAGGAGCGATAGATGCCCCAGCCCATCGCGGGGATGACAACAAACAACAGTAGACCGAACGAAAAGAGCCAGCCCATCGTCTCGGTGCCGAAGACCGACTGCATCTCGACGATGTCCCGGTCGGCGAACAGGCGGGAGACCTGCCGCGAGATTGCCGCCCACTCGGTCGGCACGAGGAAATACACCCCAGCCGAGACGCCAGCGACGCCGACGATGCCCGTCGTCGGGAAGGCCCACGCGGGCAACTCCAGTGCGCGCCAGCCATAGGTCGCGCCGACGACGCCGAGGACCCCGAGTGTCAGAACGGCGGGCACGCCGACGACGAACGTCTCGTGCCAGCCCCAGAGGAGATGGGGCAACAGGACGACGGCCGCGCCGATGCCAACCCCGGCGGCGGTGGCGAGGCCGGGCGCGAGGAACGAGTCGTCGTCACGGACGGCGATGGCAGCCCCGATGACGACCGCGATGGCGACCGGGAACAGCAACAGGGTTGCGGCCCACCACGCGAGGATACTCCCCGCGACGCCGACGGCGAGGATGCCGACCGCGCGTGTCGTTTTCCAGTCGGCGGCCAGCGAATCGAGGGCGAAGGTCGCGACGGTCCCCCACGCGACGACGGCGAGCCAGAAGTAATCGAAGGCGTGGTGGTCGACGAACCCCAGCGACGACCGGAGGGCGTGGACCGGAAGCACCGCGAGGACGAGCACGCTCGCCAGCGCGACGTGGCGGTCCTCGGTGACCTCGTAGGCGAACAGATAGACGACGAGGCCGGTCGCAACGGCGACGAAAACCGGCAGCCACGCGAGGAACGCGGTATGACTCCCGAGGCCGCCGGCTAACTCGGAACCGACGAGCATCTGGATGGTCGTCAGTGGCTCACCGGTTTCCTGTCCAAGGGGAAGGTCCGAGAAAGTCCACCCGTTCCGGAGGCCTTCTTCAACGTAGTAGACGTACGCGTAGGGGTCGTTCGACGGAAACACGACCCGATCGCGGAAGACGGCCGAATAGGTGGTCGCTCGGAAGACGGCGACCAAAGCGAGCAAACCGGCAAGTGCCGCAGCGGCCGTGCGGTCGATGTCGGGCAGCGATAGTGCGTCGCTCGCCTCGAAACGTGGCTCATCGGTCTCGACATCGCCATCAAGCGCCCGGTCGACGGCCTCGGGGGTCGCGACGCGATACTCGTCGCCGACCGACTCGACGAGGCCCTCGTTGACCAGTTCGCCGAAAACGCCCGAATCGATTGGCACGTCGTCGAAGGTCCACGTCTCCCGTTCGCGGTCGACCGCTCGAACCGCTTCGAGCGCCGATTCGAGAGCTGGGTTCTCGTCGAGGACCGTACGCACCGCGGCGGCGTCCATGTCCACCCGTCACCCCGCGGGGGCGATAAAATCACCCCATTCGACCAGCGCTGCAGCGAAGCGGGGCGGCTAAAGGGTCCGCGCCCGGAGAGCCGATATGCGACAGTTCATCGTCGTCGGCCACGACGCGCCGACGACCGACGACTTCTCGCTCGACGACCTGCCCGGTGCCGGCCGCCTCGACGTACTGTGTCGGTGTGTCAACAGCGCCTTCTTCCTCTCACACGACCTCCGGGAGGACGTTAGCGTCCACCTCGTCTTGGGCGACGAGTACGTCGTCCGCTTCGAGGGGTCGGAACTCCGGCGACTCAACCCCGACGAACGCTCGACGGGCGCGTTGATTCGTGGTGCGCTGGAAGCCCGCGAGGAGGCCATCGGCGCGATGGAAGCCAATCCCTCGCCCGGCGTCTACATCGGGAAGGGCGATTTCGCCGCGACCGTCGAAGCAGTCGCCAAGGAGGGAACGCTCGTCGAACTCCACGAGGACGGCAACCCCGTCGTCGACGTCGAACCGCCCGAAAGTCCAGTCTTCGTCCTCTCGGACCACCACGACTTCACCGACGCCGAGGCCGACCTGCTGGCCGACCGCGCCGACCGGCGCGTCTCCATCGGCCCGCATGCACTCCACGCCGACCACACCATCACCGTCGCGCACAACTACCTCGATACGGACGGGTTCGTGGATTACTGACTCCGCAGCGATTCGCCGCCGACCGCCTTCCGAGAGGTTTCCATCCCACCGATTACGTCGACGTGACGACGCCTATCGCTCCCCACCGTTTTCCGCCACCGACTGCTCGATGAAGTGCTGGACTGAATCGAGAGTCGTCGGCCGGAGGTCCGTCGGCTCCAGCCACTCGTAATCCAGAATACCCTCCGTCCGGTTGGGTTCGGGCTCCGACCGAAGGGTCGCATCGAAAATCGCGTAGACAGTCGTCGTCGTTGGTCGACTCGTGTGGTGGTAGACGTAGCGGCCGACCGTCTCGCCGACGGTCGCACGACACCGTATCTCC
This sequence comes from Natronomonas amylolytica, assembly GCF_037031205.1. Taxonomy (NCBI): domain Archaea; kingdom Methanobacteriati; phylum Methanobacteriota; class Halobacteria; order Halobacteriales; family Natronomonadaceae; genus Natronomonas; species Natronomonas amylolytica. The sequence goes on along the minus strand of NZ_JAYEZM010000005.1, from coordinate 88,117 downwards.
TCTTCGATTTCACGTCGGAGGCATTCGGAGAAGGATTCCCGGCGCTCGACGCCGCCGCCCGGGAGAGTCCAAAACGTCGAGCCGTCCCCGTGGCGTTCTTTGACGAGGAGGACTCGACCGTGGTCCGTGATGAGGGCTTTGGCCCCGATTCTGAGAACCTGCCGCTCGAGCTCGTTTCCCGACACGGAAAGGGTCGACGGAGCGCTCGACTCGTCGCGCACCCGCCGGGAGGGCCTATCTGAAGGGCGGTTTCGCATACTCCTCATCAACATGACCCTTGTTGATTATTATGCGTCTCATACCACCCCACAGGAACTTCCTTCTCGACCGGTCTTCCGTCCAGTCAAGTGCGGACGAGGCCGGAAGCCGAACGTCGTCGATAATCACGGCGGGCCGACGTCTGCCGAGACGAGTTTTAAGTAGGTCTGCCGAGACGTACCGGTGTATGTCCCTCCAAATCGGTGACGCGCTCGGCGACGGGATTCGCCGGTCGCTCACCTACAGCGGTGGCGTGCTGATGGTATTGACCTTCGTGTATCAACTGGTGTTCCTCGGTGCGGTCAACACGATATTCCTCGAGGTCCTCCCACCGGAGGTCGAAGGGTCCGGCCAGCTCGGACTGGCGCTGCCGATACCGGTCGCGGCGGCCGGCGTGCTCGCAGTCCTCGGATTGGCCTTCGGCGTCGTGTTTTATATCGCGGCGACCCGAGCATTGACGCGCGAGCAATCGGAGTTGGATTCGCTGCCGAGCGAACTGTTCACCCGTCGAATCGGGCGCGCCTTCATCTCAGCTGTCGGTGCCAACATCGTCGTCACGATAGCCGTCACCATTGGGTTCGTCCTGCTCATCGTTCCGGGCGTCTTCCTCGCTATCAGTTTCATCTTCGTCATCTTCGCCATCGGCGTCGAGGACGAACGTGCAATCGACGCCCTGCGCCGCAGTTGGGGCCTGTCGAGCGGCAATCGCTGGTCGCTGCTGGCGCTCGGTCTGATCGTCGGCGTCGTCACCTCCGTCGGCAGCGGACTCGGGTCGGTGTTCTCGTTCATCAGTCCCGTCGCCGGTCAGGTAGTGAGCCTCGCGCTCACCTCGGTGTTCGCCATCCTCAGCTACGGCATCCTCGCGGACGCGTACCTACAGGTTCGCGGCGAGAAACCGGGCGGCGGCGGCAGCTTCGAGACGACCGCCGGGTCCGAAGCGCTCTGAATCGAGCGGCATCATAACCCTTAAAGTCGCCGACGGCATCGTTCCAGATGCGGGCCGGTGGGGTAGCTTGGTATCCTTCGGCCTTCGGGTGGCCGTAACCACGATTCAAATTCGTGCCGGCCCACTTTTCCCGCATTCTCACTCACCGAGCCACGGCTCTCGTCGGAAGCCACGCACGTTATCACCTCCGGTGCTCTCGAGACGGTATGGCTCCGCTCAGCGACCTCGATGTCGATATTTCGGACGTGGATACCGTCGCGGACAGACGGGACGACGTGCTCGCGGCAGTCCGGGAGCACGCTGGCCGCGTGGCCTACAACCTCGCGCGGCTGCAGGGTGGCGATTACGGCCAGCGGTCCTTCTCGACGGAGCGGGGCGAGTGGACGGTCAAATACGAGGCCGGCGACCTCGAATACCTCCGATACAAGCCACAGGGCGGCGGCGAAACCTACGTCGTCTCGACCCAACAGCCGGCCGAACCGGAGCCGCTCGCGCGAGCGCTCGCCGATTACGCGGCGTTCGTCGAGTCCTACAACGACTACGTCGACTCGCTGGATGGGATGCTCGACGAGGTCGACGACGGGTTTCCGCCGGTCGAATCGACCGATACCGTCGTCGACGAACGGGACCGCATCGTCGGCCGCATCGAGGAGGCCTGCAACACGATGGCCGGCGAACTCCAGCGCTACGAGGGGACCGACTACGGCACCTACTCGGCACGGGTCGCGTCGACGCGCTGGGAACTGAAGTGGGACCTCGACGGCGCGTCGTATCTCCGCGTTGGCGGCTCCGGCGGCGTCTATCTCGTCTCGCAGTACGGCCCGCCATCGGCGGCCGACGTCCGCGAGTACGCCCCGGCGTTCGGCGGGTTCGTCGAAGCCTACAACGACCACGTTGCCGACCTGGAGTTGGACTTGGAACGAATCGAGCTGTCAGACCGTACCTGACGTCCGTCCGACGGTCCGTCTCCGACAACCCGGCAGCGCCGCCTCACCAGAGCTTATGACGGAACGCGTCGAATCCTCCGGTATGAGTTCGGACACGCCAGCTACCTCGACCCGAGAGACCATCGAGACGGACCGGACCGGCTACGTCGGCCGGATTACCCTTTCGCGTCCCGACGCGATGAACACCTTCAGCACGCAACTGGCCCGGGAACTCGACGACGCACTCGTCGAGTTAGACGAGGACCCGGACGTCCGAGCCATCATCGTCGACGGGGCCGGCGACGTCTTCTCGGCGGGTATCGATATCTCCGAGCACGCCGACCACGAGTCGAAAGAGGCCTACCGAGAGTGGGTCGCCGGGATGGAAGAGCCGTTCCACACCGTCGTCGAGATGCGCACGCCGGTCGTCGCCGCAGTCCACGGTCACGCGGCCGCCAACGGGCTCGGGCTCGTGGCGGCCTGTGACCTCGCCGTCGCCGCCGAAGGGACCCAGTTCGGGGCCACGGCGCCGAAAGTGGGACTGTTCTGCATGGGCCCGGCCGTGCCACTGATGTCGTCGCTCACGCGCAAGCGATACAACGAAATGCTGTTGACGGGTGAACTCATCGACGCCGAGACGGCCCGGGAGTGGGGGCTTATCAACCGGGTCGTCCCCGAGGGCGAACACGTCGATAGATCCTTCGAACTCGTCGAGCCCATGGTCGAGAAGAGCCCCGTCGGCATTCAGATGGGCAAGCAGGCCGTCTCCGCGATGGCCGAACTCGACTACCACGAGGCCATCGAGTACTCGAACGAGCGGTTCGCCGAACTCTGTACGACCGACGACGCCCGCGAGGGTATCGGAGCGTTTCTCGACGGGAAACCACTCGGCACCGAGGAGTGGCCCGGGGAGTGACGGCGTCGTCCCTTTTCAGGCAGTCCCTTCGCCGCGTGGCTCCATCTCGACGCTGATGCCGCGGTCGATGGCGACCTCCACGCTGTCGACGGCGGCGGTGTAGCGCTTGTAGTGGTCGCCGTCGGGGTTCAGCGTCTCGTGGGCGTCGACGAGGCCGGCCTGCTGGAGCGCGTTGAGCCGCCGATAGACCGTCGTCAGCGAGTAGTCGGTCGCGTCCACCAACTCCCGCGCGCTGTACTCGCCGCGGGCGAGGACGTGCAAGCAGTGGCGGGTCTTCGGGTCGCCGAGCGCGTCCAGAACGTCGTTATCGGGCGGCGACGGGTCGAGCAGGTCCGCGACCGTCTCGCGGAGTTCGTCGCCGTCGACCGGCTTGACGAGGTAGGCGTCGAAGCCCATCTCGACGATGTCCTCGCCGGGTTCGACGCCGGTCAGCATCACGACCCGGCAGTCGTAGCCACTGTCACGAATCCGCTCGAGAACGGCGTCCCCGGTCAGTTTCGGCATCCGACGGTCCAGCACCGCGACGTCGACGTCCTCGTCGATGGCCGCCAGCGCCTCCTGACCGTCGTAGGCCGTTTCCGTCTCGTAGGAATCGGGTAGTCGCGCCGCGTGGCCGTCGGCCAGCGCCGGCTGGTCGTCCGCGAACAACACTGTCGGTTCGTCCACCATCGTCCCCCTTGCCCTCCGTGCGAAGCCATCACACATATCCCTTGCGGGGCGTCAGACGGACCCGGCGTACGCAGACCGGAGTGTGACGAAGCGACGAGTCGGCCGAAGGAGGGATGGGAATGTCAGAGGTCCGGAAACTGCGGGGTGGGGACGGGTGCACGGTCCGTACGGCGTGTCACGGACGCTATCGCACCCAGAGGAAAGCCCAATCGGGTCCCTCAAAACCGTTTCGGCGGTTCACGGCCGAAAACGCCTCGTTACCGGCGGCGAATCGTATAAGCGACTGGCGGCCACACCCCCGGGCGTGCAGGTCCACGGTCACGAGGTCCGCGGCGTCGGCGTCGACTCGGAGACCCGGTGTGGCCACTACGGCACCGAGCGCGACGTCGTCGCCATCAAGTTCGCCTGCTGTGAGACGTACTACCCCTGTTTCCGGTGTCACGAGGAGACGGCCGACCACGACATCGAGACGTGGCCGGTCGAGCGCCGCGACGAACCGGCCGTCCTCTGTGGCGCCTGCGGGACCGAACTCGCCGTCCAGGAGTACATGGGCGTCGACGCCTGTCCCGCCTGCGAAACGCCGTTCAATCCCGCCTGCGCGAACCACTACCACCTCTACTTCGAGGGCGTCGAGGAGACGCCGGACCGGCGGTAATGGACCCAGCCCGTCGCCGACGGCCGGTGTTTTTGAGGGTCGCCGACGGACGGCCGGTATGGACGACAGCGACGATGCGGACTCCGAACTCGCGTGGGAAACACTCGCCTCGGCGACCGATTACACCTGTCCGGGCTTCGACGTGGTCCGCGACGAGGTGCGCCTGCCGGACGGCACCGAGACCGACTTCCACTACGTCTCGGAACCGCCGTCGGTCGTGGTCCTCCCCTTCACCGAGGACGGCGACGTGGTCGTCATCGAGGAGTGGCGGCAGGCCGCCGACCGCGTCAACTACGGCCTGCCCGCCGGCGGGCTGGAATCCGAGGACGTCGACATCGACGCTGCCGCGAGGCGGGAGTTGGCCGAGGAGACGGGCTACGAGGCCGCCGCCATCGAGCATCTCGCCACCTACGAACCGACGAACGGCCTCTTCGATTCGGTCTTCTACTACGTCGTCGCCCACGGCTGTACGCCGACCGCCGAACAGGACCTCGACCACAACGAATCGATTCAGGTCGATACCGCGTCCTTCACCGATTTAAAAGAGCGCGCGCTCGCCGACGAGTTGCGGGACGGCCGGTCGGCGCTGGCGATTCTCCAGTACGCCCTGCAGGCCGAGTGACCGGCCCTATGGTTGTGGAATCGGCAGGGACCCCCGACCAGCAACGCGAACCGTCCTCCCGAAGACGCCCGGGCGGGACGCCTGAACCGTAAACGAGCAATGCAGGCGGTCGGGCAGCGAATCGGTCCCGGATTCGAACACGGCCGGGACCCGAATCGTTCCCTGTGTGTCGACGTTCCGGAGTTCGACCGTCGTCCGACGGACCTCGCCCTGAATATCGTAGTGGGTCGAAAACGCCTCCCACTGGCCGGGAGGCTCGACGCGCACCCGGTGGTTGATTCGGCCGTCGTAGGCCGCCGGGGGCCGGATGCGGAACCGGAACCAATCGAGGCGGTACCCCTCGTACGGTTCGGCTGAAGCAATGCCCCCGACGGTCGAATTGAACGTCAGGTGCATCGCCAGCGGGCGGTTCTCGCGTCGGATTACGCGGTCGACCTCGACAGCCGCGTATCCGACGCCGTCCTCGTCGCCATCGCGCTGCGGATACTGCCAGAGCAGACGCGAGTCCTGGTCCGTCTCGACCGTCGTCTCGACGTCGAGTCGCGTCGGCCCCGTCCCGGGAACTCGGCCACTGCAGCCCACGATAGTTCCGGTGAGGGTCGTCGAAACACCTGCGAGGACGCGTCTTCGCGTCAGGTGGTCGTCGCTGTCGGAGGGCGCGGAAGGCGTGGAGGGCATCGAACTCGTTGACGGACTATCGTTGCATCGGCAAAATAGTCTCGGGAAACGAAGCTTCAGACCATCGCGTCGTCGCCGATGTCGGGATTGTCCTCGACGAACTCGACCAGCGCGTCGGCGTAGTCGTCGAAGTCAGGTATCTCGACGTCCGAGCCCTCAAGGTCAGCGATGGTGTTCGAGCAGTCGAAACTGGCGTCCCACGTCTGGTATTCGAGGCCGCCGCTCTTGAGGAGGTCCGAATCGGGCTTCAGCGACGTCAGCAGGCCTTCGACGATACCCTTGGGGTACGGAACCACGATGGTTCGCTTCTTGCCGGCAGCCTCGCCGAACCGCTTTATCAGTTCGGTCGTCGTCGGTGGGTCGGGGTCCGCGAGGTGGTAGACCTTGCCCTCGGAGGCGTCGATGCCGCTCAGGTAGCCGATGGCGTCGACGACGAAATCCCGGGGGACGAGGTTGAACTCGCTTTCCGAAGCCCCGCGTGGGGCCGGGATGACGGCGTTGTCCCCCTGGTCGAGCAGGGCCTCGACGAAGGCGTAGGGGCCGTCGTACTTCTGGGTCTCGCCGGTTTCGCTGTCGCCGACGGCGACGGCGGGCCGGTAGATGGTGGTCGGAATCTCGTCGGTCCGCTGCTGGACCAGCACCTCGGCCATGTGCTTTGTCGTCTCGTAGTAGTTGCCGAACAGTTGGCCCTCCTGTAGCATCCCCTCGGTGAAGGTGCCCTCGTAGAGACCCGAGACGACGACCGAACTGACGTAGTGCAGGCGGTCGAGGTCGGCGCCCGCGGCGAAATCGAGGACGTGGCGCGTGCCCTCGATGTTGACCAGTCGGCCGGGTTCGCGGTCCATCGTCAGGTCGTACATCGCCGCGAGGTGGTAGACCTCGATGGCCTCGTCCTGCAGGCGCTCGTAGTCGTCGCCCAGTCCGAGGTCGCCGTCGGTGATGTCGCCTTCGACGAGGTCGATACGGCCATCGGCGTCGTGGTCGGCTTCGATGTCCACGCGCGTCGATTCGGCCTCAGAGCGGTACGTCTCCTGAATCAGGCAGGTGATGGTCGTCCCGTTGTCGTGGCGGTCGACGAGCCGTTCGACCAGCGCCGAGCCGAGAAAGCCCGGAAAGCCGGTGAGGAAGACGGTTGGCATGAGATATCAACACACATCACTCGCACCTATACCTGTTGCCGGTGTTCCGAGGGAGGATTTATAAGAAGCGTGTCGACCGCCGCGCTGGCGGGACGCGAGAGTTCGCGTCGGCCCGTCGACTTACTCGTTGACGGTAACCGACTCGATGACGATTTCCTCGCGGGGCTGGTCGTTGCGGCCGGTCGGCACCGAACCGATCTCCTCAACGACGTCCATGCCGTCGATGACCTGCCCGAAGACGGCGTGTTTGTTGTCGAGGTGCGGCTGTGCGTCCAGCGTGATGAAGAACTGGCTGCCGTTGGTGTCGGGCCCGGAGTTGGCCATCGAGAGGATGCCGGGGCCGTCGTGGCTGAGGTCGGAGTGGAACTCGTCGTCGAACTCGTAGCCGGGGCCGCCGCGGCCGGTGCCGGTCGGGTCCCCGCCCTGAATCATGAAGCCCTCGATGACGCGGTGGAAGACGGCGCCCTCGTAGAGGGAGTCGCCGCGAATCTCGTCGCTCTCGGGGTCTTCCCACGTGTTCGTCTCGACGTCGGGGTCGGCGTCCGCGGCGGGGTCGTGACGGGCCAGCCCGAGGAAGTTTTCGACGGTTCGCGGCGAGCGGTCCTCGAAGAGTTCGATGGTGATGTCGCCGTGGTTGGTGCCGAGCGTGACGGTCGGGTTGTCGGGGTTCGCGACTTCGCGATTGCTCATACGGGAACGTGACGTGGGACGCGCAAAAGACTGCCGGCTGGCGGCGCCTCGATACCCACGTCGGCCGGCCGCGAGCGACAGTATTTATATCGGGGGCCGGAAAGCGCCGGGTATGGTCCGGGACCCGCTGGCGGACGACGACGACCCCGGCCTCGAAGCGGTGGTCGGCGCGCTGGACGACGAGGACTGTCGGGCCATCGTCCGGGAACTGGACGAGCCGCGGACGGCCCGAGAGTTGGTCGAGCGCTGTGACATCCCGCGGTCGACGCTCTACCGGAAACTCGATCTGCTGGCGGAGGCGACGCTGGTCCGGGAGGGAACCGAGATTCGAGAAGACGGCAGCCACGCCAACCGCTACGAGGTCGACTTCGAGGACGTCGTCATCACCTGCGACGAGAACTGCGAACTCGGCGTCGAGATCGAGCGTCCCGCCCGGCGGGCCGAGGAACGCCTCGCCGAGATGTGGTCGGAAGTCAGAAAGGAGCTCTAACAATGGTCCACACGACAGTCGATGCGGAAGTACAGCTCGCGGTCGCGGTCGTCAAAACGCTCATCCTCGTGGTCGGCGGGTCGGTCACGCTCTTGGCCTACCGCGCCTACCGGCGCACGCGCGACAGGTCCCTCCAGTTGCTCTCGGCCGGCTTTGCCTTCATCGTCGTCGGCGTCCTGTTGGGCGGCTTCACCTTCGAGATACTGATGGTCGACATCGGCGTCGGCATCCTCATCGAGAGCCTCTTCGTCCTCGTTGGACTTTCGGTCGTCGCCTACTCGCTGCGCGTGCCGTGAACGCTCCGGTAGGACCCTCCTACACCGACGGCGGGTATCGACTTTTCTTCACCGCGAGTTGCGCCGGGTCCCAGCGGGTGGGACCCGGCCTATGGGAGTTTATCAGTAGGACCCGGAGGTCGAGGTGTACTAATGTCCGACAACATCGGCGCCCCCGGTTCGCAGTTCTCCCGACGTGATTTCGTGAAGGCGACTGGCACCGCCGGCGCGGCGAGCATGGCCGGCTGTACCGCTGGTCGACAGCGCACACAGCAGGGCCCGCAGGCACAACAACAACAGCAAAACGACCAACTCCCGCTGGCGGGCGCCCCGCAGGTCGTCGACGTGACCGAACAGAACAATCAGGTCACGCTCCGGTCGGTCACCTCGCGGATGGCCGCCCACCCCGGCGACTCGATGGGCGGTCCCGTCGAACTCCCGAGCGTCTGGGCATTCCAGGCCGACGACCGCACCCCGAGCGTCCCCGGTCCCGTCATCCGGACGAAGGAAGGCGAGGATATCGAGGTGACGCTGGACAACACCGACGCGACGATGCCGCACACGCTGCACTTCCACGGCGTCCGCAAGACCTGGGAGAACGACGGCGTGCCGACGACGACCGGCATCACCGTCATGCCCGGCGAGAAACACACCTACGAGATTCCCGCGAACGTGCCGGGCACGCACCTCTATCACTGCCACTACCAGACCCACCGGCACATCGACATGGGCATGTACGGCGTCTTCCGGGTCGACCCCGAGGGCTACGAGCCGGCCGACCAGGAACTGTTCATGACGCTGAAGGACTGGGACTCCCGGCTCAACCGCCAGATAGCCGGCGAGGACGTCTCCTACAGCCCGCGTGACCGCACCCCCGACGTGTTCACCATCAACGGCCGGTCGGCCCCGCGGACCCTTCACCCCGAGGACGGCTCGCCGGTCATCGTCTCGCAGGGCGACACCGTCCGACTGCACCTCGCCAACAACGGCTACATGAGCCACCCAATGCACACCCACAACCACCGGTTCCGCATCGTGGAGAAGGACGGCTCGCAGGTGCCCGAGGCCGCCCAGTACGAACAGGACATCGTCAACCTCGCGCCCGCCGAGCGGAAGACCATCGAGTTCGAGGCCGACGCCGACCCCGGCATCTACCTCATGCACTGCCACAAGGTCAGCCACGCCATGAACGGCAACAGCTACCCCGGCGGCATGGTCGGCGCCATCGTCTACGAGGAGGCCATGGATTCGGACATCTTCGCCGACCTGATGGACTACGCCGGCTACGAGGGATAGACGGCTGACCCAGCGACCGTCGAAAAATAGGCGTCGCGAGTCGCCGAGCCTTTAGAAGTCCCGCAGTTCGTCGAGTTTGTCGGCCGCGGCGCCGCTTTCGAGCGCCTCGCGGGCCTGCTGGAGGCCGCTTTCGATGTCGTCGGCGTCGCCGCCCGCGTAGATGCGGAGGGCGGCGTTGACGGCGATGGCGTCGGCGAACTGGTCGTCGCGCTCGCCCGTCAGCACTTCTTCGGTGATGGTCGCCGAATCGGCGGCGATGTCGTCGACGTAGAGGTCCCCCTCCTCGAAGTCCATGCCGTATTCGGGCGTCTCGATGTCGAAGTCTTCGAGTTCCTCGCCCTGATTCCAGACGGCGACGGTCGTCGACCCCGGCCGCACGTCGTCGTAGCCCTCCATCCCCTGGAACATGACGACCCGGTCGACGGGTGCCGTCTCGGATTCCTGGAAGGTGTCGATGATGCGCTTGGCGTAGGGGAGGTGATAGAAGGAACCGAGATGCGTCGAGGCCTCGGCGGGGTTGGCCAGCGTCTCGATGGTGTTGACGAAGGTGCGGACCCCCATCTCGTCGCGGCGGCCCTCGATGGCGTCGATTTCGGGCGCGAAGTTGGGCTGGTAGTAGAAGCCGAAGCCGACCGCGTCGGTCATCTCGGCGGATTCGGCGGGCGCGAGGTCGGTTCGGACGCCCAACTCGTCGAGGACGTGCTTGTAGGCGTCCTGCTTCTGGGTGGGGACGCGGTCCCCGGAGTGGACGACGACAGGGGTGCCCGCGGCGGCAGCGACGAGGCCGGCGGCGACGCCGAAGATGGCGCTGCGGCCCTTGCCGTCGTAGTTGGCGCCGCAGTCGACGGGGTCGCAGTCGGGAGCGACGCTCTCGACGCCCTCGGCCATCACGTCGACGTAGGCGCCCAGTTCCTCGGGCGTGTTGCGCTTCCAGCGGTTCGCCAGCCAGAAGGCGCCCAGCGTCGTCGGGTCCGGCTCGTCGTCGAGGATGCGCCGGAAGGCCTCCTCAGCCTGCTCGCGGGTCATGTCGTCGGCGGACTTGTGCCCGGAGCCGACGACCTCGGTCATCAGCCGCTTGAGCGGCCACTCGCCGTATTTCTCGGTCGCTTGTGCCATATCGCATGCTTCGGACCACCGGGGCAAAAACGTCCCTCATTCGGTCGCCCCTGCCGGCGCCCGGAACCGACGAATCCTAATCCCCCGCGTCCGTAGGGGCGTCAATGAGTTCGCCAGCGGCCGACGGCGACGACTGGCGCGCGGGCATCGACGACGTCGACGCCGCCCTCATCGACGGCTATCAGTCCGGTTTCCCGGTCGAGGAACGGCCCTTCCGGCGCGTCGGCGACGACCTCGGAATAACGGAAGACGAGGCGCTCCAACGGGTCGAACGACTCCGCGAAGACGGCGTCTTCCGGCGGTTCGGGGCCGTCCTCAACCCACCGGTTATCGGCGCCTCGACGCTGGCGGCCGTCCAAGCGCCCGACGACCGATTCGACGAGGTCGCCGAGGTCATCAACGGCTACCGGCAGATCAACCACAACTACCGGCGGGACCACGAGTGGAACATGTGGTTCGTCGTCACCGCCGGCTCGCTGGAACGGCGCGACGAGATCCTGACAGAGATCGAGGACCGAACCGGCTGTGAGGTGCTGAACCTCCCGATGCTGACGGACTTCTACATCGACCTCGAATTTCCTGTCGTCAACGGCGACCGATTCGCTCGCGAGTCGCTGTCCGAAACCGAGGTCTCGGCGACCCGCATCTCCGAGTCGGCCGCCGCCGACCTCACCGACCTCGACAAGGCGCTCCTGTTGGAGATTCAGGACGGCTTCCCGCTCTCGAAGACGCCGTATCGGGACATCGCGTCGGCCGTCGACGCGCCCGTCGAGGACGTGCTGGCGGCCATCGAAGCCCTCCGCGAGGACGGCTGTATCAAGCGCATCGGCTGTATCGTCAACCACGTCGTCACGGGCTTCGACGCCAACTGCATGGTCGTCTGGGACGTGCCCGACGACGACCTCGACGAGTTGGGCGAGGAGGTCGGTCGCCTCCCCTACGTAACGCTGTGTTATCACCGGCCGCGCCGCCCCGAGCAGGGGTGGTCCTACAACCTCTTTACGATGATTCACGGCCGCGAACCCGAGGCCGTCGACGCGAAAATCGACGAACTCGCCGCGGAGTATCTCCCCGTCGAGCACGAACGCCTCTACTCGACGGAGACGCTGAAGCAGACGGGCGCACGTTACGAGGAAATCGTCACCGACGAGTAGCATACGCCGCGCTCCGCGCGGCGTTTTACCGACCGCGACTGTAGGGAGCGGTCGGACTTTTTCATCGAAGTTTTTCGAGTCAAGCGGGGCCTCCGGTCCCGCTGACCGTTCGAACGGCGGCTTCGCCGCCGTGAGAAGAGAGGGTTCGCCAAGGGCAAACCCGACGCTGAAAAAGTTCGGACGGAGACGTTGAAACAGACGGGCGCGCGCTACGAGGAAATCGTCACCGACGGGGAATAGCGGGCCGGCAGGCTCGGACCGTTGAATCCGGAGAACGGGGCGTTCGAGCGGGGCGTCGCTGAGACGTGCGACGAGCGAGGCCGAAAAAGCAGTCGACGACGGGGCGCGCGTTGTGGTTAGCTATCGGCGGAGATGGCGATGACCGGACCGATGACGGCGAGGCCGATACCCAGATAGAGGAACGTGGTCGGCATGGTCGTACTCGGCGTGATGATGAAAAGCAGGCCGAACAGCGAGAACTGTACGCCGAGGACCTTAACCGAGCGGTTGGCAGCGAACCCGCCGCCGACCGCAACGATGAACAGGAGCAAAAGCACGTGCCCCAGATGATAGTTCATCAGGAAGTCGTCGATCAACTGCAGGGGGAGCTCGAACATCCTTGTCGGGTATCGCGTCGTTTCGGTCTTAACTTTTGCTTAACGTTCGCGCCCGGCCTCGTCGGTCGGACCAGTCAGCTCGATATCACGAAGCCAGACGGTCCAGACGACGAACAGCGCCGTCCCGTAGCAGAGTGCCCACACGAGCGTCCCGAGGAGTTCGAACCCCGCGTTCGTCAGGACGTAGTCGGCGATGCCCGCGACGGAGACCGTCCCGACGAGCAACAGCGCGCCCGTCGCCCAATCGGGCAGGTTCGTCTCCTCTGTGTCGACGTTCGGAAGCGGCATACCACCCCCTAGAACGGCCAGCGGTTCAGGGTTTCCGGTTCGTCACGGTGCGGCCGCCTCCGCGAGGACGTCGTCGAGCCACGGCGCGTCCCGACACGCCGAGAAGGGCGTCGGCTCGGTGGGGTCGTCCGGCCGGCCGTCGCCGAGCGCGCGCTCGTACCACGCGACGTCGTGCCACTCTCCGAGTTTGTAGCCCGCCTCGGGAAGCAGCGCCGCCCGCTCGAAGCCCCACGTCTCGTGGAAGGCGACGCTTCCGGGATTCGGCAGCGTGACGACGCCGTAGGCGCTCCGAAAGCCCTGCCGTTCGAGCGTCGCAAGCAGCGCGTCGTAGAGGGCCGACCCGATGCCCTCCCCGCGGCGCTCGCGGTCGACGTACACCGAGAGTTCGACGGTCCAGCGATAGGCCGCGCGCTTGCGGAGTTCCCCGGTGTAGGCGTAGCCGACGACTGCACCGTCCCGTTCGGCGACGAACCACGGGTAGGTCTCGACCGTCTCGGCGATGCGGGTCGCGATGTCCTCGGCCTCCGGCGGCGTCTCCTCGAACGTGATGGCAGTCTCCTCGACGTAGGGGCGATAGATGGCGGCGATAGCCTCGGCGTCGGAGCGGGTGGCGATACGGCAGTTCATATCCGTCCCCGGCACCGGGGCGGCAAAGCCGTGACGGAGTCGAACGATAGCCTACCATCGGCGCCATTCGCGGCCCCCGGTCATGACAGATCGACGCCCCTGAACAACTTTTAATAGAGGATGGGCAAACGCTCCAATGCCGCGGGCGCATGGGCACTGCGGGCGCGGCGCGAACCGAGCGACACTGGGCTGTCGCCGACGCACCGGTCGCGGGACGGGACGTCTCCGCCCTCGGCCGTCATCACAACACACCCCGGGCGTCCGGCACCTTTCGCCGGACGACCCTTCGACAGGCCGGAACTGACGACAAAAGCCGGCCGGCGGTTGCTTCCCCATCATTCTCCACCGACGGGGTCGGCTTCGACGTATCGTCGACGCTAACGGCGCCCTTCGCTTCCGGCGGCTCCAACCGTCTCGGGGCTCGACGAACAGCGGCGAATCTCCCCAGCGCAACAAGAGATAAAGGGGGTTCGCTTCTTGTGACCAACCATGGAAACGAGCGAACGGCCGACATTCGAATCCGAGGCCGGGGAGGAGATCTACCGCTACGTCGAACGCCACGGGACGGCCGCCCGCCATCGGGTTCGTGAGGTCACGTCGCTGGACCCCGAGGAGTTTCAGGACGCCCTCGAACGGCTGAAGAGCCGAGGCTACCTCGAAGACGACGGCGGCACGCTGGAGGTCGCCCTCGACGTGGGCTCCGTCGAGGCCTACGAGGCCGACGACTTCGAGTACGTCGTCCGGCCCGCCCAGCAGTCGGATTTCGAGGGGCTCGTCGACGCCATCCGGGACGTCACCGCCGAGGACACCTACATCGTCGCCGAATCCATCGCCGAGCAACTGCTCTACGAGGACACCGTCACCCGGCACAACAAGGTCGAATCCCGCGTGTTCTTCGTCGCCGCGGTCGACGGCGAGGTCGTCGGCTGGTCACATCTGGACCTGCCACAACTCGACAAACTCCAGAGCACCGCCCAACTGACCGTCGGCGTCACCAGCGAGTATCAGGGCCGCGGTATCGGCACGCGACTCATGGAACGCGCGCTCGATTGGGCCGAGGCCAACGGCTACCGGAAAGTGTACAACAGCGTTCCGACCACCAACGACCAGGCCGTCGCGTTCCTGGAAGCCCGCGGCTGGGACACCGAGGGCATCCGCAAGGACCACTACAGCATCGGCGACGAGTACGTCGACGAGGTCATGCTCGCCTACACGTTCTGACGGGGCAGGCGACGGCGCTACGAGCGTCTGCGAAGTAGACTTTTAAATCGGTGAACGCCATCGAACGTTTCCCGGAGGCGGCGCTATTCGAGATTGGAACAGCGAAATTGGTACGCTGACGGGAGTTTGGCCACCGATTTCCGCCGGCCAAAGACCGGTCGGAAACCGAGTGGGCCAACTCGGATTTGAACCGAGGACCTCCCGGTTATCAGCCGAGCGCTCATACCTAGCTGAGCTATTGGCCCTAGGTCAGCGCGTTTCAGCGTAGTGGGGACACTTGTTTAAACGTTTCTTTTCGCGCGCCCTTCGGCGCGCCGTCCCACGGTTACCGTTCGCGCGGGTCGTCGTCGTCCGACCCGGAGTCCGACTCCTCGTCGAACCGGACGTCGGTGAAGCCGTCGTCGGGGCCCCGCTCTCGGTCGTCCGGGTCGGTGAACTCGTATTCGTCCTCGTCCATATCGACCGGGCCGCTACCGCCCTGTTTGAAGAACTCCTCGCTGCGAGGGTCACCCTCGCCGCCCTCGTTCGGGAACCCGCCCATGTAGACGTTTCCGGTGGCGAACCCGCCCGTCTTGGCGTCGACGTAGGGCGTGACGACGTACTTCTTGACGGCGAGCCGAATCGGGTATCGCGTCGGCGGCAGCACGAACAACAGGCCGACGAGGTCGGTCACGAGCCCCGGCGTGAGCATGAGCGCGCCCGCGATGAGAAGCAGCGCGCCGTCCAGCAGTTCGTCGGTCGGCGGCGTTCCTTCGGCGACCTTCGCCTGTAGGCGGCCGAGCGTGTGTCGACCTTCGGCCCGAACGAGCAACAGGCCGATGAAGGCAGTCAGTACGACCAGCGCCACCGTTACCGCCGGTCCGAGACGCGTCGCCAACACGACCAGCAGCATGACGTCCAACAGCGGCACGAGCAGCAGGACGCCGATGACCCGCAAGTCCATGCCAACCCGTATCGGCGGCCGCGGGAAAACGTTTCCGAGACACCCCGCCACAATGATTTTGAATCGGCTGCTGTCGTGTTACGCCGTTCGTTTCCTTATAAATCGTGCTAGACAGTCGCACAACCGTCACGACATAGAAAGCCCTCGGCGAGGAGGCGGTCGCTAAACAGGATATCCTCCCTCCGGTCGGATAGAGCCTGTTTAGCGACTATATAAACGCCTCCCCGCCTCGCCCTTTCAGTCCGCCAGGACCGCAACCGCTTGGGCCTGCCCTTCCCCGGGTCGGAGGGTCGGCCGTGCGGCCGACCCCTCCTCCCGGCCAACCGACCTTATAAATGGCGCGCGCTGGCCGACCGCCGCGAACGCCTCCGTGAGCGGCGGTCAGGCCAGCCAGCGCGCGAGGGACGACTGACCGAACGAAGTGAGGGAGGGAGTCGGTTGGGGAGGCATGTGGCTGCGGTGCTGTCCTTGGCGGACTCGAAGGGCGAGGCCGGCTACGGGAAGCACGACGACGTAAGCACCGCAGGGAGCGGAGCGACTGAGGAGCACAGCGAGTCGCGCGACCGTAGCCGGCCGAGGGCTTCGGAAGTCACAACTTCTCTCGAGTATCAGACTCAGGCGTTGAGTATTCAGTCACCTAGACACCGACACGGCCTTGTGCGGGGACCGGCTTTCCACACGCAATGAGAGCAGCGCTGGTCATCCTCGACGGGTGGGCCCTCGGAGACGGCGGCGAATCCGACGCGGTCGCCGCCGCCGAGACGCCGACGTTCGACCGCTTACGCGAGACGGGCGCGTTCGGGACGCTCGAAACCCACGGCCGCCGGGTCGGCCTCCCGGAAGGACAGATGGGCAACAGCGAGGTCGGCCACTTAAATATCGGCGCCGGGCGCGTCGTCAAGCAGGAATCGACGCGCATCACCGACGACATCGCCGCCGACGCCTTCGCGGACAACGAGGCCATCAGCGGCGCGCTGGAACACGCCGACGACAACGACGGTCGCGTCCACTTCATGGGCCTCGTCAGCGACGGGGGTGTCCACTCCCATCAGACGCACCTCCACGCGCTCATCGAACTCGCCGCCGAGCAGGGCGTCGACGCCGTCACCCACGCCTTCACGGACGGCCGCGACACGGCACCGAAAGGCGGCGCAGGCTATCTCTCGGAACTGGAGTCGGTCGTCGACGACGCAGGCACGGGCGATGTGGCGACGGTCTGTGGTCGCTACTACGCGATGGACCGCGACCAGAACTGGGAGCGGACGAAACGCGCCTACGACGCCATCGTGAATCGTGAGGCGCCCCACGAAGCCGACTCGGCGGTCGAGGCCGTCGAAGCGTCCTACGAGCGCGGCGACACCGACGAGTACGTCGAACCGACGCTGGTCGCTGGCCGGCCCGCACTCGAGGACGGCGATTCGGTCGTCTTCTTCAACTTCCGTGCGGACCGCGCGCGCCAACTCGTGCGGATGCTCGCGGACATCGACCCCGCGTGGGACGTCGACACCTCGCCGCCGGACATCGAACTCGTGACGATGACCGAATACGACAAGACGTTCGACCTCCCGGTCGCGTACCCGCCGCTGGAGCCCGAGAGCACCCTCGGCGAGGTCCTCGCGGCGGAGGGGCTCACCCAACTGCGGATGGCCGAGTCCGAGAAGTACGCCCACGTCACCTACTTCCTCAACGGCGGCCGCGAGGTGGAGTTCGACGGCGAGCACCGCGAAATCGTCGACAGCCCCGACGTGGCGACCTACGACCAAAAGCCGGAGATGTCCGCCGAGGAACTCACCGACACCGCCGTCGACCGCATCGAGAGCCACGACCCCGACGTGCTCGTCCTCAATTACGCCAACCCCGACATGGTCGGCCACACGGGCGATTTCGAGGCCGCCAAGGCAGCCGTCGAAGCCGTCGACGCACAACTGGCCCGCCTCGAAGAAGCCGTCCGAAACGCGGGCGGCCACCTGCTCGTGACGGCCGACCACGGCAACGCCGACGACATGGGCACGCCCGAGGACCCACACACGGCCCACACCACGAATCCGGTCCCGTTCATCTACGTCTCGCCTGACGGCAGCGACGGCGGCCGGCGGGTCCGAGAGGGTGGCACCCTCGCCGATATCTCGCCGACGTTGCTGACACTTATCGACGTCGAGATTCCCGAAGCGATGACCGGCGAGAGCCTGCTCGAATAGCTACTCTGCGCCCGTTCGGAACGAGTAATCCAGCGTCGGCGCGCTGTGGGTCAAACACCCCATCGAGATGACGTCGACGCCCGTCGCCGCGTAATCCGGAACGTCCGCGATAGTGATGCCGCCGCTCGCCTCGACGAGGGTATCCTCGGGAAGCGTCTCGACGGCCCGCTCGACCTCCGAGGGCGCCATATTGTCCAAAAGGACGATATCGGCACCGGCGCGGGCGGCATCGGCGGCGTCTTCGGGCCGTTCGACCTCGACCTCGATTTTCGTCGCGAAGGAGGCCCGCTCGCGGAACCGGGCGACGGCCTCCTCCATTCCCATCTCGACGACGTGGTTGTCCTTGACCATCACCATATGCGAGAGGTCCAGCCGATGAGTATCGCCGCCTCCGGCGACGATGGCGCGTTTCTCGACACTGCGAAGCCCGGGTGTGGTCTTGCGAGTGCCGGCGATGTCGACGGAATCGGATACCGCTCGCGCTGCGTCGACAGCCCTCCTCGTTTTCGTCGCGATACCCGAAGCGTGGCCGGCGATGTTCACCGCGACGCGCTCGCCGCGGAGAACGTCCGCTGCTGGCCCCTCGACGCGAAGTACCACGTCGCCCGCCTCGATGCGCTGGCCGGCATCGACACGCTCGATGACGTCGACGCCGAAGTACTCGAAGACCGCTTCGGCGGCGTCGATTCCCGCGATGACGCCTGACTCCTTGGCGACCAGTCGCCCCGCCGTCTCGCCCGGCACGTCGTTGGTCACGTCGTGGTGGCCGAGGTCCTCCCGGAGCCAGCGTTCGATTTGCGACTGTTCAATCAGCGTCAACGGCGGCCCCCTCCTCGTCGGCGATGTGGTGGCAGCCCCGCGACTGGTCGTTCTCGGCGGCGGCGCGAGTCACCAACAGGGCGCTCACGCAGGCACCCCGGAGTTCGTACAGCGAGCGACTCGTCCGGGTGCGCGTGTAGGCGTCGATTTCTCCCTTCAGGCGCCGGAGGACGCCCGCGGCCCGGGTGAGGTCCTCGGGGTCGCGTTCGATGCCGACGTACTCGTCCATCACGCGGCGCAGGCGGACGAACTTCTCTGCGGCGAAGCTCTCCGGCAGGTCCGGGTCGCTGTCGAGCAACTCGGGTGCCTCGACGCGTTCGGCCTCGAACCCGGCGGCGGCCTCACCCGCTCGCAGGCCGAAGACGAGTCCCTCAAGCAGGCTCGTCGAGGCCAACCGGTTCGCGCCGTGGACACCAGTGCGGGCGCACTCGCCGGCCGCAAAGAGGCGGTCCAGCGACGCCCGACCCTCGGTATCGACGTCGATACCGCCACAGAGGAAGTGCTCGGCGGGCGCGACCGGAATCCCCTCCGCAGAATCGACGCCGCGCTTCTCGCATTCGGCGTGGAGGTCCGGGAACTCGCCCTCGAAATCGAGCGGCGAGACGTCCAGCGTCACCTCGCCGGTGCGTTCGCGTTCGTCCTTCACCGCGCGGGCGACCACGTCACGGGGCGCGAGTTCGGCGTCCGCGTGGTAGTCGGGCATGAACCGTTCCCCGTTGGCGTTCCGCAGGAGTGCGCCCTCACCGCGGACAGCCTCGCTGAGGAGGAAGGTGCCCTGGTCGTCGGCACCCTTACCTGCAAACGCCGTCGGGTGGAACTGCACGTACTCCATGTCCTCGACGTCCGCGCCCGCAAGCGCGGCCATCGCGATGCCGTCGCCAGTCGCCGTCGGCGGGTTCGTGGAGCGCTGGTAGCAGGCACCGATACCGCCGGTCGCGAGCACGGTCGCCCCCGCAAAGCGAGGCATCCACTCGCCATCGCGTTCAAGTAGTGCACCATGGACACGACCCTCGTGCGTAACGAGGTCCAGTGCGGCGGTGTCCTCCAGCACCTCGACGCGGTCATGGTCGGCGAGGTAGTTCAGGAACGGTGCCAGCACGTGCTTGCCCGTCGAGGCGTCGACGTGCAGGATGCGCTCCTCGCTGTGGGCGGCCTCGCGGCCGTAGTCGGGGGTGTCGCCGTTCTCGTCGAAGTCGATATCGAGGGTATCCACGAACACGTCGCGGACGGCCTCGTCGGCCTCCGAAACGAGTACGTCGACCGCCTCGGGGTCCGCGAGGCCGTCGCTGGCCTCGATGATGTCTCTCTTAAATGACTCGGGGTCGCCGCGGGAGACGGCGACGCCGCCCTGTGCCCAGTAGGACGTCGAGTCCTCGGGCTGGCTGGCTTTCGTCGCCAGCGTCACGTCGGCACCCGCTCGCGCGCCGGCGAGTGCGGCCGCACAGCCCGCGATGCCGCTGCCGACGACGAGCAGGTCGGTGTCTCGTTCCTGCATGGTCAGACCTCCAGCATCCGTTCGAGCGCCAGTTCCGCGAGGTCCTTCTCGCGGGCCGGGACCTCGATGACGTTGCGCTCGTTGCCATCGACCAACTCCTCCAGCACCCACGTCAGGTAGTTCGGGTCGACCTGCCGCATGGCGTTACAGTCCATACAGGCGTCGCCACACAGCGGCAGGACGTTCACCTCGGGATGCCACCGCTGGAGGTGATTCGTGAGGTGAATCTCGGTGCCGATAGCCCACGTCTCGCCGGGGGCGGCCTCGGCGACCGTCTCGCAGATGGTCGAGGTCGAGCCGGCCACGTCGGCGGCCTCGACGACCTCGCGCCGACATTCGGGGTGGACGATGACATTGGCATCGTCGTGTTCTGCGCGGATGTCCTCGATGTGCTGCTCCGTAAAGCGCTCGTGGACCTGACAGTAGCCGTCCCAGAGGATGATATCGGCGTCGGCCACCTCGTCAGCATCTTTCGATTCGGGGTCCCACGGATCCCACTCGGCGGTCGCGTCTTCCATGTCGAGTCGGTGGGCCGTGTTCTCCCCGAGGTGTTTGTCGGGCAGGAAGAGCACCTTGTCGCCGCGCTCGAAAGCGTACTCGAAGGCTTTGTGTGCGTTCGAGGAGGTACAGACGAGGCCGCCCTGCTCGGCACAGAAGGCCTTCAGGTCGGCGTAGCTGTTCATGTAGGTAATCGGGACGATGTCGGCGTCGTCGTCCGTGGCCGCGTTGAGTTCGGCCCACGCGGCGTCGACCTGCAGCGCCTCGGCCATCCCGGCCATCGGACAGGACGCCTCCATCGACGGCAGAATGACTGTCTGCTCGTCGTCAGTGATGATGTCAGCCGATTCGGCCATGAACGTCACGCCGCAGAAGACCACGTACTCGGCGTCCGCCTCGGCGGCGCGCTGGCTCAACTCGTAGGAGTCGCCGATGAAGTCGGCGTGTTCGACGATCTCCCGGCGCTGGTAGTTGTGGCCGAGGACGATCACGTCGTCGCCGAGGTCCTCCGTGGCGGCCGCGATACGCTCCGTTCGCTCGTCTTCGCTCAACTCCCGGTACGAAGGGGGAAGTTGCTCTAGGTTGTCGTACTTGAAGAGGCTAAGGTCAGTCTCGAGGTCGACCGTCTCCATTTCGGGCATCAGTTGTACACCTTGGGTTGTACTAGCCCACGGAACCCCCACTTTGATAAAATTTTGTCTTCAATATACGGTCTGAGGAGATTATTTTGCCCCTATCGCGGTTCGTAATGGGAAACAACCGAGGAGTTTCCACGCCGTCGAGCGCTTGCGGCGTCGCTATTCGAGAAGAAACCGGAAAAACGCAGTCGGGTCAGTCGCGGCGATACGCCTCGCGGAGAAAGACCAGCGCCGCGCCGAACATCGTGAGGTTGCCGAAGAAGGCGAGTCGCTCGCCCTCCTTGCTGTCCTCATCGGCGTTCCAGAAGTCGTGCATCGTCGGCGTCACGACGGCGAGAAAGCCGGTAACGGCGGCCGTCGACAGCCGCGGAAGTCGCCAGAAGGCGACGCCGAGGCCGCCGAGGAACATCGACACCGAGGCCAGCGGGGCCAGCAACTCCGGCACCGGGACGCCCGCCGACTCCGCGTAGTCGACGGTGCTCTCCATGTCGCGGAAGTCCTCCGATGCCTGCAACGCGAGTCCGAGGCCGACGAACAGTCGGCCGACCCGGCACGGTGACGTCGATTCGTCCGTTTCGTCGGTTGCCGTCTCGTCAGTCATACTTCGAGAAAGGCACGGAAACCGTATAAATCGGACTGGTGGTTCCTCCCCCGGGCGGCTACTCGTAGCGCTCCCGTTCGGCCACCTGCACCTCGGTTCCGTCCCGGGAGGCGACGAGTCGCTCCCCGTCGTCTCCGGGGCGGGTTTCGAACCGGAGTTCGCCGACGGTCACGCTCTCGTTGACCGGCGGAATCGTCGCGGCCCCCACCCGTTCGCCGCCGCTGAACACCGCTAGCTCGAAGCCGTCCGAGACCGGTGCGACCGCGACCGACCGGTCGTCGATTCGCGCGGTGGCCCGTTTCGACTCCGAGGCGAACGACCGGGTCGTCTCGCCGTCGACCGTCAGGTCGACCGCGTAGGCGCTGTCGTTGCCGACCACCTCCCAACCGGTCCGGTTGACCTCGATTTCCGTTCGCCAGCCGATGCCGCCGACGACGACCGTGTCGTTGCCGGCGTGTTCGAGGACGTTACCGCGCGTGCCGATGGTCCACATCTCGCGGTCGTCGCTGACGAGGATGACGCCCGTCTGGTTGGTGGCGGTCGTCTCGTTGCCCATGTCGACCAGCGAGGTGTGTCCCGGCGTCGCGTTCTCGGCGTAGGCGACCTGATAGTCCCGCACCTCGACGCCCGCCGTGTCCGGGGCGCTGTCGGCATCGACCAACAGGAGGCCGAGGGGAACGCTCGGCAACGCGACGACGAGCGTCACGACCACGACGACGACCACGCCGGCCTGTCGGCCCGTGGTCGGCCCGCCGCGCCAGCCTTCGGGCGACAGCGCGATCAGCGCCGGAATCGCCAACAGCGCCAGCGGGGCGAGGATGCCGACGGCCCACCACAGCGGGTCGCCCTCGACCGCGAGGCCGGCGACCGTCCCCGCGCTCAAAAAGGAGAGCACGCCGAGCCACACGAGCGCCACCTGTCGCCGCGACGGGGCCCACGCAAACTCCGAGAACGGCCGCGGCAACGGCTCGCGACTCCCCGCCACCGCGACGGTGACCGCCACCGTCAGCAGGGCGACGAACGCCACGCCAGCACCGCGATAGAGGGTGTAGACCTCCTCGTCGACCCAGACGACGAGCCACAGCGTCTGTGCCATCCCCAGCAGGAACGTTCCGAAGAACACCCGCTCGACGGAGGGCCGGCGCCCGCGACGCCACAGCAAGGCGGCGCCGGCCACCACCCCGAGCAGGAAGCCGAGCATGTGTGCCTGAAAGCCGATGCCGGCCCACGAGGGCGGCGACGGCGCGCCGGCTTCGACGGTCGCGCGGACGATGGGCTCCGAAAGCGCCGTATACAGCGTCCGCAGGACGCCGGCGACGACCACGCCGACGACCGTCGAGACGGGGTAGTTCACCACCGCGAAGCCCGCGATAGCGAAGACCGCCCCCGAGAAGCCCAGCCCGGGCCCAAGCGAGAAGAAGGAGGTGAGAAACGCCGAAAGGAGCAGGACGGCGGGGAAGACGACGACGGCCCGAACCCACGGCTGTCCGAGCAGGCCGCCCCGCGACCGCGCGTACTCGTCGCGCTCCGAGGGCGCGTAGTGGCCCCACGCGTATTCGGCGATGGGCGCCAACGCGAGCGTTCCCGCCATGTTCGAGACGATATGCGCCGGACTGCCGTGGGCGATACCCGCGGTCAGCAGGCCGGTCGGATAGAAGTACGACCACGTCACGAACGGGTAGATGACCGGCGACGCCCAGTTCCGAAGGCCACCCTGCGCGAGGAGGTAGAAGGCGACGACGATGCCGACGGTGACCAGTGTCCCCCACGGGATACCGCGGATAAAGCGGTCCGCGACGAGCGAGCGCCACCGGCCCCGTCCCTCGACGTACCAGACGAAGCCGAAGGCGACGGCCAGCGCCGCCACGAGCGCGACCTGTGTGGGCGAAACGACCTGCGTAGGCGAGACGGGCATTTCACTATCCGGAAGGGACGCATCACTCAAATAATCGGGCTACTCCGAGTCGTCAACGACTCGGCAAAAAATCGAATCCGCATCGGTGGCCGCTCGTATCGACCATCGCCGACCCGCACTGGCGACGGCCGGTAACAGACTGCAACGGTCCGTATCAGCCGCTTTCCTCGAGCATCCAGCCGAAGCGCTTCTCCCAGTACTCCTCGCTCGGGGGTTTCTTCGTTTTGCCGCGGGTCTTCTCGTCGCGAATCTGGCGTTCGAGGACGTCCCGCGCCTCGTTGAGCGCGTGGCTCGCGCCGTAGCCCTCACCGGAGGCGATGAAGAGGCCCCGGTCGGTGTGGAGGCGAATCCGCGCGAGCAGCAGTGGCGTTCCCCGGAGCTTCTCGTCGTGCTCGTGGAGGTGGACCTTGGCGTCGAGGACGTTCATGCCGTGGTCCCGGTCGTCGAACTTCTCGACCATCGCGACGATGTCGTCGTAGCTCATGTCGTCGACGAGGTCGATACCGTAGACCTGCACGGCCCGATTGCCCTCCGCCTCCCACGTGAGCGCATCGAGGACGTCCGTCTTCGTGACGATTCCGTGGGGGCTCCCGTCGTCGGTGACGACCAGCGACGAGGCCTCGATGTCGAACATCTCCTCGACGGCCACGTCGAGGGTCGCCGATGGGTCGATGGTCCGAACCGGCGAGACCATGACGTCCCGAACCGGCAGGTCCAACAGCCGTGCGGCTTCGCCCTCCCGGGCGCCGAACCCGCCCCGTCGCGTGCGTCCGGCGCTGTCGGATATCTCCCCGCCGAAGGAGTCGACCCCGCCCGCGTCGCCGGCCTGACTCTGCTCGGTCGAGCGGACCGTGAAGTCCGTGACGTCGTAGAGGCTCAGGATGCCGACGGCGCTGTCGTCCTCGACGACGGGCAGGTGGGTGATTCGGTTCTCGCGGAACACGTGGAGCGCCTCCCCGAACGTCGAGTCCGGGTCGATGGAAACGAGGTCGGTGCTGGCGGCATCGGCGACGGTCACCGTATCGAGGAACGGCTGGACGGCTTCGAGGATGTCATCGACGGTGACGACGCCGATGAGGTCTCGGCCCTCGAAGACCGGCAGGAGCTGCGAATCGCTGTCTATCATGAGCTGGGCGACCTTGCGAACGTCCTCGTTCGGGTCGAGCCGCGGGACGTGCCAGACCAGCGAGCCGATCTTCTCGTTGGGCTGGTGGTGTGAGGTAGCGAGCTGTCGTCGCGTGACGACGCCCTCGAATTCGTCGCCGTGCACGACGATACCCTTGACGCTCGGGTCTTCGAAGGCGCTGACGAGTTTCGAGACGCGCGTCTCGGGGGACCGTTCCACGTAGTCGTCCGAAATTATATCAGTTATGTCCATTGTCCGTGTGAGTCTTCGCTCCGGGTTGCCGCGCTGTACTGCTGGCGGGAATTCCTTGCCAACATGTACCACTTTATCGCGAAATCACAAGAATCCGCCGGCGATTCCCACACACTAGAACACGACAGAAAACCGATACCGACTCGCCGGGAATCCGACGGCCCCGCCCTCGGCGCCCGTCTCAGCCCTCGTAGACGACGGCACCATCGACGACGGTCATCGCCACGTCGATGTCGGCGATGGCCTCGGCGTCGACGCCCCACGGCGACGCGTCGAGGACGACGAAATCCGCGGCCGTGCCCCGCTCGACGGTGCCGAACCGGTCCTCGTCGTGGCCCGCGTAGGCCGCTCCCGAGGTGTAGGCCCGAAGCGCCTCGGTCACCGAGAGGCGCTGGCTCGTCTCGGGGGCCGTCACCGCCTGCTGAATCCCGTAGAGGGGGTCGATGGGCATGCAGTCGCTGCCGAAAGCCAGCGGTACGCCGGCATCGAGGACGTCCGAAAACCGGTTCGAGGCGGCGGTCCGCTCGGCGCCGAGCCGCTGCTCGTAGAGGCCGCTCTCGCGGGCCCACCGCAGGAAGTTGGGTTGCATCGACGCGACGGCGTCGAAGCCGTCGAGGTCCGCCGGCAGCAGTTCGGCGTGCTCGATGCGGTGCCGCGCTTCCGGGTCGTCGGGCAAGGTATCGAGCGTCACCTCGATGGCCGCGTCGCCGATGGCGTGGACCGCCAGTTGCATGCCGAGGTCGTCCGCACGGTCGGCGATGTCGGCCAGTTCCTCGGGGGCGACGACCCACTCGCCCACCCCCTCGCCGTCCGCGTAGGGGTCGGCGAGTTTGGCGGTCGAGGCGCCGAGCGACCCGTCGGTGAAGGTTTTGATGCCGCCGACCTCGACGAACTCGCCGCCGTGGTTGGTGACCAGACCGGTCTCCGCGACGGCATCGAGGTGGTCGGCCCAGTAGTAGAGCCGCACCCGCAAATTCAGGTCGCCGTCGGCGGCCAACTCGCGGTAGGCCGCGGGGGCGTCCGACTTCCGAACCATGTCGTGGACGCCCGTGATGCCGAGTTCGTGGGCGTGGTCGCGGGCGGCCGCGACGAGTTCGCGGGTCTCCTCGCGGTCCGGCGCCGTCTCCATCCGCAGGAATTCGGCGGCGCCCTCGGTGACGACGCCCGTCGGTTCGCCGGCCGCACGGCGAACGCCGTCCTCCGGGAGTTCCTCGGCGTATCGGTCGAGGACGACGGAGTTGACGGAGGCCGTATGCAGGTCCTCACGGAAGGCGACGACTGGCTGGTCCTCCGAGACCGAATCCAGTTCCTTGCGGGTCAGATAGCGGTCGTCGTCCCACGCCGATTCGTCGTAGCCGTAGCCGAGAATCCACTCCTCGTCGGGGGCCTCGCGCAGGCGGCCGAGGGCCGTCTCGCGGTCGTCGGTGGCGAGGTCGGCGTGGACGAGTCGCCGGCCGACCACCTCCATGTGCGTGTGGGCGTCGATGAAGCCCGGCAGGAGGACGCCGCCCTCACAATCGACGACGTCGGTGTCGACGCCCTCCAGAAACCCGATCTCGTATTCGGAGTCGACTCGGACGATTCGGCCGTCCCGGACGGCGACGGCCTCGTGTTCCTCGTCGGGGGCCGTCAGGGTGTGTACCTCGGCGTTCGTGAAGATGCGGTCCGCCGGTTGGGTCATACGGGGACGGCGGGTCGCCATCGCCTTGAATCCCGTCGCTGGCGGTCGGCCGTGTGACGGAAACCCTTAGTCTCCCGCCCCCATCCCGCCGGTATGGACACCGAGGAACTCGTCGAGTCGGTCGAGAGCGGCGAGTTGCGCCTGCACGAACTCGAACAGCACGCCGACGCCGAGACGGCCGCCGCCGCCCGCCGCCGCCTCCTCGTCGAGCGAACCGAGGCGGACCTCGACGCCGTCGGCGACTACACCTTCGACGCCGCCGACGCCGAATCCGCCATCGAGAACATGGTCGGCGCCGCGCAGGTGCCGATGGGCATCGTCGGCCCCATCCGCATCGACGGCGGGGCGGTCGAGGGGACGAGGTACCTCCCGCTGGCGACGACCGAGGGCGCCTTGGTCGCCTCGGTCAACCGCGGGTGTGCCGCGATGCGGGCCGCCGACGGCGCGACCGCACGCGTCCTCAAGAACGCCATGACGCGCGCGCCAGTCTTCCGGGTCGCGGACGTCGGCGAGGCCAGCGAGGTCGCCTCGTGGGTCCGCGCGAACGTCGACGCGCTCGCGGAGGCCGCCGAATCGACCACCAGCCACGGCGAGTTGCGCGACGTGACGCCCTACGTCGTCGGCGACAACGTCTTCCTCCGATTCGCCTACGACACCAAGGACGCGATGGGGATGAACATGGCCACCATCGCAACCGAGGCGGCCTGCGAGGTCGTCACCGCGGAGACGCCCGCCGAACTCGTCGCGCTGTCGGGCAACCTCTGTTCGGACAAGAAACCAGCCGCCATCAACAGCATCGAGGGCCGCGGCCGGACGGTCGCCGCCGACGTGGAGATTCCCCGCGAGACCGTCGAGGGCTACTTCGAGACGACGCCGGAGGCCATCGTCGAGGCCAACACCCGCAAGAACCTCGTCGGCTCCGCGAAAGCCGGCTCGCTGGGCTTCAACGCCCACGCCGCCAACACCGTCGCCGCCGCCTTCCTCGCGACCGGACAGGACATCGCACAGGTCGTCGAGGGCAGCAACGCGATTACCACGGCGGACGTCCGGGACGGGTACCTCTATGCCAGCATCACCTTCTCCTCGCTTGAAGTCGGAACCGTCGGTGGCGGCACCAAGCTCCCGACGCAGGCCGAGGCGCTCGACGTCGTCGGGGTGTCGGGCGGCGGCGACCCCGCCGGCTCGAACGCCGACGCGCTCGCGGAGGTCATCGCAACCGCGGCGCTGGGCGGCGAACTCTCCCTGCTCGGCGCGCTCGCGTCGAACCACCTCGCCAGCGCCCACGAGGAACTGGGCCGGTAAGGCGTTCGAGGCCTCGTCTAGAGCGGCTCTCCGACCGAAATCCCGTTCCGGTTTCGACGATGTTCGGCCAAGCGTTTAGGGTCGTTCTGCCCCATCTAGTATAGTATGGTCTCGACAGGCGACACCGCACCGACGTTCACCGCGACGTACAGGGGAAGCGACCACGAGACGTTCGACCTCGCCGACCACCTCGGCGACGGGCCCGTCGTGTTGGCGTTCTTCCCGGGGGCGTTCACGCCGCCGTGTTCCAACGAGATGGTGGCGCTGCAAGAGCGACACGACCGGTTCGAGGACGCGGGCGCGACGCTCCTCGGCATCAGCGCCGACTCGTCGTTCTCACAGGGCGCGTTCGCCGACGAATACGGCCTCGATTTCGACCTCGTCAGCGACATGAACGGCGAGGCTATCGAGGCCTACGGCCTCTCGCTGGACATCCCGGAGTTGGGGCTGTACGGCGTCGCCAACCGGGCCGTCTACGTCCTCGACGAATCCGGCGCCGTGACCTACAGTTGGGAGGCCGACGACCCGACGAACGAACCCGATTACCGCGCCGTCCTCGACGCCGTCGAAGCCGTCTGACGCCCCGCGCAGTCACTATTCTTCGAGGCGGTCCGCGATTCGCTGACTCCCGAGGACGAACAGCCCGGCGACGAACAGCACGCCGACGGCGAAGAGGTACAGCGGGTCCTGCTCGACGTCGACGAGGCCGACCAACCCGAGCGCACAGCCGAACAGCAGCCAGCCGACGGCGGCCTGTCGCTCGCCGCCGTAGAGGTGGATGCCGGCGGCGGCGACGAAGACCAGCGCACCCACGCCGGCGAAGGTGCCATCCGGAAGGTCGAACGCCAGATCGGCCAACAGCAGCGGCACCAGAACCAACAGGACGAGCAGACGGCTGTAATCCGAAGGGTCGCGATTCATACCCGAGCCTCGGCGCGGGCGGCCAAAAGTCCACTCGAAGCGGTTCGGACGCTCGGTCCGTCAGAGGGGCCGGTAGACGCCGCCGGATTCGGTCACCTCGCCGGCCCGCTTGAGCTTGCCGAGGGCGCGTTCGACGTAGGATTCGGACACGCCTTCGTCGGCCGCGTAGGCGACCACGTCCACGGCGGTCGGCTCGTCGAGTTCGTCGAGCGCATCGCGGACGACCTGCTTGCGACTTCGGGACCCGCCGCCACCGCTTTCGGCCCGTTCGCCCGCGGCGGCGACGGCGTCGGTATCCAGCCCCGACGCCGTCAGAAACTCCTCGTCGCTGATGCCGACCCCGTCGAGGTCGATGTCGGCAGGGTCGACGAACTCCCCGTCGTCGGCGCGCTTGGCGAGCATCGAACTGCGGACGCGGGCCGCGGCGTCGGAGGTGTCGGTCTCGGCGAAGGCCTTCAGTTTCGCGAACTTGTGGCGCTTCTCACAGCGGGGACACTTCGTCGTCTCCGGACGCCCCTCGATGACCCACAGCGCGTGGCACTCCTTGCAGCCGACGACCGAGTACATACGCCGGGCTTCGGCGTCGTCGGATAAAAACCCACGTCGACGGGGCGGGTCGACGTCCGTGCTGGTCAGGGGAACGCTCAAGATTCCCGCCGCCCACCACCCGCTATGAAACGCGTCGGACTTTCGGACCGCGAATCGGTCGAAGCCGTCGATGACGTCCACCTCACACAACTGGCGACCGGCGAGAAGACGAGCATTCAGGGCTTCGAAATCGAACCGGGCGCGACCGTCCCGGAACACGACCACCACCACGAGCAGACGGGGTTCGTCTACGAGGGCGAGTTGACGTTCATCGGCCCCGACGGCGAGGAGACGGTCGTCGGGCCGGGCGATTCCTTTACGATTCCGGGCGACGAGCCACACGCCGCCGCGAACCGCGGCGACACCGTCGTCCACGGGGTCGACATCTTCGCGCCGCCACGGCCGAACCCCGACTGGGCCGAATAGCTAGCCGTCGACCAGTCCCCAGCGCTCGTCGTCGTAACTGCGGTCGCGTGCGGCGTCCAGTTGCTCCTCGATGGCCCGTCCGAGTGCGGCCTTCTCCTCGCGGCTGATTCGCGCCAGTTCGTCGGCCTTCGCCACCGCCATCGGCGGCCCCTTCTCGTGGGCCACGTCCCGAAGTACCTGCATCGTCAGCGCCTCCCGCAACTCCTCGTCGCGGGTGAACACGGCGGGCGCCTCGACGCGGTAGAGTTGCTCCGTGCGCGGGTCGAACACACAGAAGAAGGTCACCTCGTAGTCGGCGGCCTCGCGCTCGCGTTCGATGCCCAAGGCGTCGCCGTCGGTCGACAGCGGTCGGTCGACGCCGCCCCGTGAGACGAACCAGTTCGTGAAGGTGAGTTCGTCGGTCAGCGTCTCGCCGTCGTCGTCTGTCCGCTCCAGTACGCGCGTGAAGAAGGCCGAGTCGTCGACCCACGGCGCGCGCTCGGCCTCCCGGACCGCCTGAATAATCGCCTTCGAGCCGCTGTTCTTGACGAACCCGATGAGCGGGACGCCGCGGTCGGCGAACTCCTCGACGAGGTCGATGTAGGCCGCCACGACCTCCCGCGGGAGTTCCTCCTCGACCAGCAAATCCGCCAGTTCGGGGTGGCGGTCGCTCCAGACGAGCAGGCCCTTCGGGTAGATGGGGCCGTCGAGGATGAGCAGGTCGTCGACCACTGCCGACTGCATCCCCGCGTGCTTGGCTTCGGCGAGATACAGCGACAGCGCGTGAACTACGGCCTCCTCGTAGCGGTTGACCCGCGGCGCCTGAATGATGCGCCCGCGCGAGTAGCCGCGGTCGAACATCGTCCAGTCGTCCTCGCCGCAGTCGACCGTCGCGTCGTTGGAGTGGACCGTCGTCACCACCGACCGCGCCCGGTGGAGTTCGAGGTCGGAGGGAACCGAAGCCATCGCCGCCTGCGCGACGTCCAACACGAGACCGTTCGTGAACGTCGTCGGATTGATGGTCCCCGAATCGAGGCCGTGCTGTGTGGGAAAGGGCGCCTCCTGCAGGGCGGCGTCCTCGGCATCGATGCGCTGGCGTTGTACCTCGTCGAGCGGTTCGACGACTCGCCGGTCGTCGTACATGAGCGGGTCCAGAAACTCCTCGAAGACGGTCTCCGCGAAGGAGTCGTGGTCCGTGGCATCGACGCGCTGGCTGATTCGGCCCGCCAACTGCGCGATGCCGTCGAAGTGGACCGGGTCGAGCGTCATTGGTGGCTCTCGGTCGGTCTCCCTGTTAAATGGTCGGGCGCTAGGATTCGACTCTGATGGAAGGCGGGTAGAGCGTGGCGACATCTCGACCGCAAACAGCCGGAAAGCCCTCGGCCCGCTGACGGTCGCTAAGCAGGATATCCTCCCTGCGGTCGGATAGTGCCTGCTTAGCGACTATATAAACGTCAGCGGGCCTCGCCCTTTCATTCCGCCAGGGACGGCACCTGCCTTTCCCCGGGTCGGAGGGTCGGCCGTGCGGCCGACCCCTCCTCCCGGCCGAGTGTTTATTTATAAATGGCGCGCGCAGGCCGACCGCCGCGAGCAGAACGCGAGCGGCGGTCCGGCCAGCCAGCGCGCGAGGGACGACCGACTGAGCGAAGTCGTTCGAGAGAGCGAAGCTCTCTCGTGATGACGAAAGACGCCTTTGGCGTCTTTCGAACCATGAGGATATGTCGCTGAACGACCGCCAGCCGGCTGAGGGCTTCAGAGGTGTTGAAAAGCCATCCGCCATTTATAAACAAACACCACAGAACCCATCACGCGACTACTCCGGCGGCACAACGAAAAGCGAGATGGCGACGAAACAGGCCGCGAGCAGACTCCCGACGCCGACGCCGAGCGTCAGCGGAATCGCCAGAAGCCACCCAGCAGCGGCACCTCCGGCGAGCGACGCGGGCATGGCTGCCAGCAGGCCATCGTACCGCGTCGGCGTGGGCGGCGGTGTCTCCGTCACATCCACACCATCAACCCCCGTCTAATTAAATCTCATTACTAGACGACATGCTGCCACTTCCGATGACGGAGTGTCGGGGGTCCCCGCAAAAGCTGCGAGCTCATCAATGGCCAGTCCAACCCTCAACGATTGACAGCGATTTTTACCGCTAAGACATTTTCAAAATCTTCCTGATAGGTCCCCATCTGTTCCTTACCATATCCAGCACCGATAGAACGGAGTAGATAGCAAGGATGAACGCGAACGAAAAGCTAATAATCAAAAGAGGTTGATGGATACCGACGCCACCCGACGAAGGGTTTACTGTTTTTCCCCAACCCTCAAGAAGGCCAAAAAGGAGTGAGAATACCGAAATAAGTAGTCCTACAGTGCTGGCCGTCAAGAAATTTAGAATATCAAGCTTGTCATCTATACGCCCTAATTGAGAGTAATTATTTTGAAGAGTAACCCGACGAGCCATCCTGTGAGTGAGTACACTACTGGTGATAGATCCTGCCCAAAAGACGATTCCATTGATACTGTAGAATGAATCTACAACATTTTCGATGTAGTCCACACCACCCGTCCTTAGTGTGAGAGATAGGATGGAGATATAAATCACCATCATAAATAATCCCGCTCTGAACACTCCGAGAGCATCATCAGCAATGGCTCCGAGGGCGTCCCGCTCGCCATCTCCAATTGAGTGGGAACCTTCTGACATTGTTTCGGTATTTTACTTGCCGATTTATATAACAATATGCCTCAAACAGTTCCACACTGCTGTTCGCGACCTACGAGACGAATCTCCGAGAGACCACACAA
Source organism: Natronomonas amylolytica (assembly GCF_037031205.1). Classification (NCBI taxonomy): domain Archaea; kingdom Methanobacteriati; phylum Methanobacteriota; class Halobacteria; order Halobacteriales; family Natronomonadaceae; genus Natronomonas; species Natronomonas amylolytica. Next base: position 55,346 of record NZ_JAYEZM010000005.1, on the reverse strand, counting down.
ACCGTCTACTTCCCCCAGAACGGGTCCCGTTTCCGGTGTTTGTCGAGGTACATTCCGAGGGCTTCGAGTTCGTCGGTCGGAATCTCGTCGGAGAGTTCCTGTTCGAGGATTTTCGCGTGTTTCTCGGGAATCTCGGTCCAGAGTTCGTCGCCTTCCTCGATTTGCCGGCCGACCGTCGGGCCGTCGATGGAGGCGGCGACTTGCTCGCCCGCGCGGGCCTCGTCGACATCCTCGCCGGCGTCCTGTAGGGATTTGAGCTGGCCGACGCGTTCGGGCTCGTTGCCGTCCCACTTGACGACGCGGGAGTTGCGCTTCAGGGTGCCCGACATGACCTCGACGCCGACGACAGCGGGGTTGGACTGCCGGAAGGTGTGGTCCTCGAGGATGCGGAACCGGCAGGGTCGCTGAATCTTGTCCAGTACCTGCTCCTGCTGGGCGCGCTCGATGCTCTCGACGTGCTCCTCGTACTCCTCGATGAGCTGGTAGATGACGTCGTCGACGAACAGTTTCACGTCGCTTTCCTCGGCCTCGCGTTCGGCGTCCTCCAGCACGTCGACGTTGAACCCGAGGATGGCCTTGTGCTTGCCCTCCTCGGCGGTCGAGGCGACTGCGATGTCACGCGGGGCGACGTCGCCGACCTCGGCGCGGACGATTGGAATCTCGCTTTCCTTCAGCGTCGAGGCGATGGCCTCCAGCGAGCCGAGCGTGTCGGCCTTGACGACGACACCTTCCTCCTCGGTGACGACGTCGATTTCGGCGAGTTCGGCCTGGACTTCCTCGATGACCTCCTCGACGGGACGGTCGCGGACGACGCGGACGGGCGCGCCCGCCATCGCGTCCGCGAGGTCCGGTGCGGCGATTTTCACACCCGCGGCGGCCTTGACCTCCTCGACCTGCTCGAACTGTTTTTCGGTGCGAATCTCGGCGAGCGGTTGGGGCTGGAGGAGCGCGCGCACCTCGGTGACGATGGGGTCGTTCTGTCCGCCGACGACGATGGTGTCGTCGGTGCGGATGGTGCCGTCGTAGAGGACGATGTCGATGGTCGCGCCGAAGCCGCGTTCCTCCTTGACTTCGAGGACGGTGCCGACGCCGGGGCCGCCGACGTCGACGGCCATCTCCTCTTTGAGATAGCGCTGCGAGAGGCCCATCATGACCGTCAGCAGGTCCGGGACGCCCTCGCCCGTCTCCGCGGAGACGGGGACGACGCCGATGTTCTTCCGGAAGTTCTGGACCCGCCAGTACATGTCTGCCGAGAAGTCCTCGTCGGACAGTTGGCCGATAATCTCGTAGAGTTGTTCATTCAGGCGGCTTTCGGCCCGCTCGCTTTGCTTTTCGAGCGTCTGCTGGACCGGCATGTCCGGGTTGGGGTTCCAGCCGGGGATGGTGTCGATCTTGTTCGCGGCGACGATGAACGGCGTCTGCGTTCGCTTGAGGATGTCCAGCGCCTCCCACGTCTGCGGCTGGAAGCCGTCGTTGACGTCGACGACGAGGATGGCGATGTCAGCCAAGGCGCCGCCGCGGGAGCGCAGCGTCGAAAAGGAGTGGTGACCGGGCGTGTCGATGAACAGCAGGCCGGGCAGGTCGAAGTCGTCGGGGTCGACCAGCGCGCCCGCCATCTCCGAGATGGTCTCCAGCGGCACGGCCGTCGCGCCGATGTGCTGGGTAATCGCGCCCGACTCGCCGGCGGTGACGGCGGAGCCGCGCACCTTGTCGAGCAGGCTCGTCTTGCCGTGGTCGACGTGGCCGAGTACGGCGACGATGGGCGTCCGCAGCGACTCCGAATCCCCGTCGTCGGTGGTGTGGGCGTCAGACATAGAAGAATCCCTTATGAACGTACAGCCGACCGCAGCATATAACGGTTTCAATGTCGCGCTGTCGGCAGTCGTCGTACCGACCGACGCCCGGAACTGAGCCGTCGAGCGCGGTCGCGGACCCTAACGTTGATAGACGGTCCCCGTATAGCGGGGCGTATGACCGAAATACTCGCCGAGAACCTTTCGGAGAAAGAGGTCATGGGCTCCGACGGCATGAACCTCGGAACGCTCTACAACATCACGATGGACCTGAAGACGGGGTCGCTCCACCACGTCATCGTCGACCCCGCCGAACGGGTCACCTCGACGGAGTTCGACCGCGACGAACACGGTAACCTGCTCATCCCCTTCACCCGCGTGCAGGCCGTCAAGGACAACATCGTCGTCTCCCGCTAACCTCGATGCACGTTCTCGATTCGTCGGCATTTATCAACGACTACACCACCGATCAGAGCATCGCGACCATCCCGATGGTTCGGGAGGAACTCGAAGACGAGGCCGGCTACCGCTTCGACGCGCTGGAGGGTTCGGGCATGCAGATTCACATCCCCGACCCCGCGACCATCGAACGCGTCGAACGCGCCGCGCGCGAAACCGGCGACCTCGAAGAGCTTTCCCGGACGGACATCCGCCTGCTCGCCACGTCGTTCGAACTCGACGCGACGCTCGTCACGGACGACTACGCGATGCAGAACGTCGCCGAGAAACTCGATATCTCGGTCGACGTCATCGCACAGGACGGCATCGACGAGCGCCGCGACTGGCAGTTCCAGTGTCAGGGCTGCGGCCGGGTCTTCGACGAACACCGCGACCGCTGTGAAATCTGCGGCAGCGACCTCGAACGGAAGCGACCCTGAGGGCGTCCCCGTACGGGTCAATCGAGCTCGTCGATACCCACGCCGACGAGCTGTTCGAGGACCTCCTGCTCGGTGAGGCCGTACTGGACCGCCAACCCCTCGATCTCCTCGGCGGTCTCTTCGTCGCAGACGAGGGTGTAGCGACGCATGCCTCATAGGTATGTGAGACATCCGCATAAAATCTCGTCAGACGAGTAGCCGACGCCGGACTGACAAGGTTAATTCGCCTCGCTCCCGTAGCGCCGACGATGAGTTACTCCACCGACCGAGCCTCCCCGTCCCCGGTCGCCACCGTCGCCGTGGCGGCCGGCCTCGCCCTCGCGGGGCTCTTCGTCGGCCTGCTGCTCGGCGTCATCAGCATCTCGCTCGTCTCCGCGGTCGTACCGCTCCCGGCCAACTCCCCGGAACGGAACGCCGTCGCGCTGATCGCACAGGGGGCCGGCCTCGTCGCCGTCGCCGGCCTCTACATGGACCGCCACGACCTGTCGTGGTCGTATCTCCGCATCTCGAAGCCGACGCTCCGCGATCTCGGCTTCGCCGTCATCGCGACGGTCGTCCTCTTCGGCGCGCTCGCGGTCGCGTCGTTGGTCATCGAGCAACTCGGGCTGACGACGACCGAACACTCCGTCGCCCAGTCGGCCGAGGAGAACCCGGCGGCCCTGCTGCCGCTCATTCCCCTCTCGATTCTGATTACCGGCCCCACCGAGGAACTGCTCTTCCGCGGCGTCATCCAGACGCGCCTCCGCGAGGCGCTCGACAGCGACGGCGGCGCCGTCGTCGTCGCCGCGGCGGTGTTCTCGCTGGTCCACGTCCCCGCCTACGGTCTGACCAGCGGCTTCGGAACCGCCCTCCTGACGACGCTGGCTGTGCTCTTTCTCCTCGGCGGCCTGCTCGGCGCCGCATACGAATACACCGGCAACCTCCTCGTTCCGATTATCGCCCACGGCGTCTACAACGCCATCGTCTTCGGGAGCAGCTACCTCGAAGCCATCGGCGCGTTCTGACTCCGGCTACGTGATTCTATAAGTGAAGTGTACCGGCTCCCTAACTGCGAACAGCCCGAAAGCCCTCGGCTCGCTGGCGGTCGCTAAGCGGGATATCCTCCCTACGGTCGGATAGGGCCCGCTTAGCGACTCCACTCCGTCGCCACCGAGCCTCGCCCTTTCAGTCCACCAAGGTGTCGGAGGTTCAACCAGCAGAAACAGCCGTTCCACGTCAGATATCCGATAATCCCGCCGAAATCCTACTTCTCGACGCTACGAACCGTCTTGTCTTCGACCGCGTCGGCCTCCTCGAAGTCGCCGCCACCGAGCAGGCCGCGGGCCGCGCGCTTGCCCCACTCGACGGCCGGTTGGGTGAACGTCGAGACGTCCAGCAGTTCGCCGTAGAGGATACAGGCGGCCTCCATCGCATAGAGGAGTTCGCCGACGCCCTCGGCGTCGAGGCGGTCGATTTCGATACGAACGTTCGGCTGGTCGGCCGCCGCCAGCGACGCCTCGGTGGCTTCGAACTCCGCGTCGAGCAGGTCGCCGAGGCTGCCGCCACCGAGATACGAGAGCTCCTTGATGTCCGTCTCCGGAATCGCGAGGTCCGACCGCTCCCGGGGCCGGACGAGCGTGACGAGTTTGTCCGCCCGACCCGCCCGGTAGAGTTGCAGTTGGGAGTGCTGGTCGGTCGCGCCGAGCGCGCGGGCGGGCGTCTGCCCGAGGCCGTCCTTGCCGAGGCTCTCGGCCCACAACTGGGCGAACCACTCGGCGAACGGCTCGAGGTCCTCGGCGTAGGGGACGAAGGCGTTCGTCGTCGCCCCGCGCTGCTCGAGGGCGTAGGCCACCGCGCCGTAGGCGTAGGCCGGCGACTCGAACAGCGACGGGGTGAGCGCTTCGCGGCCCGCGGCGCCACCATCGAGGACGCTCTCGATGTCGCCGCCGAGCGCCGCCGCCGGGAGGAGGCCGACCGCCGACAGCGCCGAGAAACGACCGGGAACGCCGTCGGGGACCGAACACGACGGCAGGTCGTGTTCGTCGGCCAACTCCCGAAGCGGTCCCTCCTCGCCCGTCGTCACGACGGTGCGTTCGGTCCAGTCGACGCCCGCCTCGTCCATCGCCTCCTGGACGACGAGGAAGTTCGCCAGCGTCTCGGCTGTCGTTCCCGACTTGGAGACGACGTTGACCAGCGTCGATTCCAGCGGCAGGTCGGCGAGCAGGCGCTTGGTGTGGGCCGGGTCGACGTTATCCAGCGAGTAGTGGCCCTCCAGTCCGAGTGCGGCCGAGATGGTGTCGGCGCCGAGCGAGGACCCGCCGATACCGACCGTCAGGACGGCGTCGGGGTCGAACCCCGCGACGGCCTCCCGAATCTCCTCGGGGTCAGTATCCGCCGGAAGCGCGAGGCTCGCGTAGCCGAACTCCCGGTCCTCGATACCCGCCTCGATGCGCTCGTGGATGCGAGCGACGCGTTCGTCGAGGCGTTCGAGGGAGTCCTCGGAGACCCCCCGGTTCGTCTCCGTCGCCAGCGCGTTCCCGAAATCGACGTTCATGTACGTCAGCGCGGGGCGCGTCACAAAGGCGTTGACGATGTGTCCGTAGACCATCGCCCGGCGCCACGACGACCGATACCGGGCGGTTTATTCGCCGGACGGCCCTATCCGACGGCAATGAGCGAGGCGTATTCGGGGGTCTTCGGCGCGGTTCCCTACGCGTTCCGACAGAGCCAGTCCCGCGCGTTCCGGGTCTACGCCGTCCTCGGCGGCCTGCTGGCCGGCCTGCTCGCGGTGTTTTTCACCTTCGCACTGGTCGTCAGCATCGCGACGACGGCGAACCTCAGCGGCGGGACGGTCACCTTCGTCCGGTCGGTGTTCGTCTTCCTCGGCTTCCTCGTGACCGCACCCCTCCTTGCGCCCATCCTACTGGTCGCCCGTCATCACCGACGGGAGGGCAGCGACGCCCGCTACGATACCGCCCTCGCGGCGTCGGGCGCCGGCTACCTCGTCACGCTGTATCTCGGCGCCGTCGCCTCGATGCCCGCCGAGTTCACCACCGACGGCGAGGTGACGACGCGGCCGGAACCCTCCGGCGTGACCGCCCCCCTCGTCGATGCCCTCTATGCGCTGCCGGAATCACTCTCGTTGCTCCTCCCGCTGGCCGGCGCCGTCGGCATCTATCTCGTCCACCGCTGGTTCCGATAGCCACCCCGCGAATCGGCGCTGGTGTGTCACCCCACCCCGCGAAACGCGGAAAAAGCCCGAGCGCCTTCACTCGACCATGAGCGAAACCGAGACGGAAGGCCGCTTTCTCGTCACGCACGTCGACGACACCTCGGCCGTCCTGAAGGACGTCGACCGCGGGCAGGTCCACACCCTCGGCGACAACCCCGACCTCGAAGAGGGCGACCTGCTCGAAGGGGCCGTCGCCCCCGAACCGCCGATGGAAGTGACCTACGAACTCGTCGAAATCGAGGCCCGACGAAACCTCACCGTCGAGCACAGTCCCGAACCGCCGACCAAACAGGAACGCGATATCGCCGCCGAGCAGGCCGAAGGCGAGTTGGCGACCCGGGAGCGCGCCGGCACCGGCGAACTGCACGTCCTGACCGTCCCCGACGACGAGACCGATGAAGCCATCGAGGACGTCCTCAACGACGAGGCGACGCTGGTTCGGGCCGCCCGCCTCGACGTCAACCGCGTCGAGATTCGGAGCAAACCGGGCGTCGTCAGCGTTCGCTATCTGCCCTGAGTTATGCCGGATATGGCCGTTCGCCGAGTATCTCAAACTCGTCGCCCACGCGCAGTTCCGTGCCGACCGTCTCCTCGGGGACGAAGGTGTTGACCATCAACCGGAAGTAGTGGTCGAACCACGCCTCCGAGGCCCATTCGGGCAACGTCTCCTCGCGATTTTGCATGAACGTCTCCCGAAAGCCCGGCGTTTCCTCGCCCGTTTTCGGGTCGCGAGTCGGCACGACACACCGCTGACAGGGGTTCGACCCGACGAACTCGCAGTCGCCAATACGGAAGCCGACAGCCGTCCCCTCACTCTTATAAAGGCGGTCCTCCCAGAACGCCTCGACGCCGCCGACGACGAGGTTCGGCCGGAGCCGTCGTTCCATCTCGTCGGCGTCGATGCCGTCGAACCACCCCGCGACCGCTTCGAGCGTCGCCTTCGCGATGACGGTCGGCCCCGAGGCGAGCGTGTCGTCCGGAAAGCCCTCCCGTTCGCCGCGTTTCAGTTCGACCGGCTCCCCGAAGTAGTCGGTCAGCCACGCCTCGATGGCCTCACGCTCGTCGACGTCGAAGGCGGCCGAGTCGCCGTCGTTCGGCCGCAGCGTCAGTCGGCCGGCTTTCGGGTCGAACCCCGACCGCAACTCGTGGACCCGGCGATCGTTCTTGCCGTTTATATACTCGCCGTCGGCGGCGACCATCGCGAAGCGGCGGTCGTAGGTGAGGCCGCCGTCCGGCCTGATTTCGACCCGTTCGAGGGTGTCGTGGGGGTCCAGCGACTTGACCGGGTAGACGACGATGCGCTCCAGCGTCGGCGTTCCCATCGGGCGAGTATGTGTGGCGGCCGGGTTTCAAGCGTTCGGTGACCCCCGAAGGTTCCGGTCGGCTTCCCGAATGGAGCGGGTCGAACGGAACAGTCCGGAATCGGCCGGCCGTCTCCGACGGGATATTTAAATACCCCGAGGCGTGGGGACGGCTGACACGGCGAGATGGGGGCGCTGTGGCCGGTTCACGGCGACCCCTTCGACGCACGAACGATAACCCTTATTCGCGGGGCCCTCACACCGCAACGCATGGACTTGTCGGTACCGACTGTCGACTATTCCGACTACACCAACCGCCAGCTGGTCGCGATACCGCTCGGCCTACTGGCGGCCTCGTTGGTGATTCTCGCCGTCGCCACCGTCGTGGCGGGAACGCCGGTCGAACTCGGCATGGAGTTCACCGGCGGCGCGGAGATACAGATACATACGAACGGAACGGCCGATTCCCCCGCAGAGATCGAATCGTCGTTCGACGAACCCGTCGAAGGGGTCACACAGGTCGGGTCGCCGACCAGCAACACCTACATCGTCGAGTTCCAATCGGAGAACTACGAGGACCTCGACGGCCTCGTGACACAGGCCGAAGACGCCGGTTACGACGTCCAACAGCAGGGCGAACGGAGCGCGAGTTTCGCCTCCGACTCCCAGACGCAGGCCGTCTTCGGCCTCGTCATCGCCTTCGCCGGGATGGCGGCGCTGGTCTTTCTCATGTTCCGGACGTTCGTCCCCTCCATCGCCGTCGTCGCCTCGGCCTTCTCCGACATCATGATTCCGCTGGCGCTGATGCGACTGTTCAACATCGAGTTGACGCTGGGAACGGTTGCGGCGCTCCTGATGCTCATCGGTTACAGCGTGGACTCTGACCTGCTTTTGAACAACCACGTCCTCCGGCGGCACGGTGATTTCTACACCTCGACGTTCCGGGCGATGCGGACCGGTGTGACGATGACCGTCACCTCCATCGCCGCGATGATCGTGATGACCGCCGTCGCCAGCCTCTTCGGGATTCCGCTGTTGCCCGAGGTCGGCCTCGTTCTCACGTTCGGTCTGCTGGCTGACCTGATGAACACCTACCTGCTCAACGTGAGCCTGCTTCGCTACTACAAATACGAGGCGATCGCGAAATGAAACTGCATATCAAGAAACACTGGCGTATCTGGCTGCTCGCGCTGTTCGTCGTCGTGAGTACCGTCGCGCTCTTCCCGTTCGGGGAACTGCTCGGCGGCGGCGAGGAGATGGACAACGAGACCTCGCAAGCGACCACCTCCGAATACACCAACCTCCAGTTCGGCCTCGAACTCTCCGGCGGGACGCAGGTCCGGGCCCCGCTCGTCGGGATGACCGTCGAAGCGGAGTTCACCCGCGACGAGGAACAGGCCATCGAGCGAACCGTTCAACAGGAACTCAACGTCAGCGCCGGCGACGTGCGTGCAAGCGCCGACAGCAACACGGTCGAACTGTTCAAGGACCGCTACGAGGGCAACATCACGCAGGCCGAGTACGCGGCCGCCCTGCAGGCGGCCGGCCTCGACGTGACCGAAGACGACGTCCGGATGGGCGTCACCGCCGACACACGCAATGGCGTCGAGGACGTCCTCAACAACCGCCTCAGCGGGCAGGGCCTCAGCGGCGGGCAGGCGACGCAGGTTTCCTCGCCCGGCCAGCAGTTCATGCTCGTCCGGGTCCCCGGCGCGAACCGGACCGAGGTCATCGACATCATCGGCGACCGCGGGCAGGTCGAAGTCGTCGCGCTGTATCCCGAAAACGGGACCTATCGCTCCGTCTCGCTGCTCGACCAGAGCGACTTCACCGAAATCGGGACCGCCCAGCAGGACCAGCAGGGGACGCCCTACGTTCCGCTTCGCGTCTCCGAAAGCGCCGCGCCCGAGTTCCAGTCGTCGATGCAGGAGTACGGCTTCGACCAGCAGGGCGGCACCCACTGTCGGAACTACGACCTCAACCGGAGCCTCGAGGAGAACAAGCCCGAACTCGAGGGCGACCGCTGTCTGCTGACGACGCTGGACGGCGAGGTCGTCTTCGCCGCTGGCGTCAACGACAACCTCGCGAGTTCGTTCCGCTCCGGTTCGTGGGCCGACGACCCCAGCTACCGGACGACCGCCTCCTCGCTGGAGGAGGCCCGCGAACTCGAGATCAACATGCGTGAGGGCGCCCTCCGGACGACGCTGGACATCGGGAACCGCGGAACGTCGTTCTACCTCCAGCCGAGTCTCGCCCAGCAGTTCAAACCCCTCTCCATCGCGACCGGCTTCGCCGCCGTCCTCGCGGTCGCCTTCGTCGTCTTCCTCCGGTACCGCAGGACGGAGGTCGCCGCGCCGATGCTGCTGACGGCCGCAGCCGAGGTCTACATCCTGCTGGGCTTCGCCGCCGTCACCGGCCTATCGCTGGACCTCTCACACATCGCCGGCTTCATCGCGGTCATCGGGACGGGGGTCGACGACCTCGTGATAATCGCGGACGAAATCATGCAACAGGGGGAGGTAAAGACCTCCAAAGTCTTCGAGTCCCGATTCCGGAAGGCCTTCTGGGTCATCGGGGCCGCGGCGGCGACGACCATCATCGCCATGTCGCCGCTGGCGGTCCTCTCCTTGGGTGACCTGCAGGGCTTCGCCATCGTCACCATCGTCGGCGTCCTCATCGGGGTGCTCATCACCCGGCCGGCCTACGGTGACATCCTGCGTATCCTCGTGTTGGGCGACAAGTAAGCCCACTTTTTGCACGGCGGGCCTGCGGCCCGCCGGCAAAAACGTGGGGAAAATATGCGCGCGTACTCCTTTCGCGCGGCTTCGCCGCGCTCCAGTCCGTGCGCGCTACGCTGGCTCGGTCTTCGACCCTCGCCAGCGGGAACCGCCTCGGGGGCCTTTTCGAAGGCCCCGCTCGGCGGATGCTATTCTCTGTGGTTAAGTGCGTTTCAGTATATAAGAGATGAATCAACCGCTCGATACGTACGCTCGTTCTCACTTCTAATATGTCCGGTTTATTATCGACCGTCACCGCCTTCGAAGCCCTTTCGTCCCCGCTCACGAAAGGAGTCGTATGACCTTTCGAGACGGGACGCTGGTCGACTGGCGGCCGTGGGGACAGGAGGCCTTCGACGTCGCCGACCGGGCCGGAAAGCCCGTGTTGGCCTGCCTGACTGCGCCGTGGTGTGACTGGTGTGAGCGGATGGACGAGGAGACGTATTCGGACCCGAAACTCGCCGCCAACATCGGCGAGAGCTTCGTCCCCGTCCGCGTGGACGTCGACCGCAACCCTCGCGTCCGCGAACGCTACAACATGGGCGGCTTTCCGACGACCGTCTTCCTGACGCCCGGCGGCGAAGTGCTGACCGGCGCCACGTATCTCGCTCCCGATACGATGCGCGGCGTCCTCGATAGCGTCCGTGAGACGTGGAACGCCAAGGGCACCGCCGCCGGCAGCATTCCGCGGAACCTCTCGGATAGCAACCCGCCGAGCGGCGAGGTGACCGCCGACATTGAGGCCCACATGGTCGAACAGGTCGCGGCCTCCTTCGACGACGAGTACGGCGGCTGGGGCAGCGGCGGGAAGTTCCCCCTCCCGCGAACCATCGAGTTCGCCCTCAAGCGGGACCGCGACCGCGCGACCCGGACGCTCGAAGCCGTGCGGACCCACCTGCAGGACACCTACGACGGCGGCTTCTATCGGTTCGCCGAGAGCCGCAACTGGGGCGACCCCCACCGCGAGAAACTGGCCGACGAGAACGCCGGCCTCGTGCGCGCCTTCACCACCGGCTACCTCTATACCGGCGAGGACGCCTACGAGAACACCGCCGAGCGGGCCGTCGACTACCTGACGATGGACCTCTGGACCGGCGAGGCCTTCGCCGGCAGTCAGGCGGCTGACGACGACTACTACACGATGAACCCCTCGGACCGAGAGGAGGCCGAGCCACCCCACGTCGACGAGACGGTCTTCGCGGACCGCAACGGCATGGTCGCCGAGGCACTCCTCTCGTTCGCCGCCGTCACCGACCACGACGGGGCGACCCGGTACGCCGAGCGCGCGCTGGAGCACGTCCTCGATACCCACCTCGTCGACGGTCGCGTCGCCCACTTCGACGCCGAGGACAGCGAAACGGGGCTGCTCGCGGACCACGCCCGCCTGCTCGGCGGCCTCACGACCGCCGCACAGGTGACCGGCCCCGACGGCTGGCTCGAACCCGCTCGTGCGGTCGCCGACGACGCCATCGACCGCCTCGTCGCGGCCGACGACTCCTTCCTCGACGGCGAGCCGACCGGCGCCGGCCTGCTGGACCGCCCGCTGCGGCCGCTGGAGACGAACGCCGAGATGGCCGACGCGCTCATCGACCTGTGGGCACTGACCGGCGAGGACCGCTACATGGAGACCGCCACCGACGCGCTGGCGGCCTTCGCGGGCGCCTACGACCGCATGGGCGTCGAGGTCGCGGGCTACGCCGCCGCCTGTGCTCGTGCCCACTACGACCCGCTCGTCGTCCGGACGCCCCCGGCGGGCACGGACCTCCATCGGGCCGCGCTCCGCATCGCCGACCACGAGAAGGTCGTCGTCCCCGGCGAGCGCGACGACGCCGTCGTCGTCCGGTCGGGCGAGGAGACCGACCCCGCCGAAACCCCCGACGAACTGCTCGAACGGGCCGCCGACGGCCCCGCACCCTGATACGGGCCGGCGTTTCTGAGACGCCTCGCGAATCAACAACTCACCGATTGGAAAACCTCCGGTGTGTTTATAGCCCCCGGGGGAGAGAGCCACGATAATGGCAAGCCTCAGAGATCTCGGGCTTTCGGAGTACGAGGCTCGCGCGTATCGGGCGCTTTTAAAAACCGGCCCCACAACGGCCAAAGAGTTGTCGCGCGTCAGCGACGTGCCGATGGGCCGCATCTACGACGTGCTCAACAGTATCGAACAGTACAACCTCATCCGTTCGCAGTCGGCTTCACGGCCCAAGAAGTACGTCGCCGTCGAGCCGACGACGGCGCTGGACCGCCTGCTGGAGGACAAAAAGCAAGAACTCAGCGAGAAGGCCAATCAGTACGAGGACATCGTCGACGAACTCACCGGCGAACTCGAAACGGCCGAACCCGTCGAGGACACCTTCTGGACCGCCGCCGTCGGCCCCGACGAAACCATCGACCTGCTGGTCGAGCGGCTCTCGGCGGCCGATTCCCGCATCGTCATGGTGCTTTCGACCTACACCGAGCAGTTCTTCGACATCGACACCGTCGGGACGCTCATCCTCGACGAGTTGAGCGACGCCCTCGAACGCGGCGTCGAGGTCCAACTCCTGATGCGGCCCGACCTCGTTCCCGTCCTGCCGGAGTCCATCGGCGAGCGCTACCGGGCTTCGCTGACCGAACACGACGACTTCGCCGTTCGCACCAGCGAGAACGTCTCCGGTACGTTCACGCTCATCGACCGCAACGAGGTCGTCATCGAGGTGCCACACCCCCTCAAGAGTCAGGAGGTCTTCGCCATGATAGACCTCAAGGACCGCGAGTTCGCGGGCAACGTCCGCGCCGAGTTCGAACCCCGCTGGGAGAAAGCCCAGTCGCTCTCCTTTTGAGTCCGCCGTTCAGCGCCGCATTCCGTCCCGACGGGCGCTTTATTGTGTGAATTAGCCACAAGCAACATAACGCTCGCCGCCGAACGTTTCGGTCATCCCTCCGATGGAAGACAGCGAGCGCCTGGCGACGCTCCTCGATCTCGCCCAAGACAAGATCGTTCTCGTCGACGAAAGTGGGACCTACAAGTACGCCAACGCCGCCGTCGAACGGATTCTCGGGTACACCTCCGAGGAGTTCGTCGGGTTGAACGCCTTCGAGCAGATACATCCCCGAGACATCGAAACGGTACGGGAGCGGTTCGGGCGACTCATCGTCGCCGAGGGGGATACGACCGACACCGTCGAGTACCGACACCGGGCCAAGGACGGGTCGTGGGTGTGGTTGGAGAGCCGAATGCTGAACCGGAAGGACACGGCCCTCGACGGCTACGTCGTCAGTTCCCGGGACATCAGCGACCGGAAGGAGGCCGAAGCCGCCCACCGGGAGACGAAACAGCGCCTGCAAGAACTCGCCGCCAACGCCAAGGACGTCCTCTGGATGTTCACCGCCGACTGGGAGGACGTGCTGTTCGTCAACGACGCCTACGAGGACGTCTACGGCCAGTCGGTCGAGCGCATCGAGGAGGACTCGGCGGGCTTTCTCGACGCCATCCATCCCGACGACCGCGAAGCCGCCAGCGAGGTCATGGCCAGAGTGTCGGCCGGCGAAGCCATCGAAACCGAATACCGCGTCCACCCCGGGCGGGACTACCGGCGCTGGGTGTGGGTACAGGCCCAACCCATCATCGAAGACGGTGAGGTCGCCCGCATCGTCGGCTTCTCGCGCGACATCACCGACCGTCGCCGCCGCGAGCGCCAACTTCGAGTGATGGACAACCTTCTGCGACACAACCTCCGGAACGACCTCAACGTCATCATCGGCCACGCCGAACTGGCCCGCGAGGAGGGCTGTCCGGCGGTCGTCGACGACATGGATACGATACTCGAAACCGGCACGGACCTCCTGACGACAGCCGAGAAGGAGCGGAAAATCGTCGAGACCCTCGTCGATATGGAGTCACCCCAGCACCTCGACCTGCAGGAGGTCGTCCGCGAGACCGTCGAAATGGCTCGCTCGGCGTTCCCCGAGGCCGACATCGACGTCGAGACACCGGGAACGGTGACGGCCATCGCCCTCCCGGAGGTCAGGCGCGCGCTCTACGAGCTGCTCGAAAACGCCGCGAAACACGCCGAAGAAACGCCCGAGATATCGGTCCGGCTCCGAACTGTCGGACAGGAGGTCGAACTCGTCGTCGTGGACAACGCCCCCGAGATTCCCGACTACGAGTTCGAGCCGCTTTTCGGCGCCGCGGAACTCTCCGACCTGTTCCACGGCACCGGCCTCGGCCTCTGGCTCGTCTACTGGATCGTCGACCTCTCGGACGGCACCCTACAGTTCGAGCCCACCGAGGACGGCGGCAACCGGGTCACCGTCCGCCTCCCACGGGCCGACTAGCTGTCGCCGTTTACTTCCTGCTTCAACTGGCTGAACTCCGCGACGCGCTCGGCGTGGGCGTTGTGCTGGTGAATCGACTCGTCGTTGGACTGTTCCATGTAGACGACCGCGTCCTCGGCGAGGTCCGGGTACGATTCGACCAGTCCCTCGGCCATCGCGCGCACGCAGTCCTCGACGAACTTCGCGTCGGCGTGTGACTCGTAGGTCATGTGGTCCTCGTCGGGGCGCTTCGCGAGGTTGTAGATGCGCGCGCTCATCGAATCCCGCGCGATGTCGATGAGTTCCCGCAGGTCGACGCTCGGGTCACCCGAGGTCTCGACGGTCAGCGTGGCGTGGCCGCGCTGGGAGTGACCCGGCTGTGGCACCTCCTCGAGGAACTCGTCGATGGTCTCGCGGTCCACATCGAGACCCTCCAGTACGTCCCGGGCCCGCGATTCGCTCATGCCCTGCGAACACGGACAGACCGTCATCCCGACGACGTGACAGCCGATTTCCTCGCGGGTCCCGTCTTCGCTGGCCGTCGCCGAGGCGATGATGTCGGCCGTCGCCTGCGTCGGCAGGTTCGAGGCCGGCGTCTCGTCGCGAATCATGTACTCGGCTTCCATGCGGACCTCCGTCTGCGTCGTGTACTCGTGTTTCTCCAGCAGGCGCTCGGCGACGTCGCCGCAGATGTCCTCGACGCGAAGCGCGGGTTCGGAGACCGCCTCCTCGAGCATCTCGTCGACGACCTCCATATTCCGGCTCATGTCCGCGCCCTTCCGCCAACTCGGCAGGTCGACGAAGACGTCGAACTCCGCCATCAGCACGATGGGGCGCTGGTCCTCCCGGTGGAGTTTCACGAGCTTTTCGACGCCCGTCACGCCCACCCGGTTGAGCCCAACGCTCACGTCGGGACTGGACGCCTGTACGTCCGGCAGCTGCTTACTCATTACATATTTAAACGGCGTGGCGGCCGTTAGGCGTTTCGAAAGGGGCAGCTAGAGGGATTCAGTGTAACTTATCTGTGGTTTCCGGTAGACTGAGCCGTATTTTATTTATAAATGAAGATTGGGAACAACTCGACCGCAAACAGCCGGAAAGCCCTCGGTCCGCTGACGACTCCCCTTTGGCGCCAGCGGGGCTCACGGGTCGCTTCGCTCCCCGTTCGCCCATACCGAGACGCTCACTCCGTTCGCGTCTCGCGCGTCTCGCCTTTTCAGTCCACCAAGAGAGCAAGCTCTCCTGAGCCCTCGTTCACTCCCTTCGGTCGTTCACGAGGACACCAGGACCGCGACCGCACCGCGCCTGCCCTTCCCCGGGTCGGATGGTCGGCCATGCGGCCGACCCATCCTCCCGGCCGATTGACTATTTATAAAATGGAACAGTGAATACCCGACCGACTCACTCCAGTTTGCCGAGGGCGGCGAAGAAATCCAGCGGCGGCCCCGCGATTCGGACCGGGTTTTCGGCCCGGCGAATCCGAACGTTCGTCGGGAGGTCGATTTTCTCCCGCGTTCGGCCGTCGGCGACGACGAAGGCGTGGGCGGCTTCCTCGACGCGGATGGTGAGTTCGACGTCGGTCGGTACCGACAGCGACGGCATCCCGCCCTCGGCGCACATCTCGGTGACGACGAAGGCCGGGACCTCGGGGTGGACGAGGGGGCCGCCCTCACTGAGGTTGTAGGCCGTCGACCCGGTCGGCGTCGAGACGAGGACGCCGTCGGCGCGGCCGCCCGAATAAAGGTCGCCGTCGACCCGGATTTCGGTCCCGATGCCGTTGTTGCGACCGCGCTGGGGGCCGAGGACGGTCACCTCGTTGACCGACGCCGGGAGTTGCCAGCCGTCGCCCTCCGCGCGGACCTGCGGGAGTTCCTGATAATCCGTCTCGCCCGCACGGTAGCGGTCGATTTCGCGTTGGACCGTCTCGACGGCCTCTTCGGGCGAGATGACGTTGAGGAAGCCGACCTCGCCGAGGTTGACGCCCATGACGGGGGTCGGCGTCACCTCGCGAGCGGTAAAGAGGAAGGTGCCGTCGCCGCCGATGGAGACCACGAGGTCACAGGCCGCGAGGTCGCCGACCGACTCGCCGGGTTTATCGAGGCTCTCGGCGGTCGCCATATCGAGGGAGATGGAGACGTCGACGTTCCGGCGAATCTCGTCCGCGAGGGCGGCGGCCCGGGGGTTGTCCCGCTGGGCGACGATACCGACGTGCATCGACGCCGACTTCGGTGTCCTCCGACAAAAACCCCGGCGACACGGCGGGACGGGCGGCGAAGACGGTGGCCCACCGAACCGGGAGTCGAACACGAAAGTACGGGTAACATTAACGGTGTAGCGAACTTACAGGTCGGTATGCGCGAGTCGGATCGAGGGCAACCATGAGCGGCGACGAGGACGATTGGTTCGAAAGCGCTGACGACGGGCCCTTCGACGAGAGCGAGGACGAGGAGTTGTTCGAGGAGGACTTCGAAAGCGCGTTCGAGAGCGGAGGCGGCGGCGAGGACTTCGAGGAGGACTTCGAGTCCGAGATTCCACGTATCGACCTCGGCATCGAGGGCCTCGACGAGATGGTTCAGGGCGGCGTCCCCGAGCGCTCGCTTCTGGCCGTCATGGGCGCCGCCGGGACCGGCAAGACCACCTTCGGCCTGCAGTTCCTCCAGCGGGGCATCGAGAACGACGAGAAGGCGATTTTCATCGCCCTCGAAGAGAGCCGCGACGCCGTCATTCAGGCCGCCGAGGAGAAGGGCTGGCCCTTCGAGGAGTACATCGACGACCGGAAACTCGCCGTCGTCGACCTCGACCCCATCGAGATGGCCAACAGCCTCACCTCGATTCGCGGGGACCTCCCGCGGTTGGTCGACGATTTCGACGCCCAGCGACTCGTCCTCGACTCCGTGTCCCTACTGGAGATGATGTACGACAAGCAGGCCGAACGCCGGATGGAGATATTCGATTTCACGCGCGCGCTGAAGGAGGCCGGCGTCACGACGATGGTAACGAGCGAGGCCAGCGAGGGCAACCCCTACGCCTCCCGCCACGGCATCATCGAATACCTCACCGACGGCGTCTTCGTCCTCCAGTACGTCCGCTCGGAGTTCCGGGAGACACGACTGGCCGTCGAGATACAGAAGATACGGAACGCCAACCACTCACGGGAGACGAAACCCTACGAGATTACCAGCGACGGCATCTCGGTCTACCAGCAGGCGAACATCTTTTAAATAGGTGCCGCGCTTCGGCACGAGATTGGGCCGGGGATTACCTGACGACGGTTACGGGAACCGGTGACCGCCGAACCACGTTCTCCGCGACGCTACCGAGCAGTATCCGTGAAACGCCCTCTCGCCCGTGGCTTCCGATGACGACCTGGTCGCAGTCCGCCGCCGCGTCGGTTATCTCTCGGGTCGGGCGGCCGACCTCCTTTCGGGTTTCGACGTCGATACCCGCCGACTCGGCGTCCTTTCGGACCTCCTCGAAGAGGTTCTCCGTGGCTTCCTCCTGTGCATCGAACCACTGGCCGGCCCCGGCGCCGTTGAGGCCGATTCCGTAGCCAGCCTGTACGGGGTCGATGACCCGAAGCACGACGAGCGTCGCGTCGGGGAACCGCTCGGCGGCGTGTTCGAAGGCCTTCCAGGACTGCCCGGAGCCGTCCATCGGAACGAGAACTCGCATACGCGGAGGAACGCGGCGGGGCCCGATAAAGGTAGCCGGCCCCGTCGCCGGCCCGTCTCAGTCCCGTCCATGCCGGGTCAGACACCGCGGCAGACCGATGAGTTCGACCGATTCGGAGTTGTCCGGCGAGTAGACGACCATCTGGCCCTTCTCCATATACGGAACTTTGTTTTCGAGGGTCGACGGGATGTTCACGGCCTTGATGGCGTCCTCGTCGCCGAGGTTGAGGACGATGGTCGTGTTTATCTGCTTGAAGATGGGGTCGGCGATGTCCTGTGGGTCCTGCGTGATGAGAAAGAGGCCGAGGCGCTCCTTGCGGCCCTGTTTGGCCGCGTCGGCGAACTTGCCGATGACCTTGGTGGCCTGCACGCTGTCGGCGTCGGTCAGGAAGTTGTGGGCCTCGTCCATACCGAGCAGGAGCGGCGTCTCCTTGATGCGGTCGAACTCGGGGTCGTTCGAGAGTTTCTCGTCGACCAAAAGCGACGCCACCGCCAGCACGACCGTCGTCGTCGCCCGCGAGTCGCTGATGTGGTAGGTCGGCACCGTCGTCAGGCCGCCGGGCCGGACGAACTCCGAGACGAGGTCGGTGATGGGCCGGGCCTCCTGGTCGAAGACGTCGTCGAAGCCGTAGACGCGCCGCTTGATGGCATCGAAGGTCGCCTCGTGGACCCGGCCGGACTCGTCGAGTTCCTCCTGTAGCGCCGGGTCGTCGAGGAAGGACTTGAACTGGCTATAGGTTCCGGAGTCGCCGTACTGCTTCTTGAACCGGGGCAGGAGGACGCTGACGAGGGCGCCGTACTGGTTGTCGTTGAGCGACGACCCCGCGATGAGCCACGGGTTGTCGTAGACCATCGAGAAGGGGATGGTGAACTCCACCTGCTCGGCGCGGTGATGGGATGCGGCGTAGGTCGCATCGCCGACCTTCGGAACGAACGCCTTGGTGTCGTCGACGCCACCGTGGGCGATTCCCTCCCGCTCCAGTCGACGCTCGTAGTCGGCGTCGATGGCTGGATTGTCGTCGTGCATCTGGGCGTACTCGTCCTGCGGGTCGAACTGCACGACCGCCGGCGAGACCTCGCGGCCGTCCTCGATGGGGTACCAGCGCTCGTCGGCCAGATACTGCCGGAGCATGTTCTTCGCGCCGTGGGTCTTCCCCGACCCCGTGCCGCCCGCCACCAGCGTGTGCCGGAAGACCAGCGGGTCGCCGGACTCGTAGTCGTCCTTCAGGCGGTAGTCGATGGTCGGCGGGTCCGCCGCAGTTCGGACCTTCTCGCCGCCGACGGAGAGATGCCCCAGGAAGACGCCCTCCTCGGGTATCTTGAGGCCGGTTTTGATCTCCGCCGAATCCTCGGCCTGCCGGACCACGGTTTCGGGTTTCGGCACGCGGTCGGTCATCCGGCGTTTGAGTTCGCCGCCCTCCGAGTAGAGGACGGCGACGGGTTCCAGCGACGCCATGAACTTGTAGTCGTTCTCGTCGATGTCGTCCTGTCGCATCGCCCGGCGGGAGTGAATCTCGGTGGCGTCGTCCGAGCGGAACTCCTGGGCGTATTCGAGGGCGACGATACGACAGAAGAGGCGCTCGCCGTCGGGATAGGAGGCGATGAGATAGCTCCCGATGCGGACCGCCGAGCGGTTCTCGACGGTGACGTAGGCGCGAAGGCAGGTGTCGTCGTCCTCCTCGCTGATGATGAGACCCTCGGAGGCCGACAGCGTCCCGATGCCGCGGTCCGAACCGGCGGGCGAGACGTCGACCTCCTCGAAATCGTCCTCGTCCTCGCCAGCATCGACAGGTTCGCTGCCGCCGGACGAGGAATCGTCGTCGGGCTCGTAATCCTCGAAATCGCCCAAATCGGACATACCTGTTCTGTGTTCGCCATCCGTCAAAAACCCTCTCTTGGCGCGGTGGAAGTAGAGCGGGACAGACGACGGAGGAGAAAACGGACGCAAGCATCCGCCGAGCGGGCCGGTAAAAACACCCCGAGCGGTTCGCGGCACGATTGCAGGGAGGAGACCCCGTTTAAATGTATCTTATAACGGCATCGGCCCGCTCCCGCGGCCATCGCTGTTGCCGTCCCCAGCCGACTGGCGGGCCTGCGAGAGCATCTCGGAGACGGGTTGTTGATAGTCGTAACCGGGGACGATACCCTCCATGTAGGTGCCTTCGACGAATTCGGTCATCGCCTTGGCCATGTCGGGAGCGTGGTCGGCGTTGCCCCATTCGAATTCGAAGACGGCGACGGCGTCGTCCGATTCTTCGAAGACGCGCTGGTCGGTGAATTCGACGTCTTGGCGAACGGCCATGTGGGTGTCTTCGAGGCGGCGTTCGTAGGTGTCGAACCAGCCGTCCTCGACGGCGGAGCCGACGACATCGGCGGTGACCGCCGACAGCATCGGCGCGCGGACTTCGAGGGTGTAGGCGAGGTCCCAGTCGTCGGTTTCCGCGGCCGTCACCCGGCCGGCGAACGTCGTCGTCGTCACGTCGAACCACTTGCCGTCGCGCTCGAAGGCCTCGTGGCCCTCGAAGGCGCGGACGAACCGGTCCGGCAGGTCGTCGGTCATTACGACCGGATAGGGGAGTGACGTTCAAAAGGGCGTCGTGGGAGGGCGTCCCGAACGGTGAGTCGAACCGGGGTTAGTCGTCTTCGGGGTCGGTGTCCTCGTCGGTGCCGACGAACGCTTCGAGGTCCTCGTGGTAGAACTCGCCGAGGTCGGTGCCGTCGATGGTCTGGACGTAGGTGTAGAACTCCCCTTCGTCGAGCGCTGACTGGACCATGCCGGCGGCGTATCGACTGTCGTATCGACCCGCGACGAGGATGATCGTCCCGCTTTCGGGGTCGATGTACTCGGTGACGATGAACGTCGACTGTTTGACCTCGCGCCGGTAGACGAGGTACTCGGGGAACTCGCCCCGTTCGTAGGCGTCTTCGAAGGCGTCGGCTTTGTTGTCGGGGATGACAAAGGAGAGCCCGAACCGGTCGTCGTCACCGACGTCCCGGTTTTTGGGGTTGACGTGGATGGCGAACATCGAGGTGACGTCCCAGCCGTCCTCGCGACGCTCGGCCTCGATGGCCTCCATGTCGTCGAGGGTCGCCTGCCAGGCTTGCTGTTCGGGCGGCGATTGGGGACGAACCCCCGTCGGCTTGTCGTTCGGGTCGGGATTCGGGTCCATAGTGATACTGTGACAAGAAGCCGGATAACTCTTAACTCTCGGCGTTGTTCCGAGACCGCAGATTCGGCCCCCGTGCGCTTAGACGACGCCGAAGACGGCCTCCATCAGATACGACAGCAGGAGGATGGCGACGCTGCTCCAGAAGAGTTTGCCGGCCGACGACAACCGCCGGTCCGGCGGCGGCGGCCGAATCCAGCGAAGCGGCGGCAGCCCTCGCACGAACGTCTGAAACCGCGTCTCGTTCGTGGCGGCGGGAATCGACCCGCCCGGCGGGGAGACGCCGGACATCGTGTCCTCGTCGAGGTCCTCCGGCGAACTGGGCCACAGCCGCACCGTCGAATACGCCATCAGGCCGAACCCGGCCAAGAACAGCAACGCTTTCATCCGGACGAACCCGCCGCCGGTCGCCACGCCGAGGACGAACGCCAGCACAGCCGTCACCGCGGCGGCGACGAGCGCGTACACCGCGGCATCCACGAAGACCAGCGCCGCGATTCGAAGGCGAACGGCGAGAGGGGCGTCACGGCTCATACACGCCGGTCAGAGATGTCGGTCCTCGAGGACCTGCGCGGGAGAGCGGTACCCCTCTTGATGGCGATGACAGAGGCTGATACGGCCGGTATCGCTGACCCCGTGATACTCGGGGGACTCGGACTCACAGACGCTGCCGAACTCCGCACGAATCGTCTCGAGTGCGGCGGCCTCGTCGCTGTCCCGAACGTCGTCGGCGATGTCGTCGAGGACCGTCTGGACCTTCTCGGGTACCTCGAAATCGCCGAACAGTTCGTCGTATATCTCCTCGATGGTCCCGAACCGGGATTCGCGGCCGAGCAGTTCGCCGATGCGGTCCCGAACGGTCCGCTCGGCGCGGTGCCGCTCGCGGAGCACCTCCCGGAGCGTGGTGAGTTGCGTCCACAACTCGTCGTCGAGGTCGGCGTACTCGTCGGGCCGAATTCGTGCCGGACACCGCGTGCTGAACGGACAGCCGTCCGGCGGATACCGTGGATTCGGCGGCGTCCCATGCAGCGTGATGCGGCTCTTTTCGACGGTCGGGTCCGGTTCGGGAATCGCCGACAGCAGCGCGTGCGTGTAGGGGTTCGAGGGGTCGGTGAACAGCTCCTCGGTCGGCCCGATCTCCATGATGTGGCCGAGATACATCACCGCGACCCGGTCGCAGATGTGCCGGACCACCGAGAGGTCGTGAGCGATGAACAGATAGGTCAGGCCGAACTCGGACTGCAGGTCCTCCAGCAGGTTGATGACCTCCGCCTGCACGCTCACGTCGAGCGCGGAGACGGGTTCGTCGAGGACGATGAACTCCGGTTCCAGCGTCAGCGTCCGGGCGATGCCGATACGCTGCCGTTGGCCGCCGGAGAACTGGTGGGGATATCGGTAGTAGTGTTCCTGCCGGAGGCCGACCGTTTCGAGCAGTTCCCGGACGCGCTGGCGGCGCTCCTGTGGCGTCTTCCAGTCGTGGACGTCCAGCGGCTCGCGGACGATTTCGCCGACGGTCATCCGGTCGTTGAGGCTGGAGTCGGGGTCCTGAAAGACCATCTGGGCGTTTCGTCGCCATTTCTGCATCTCCTTGCCGGACAGCGTCGTGATGTCCGTGCCGTCGAACTGGATATCGCCGCCGGTGGCGTTTTCCAGTTGGACGAGCGTCCGGCCGAGCGTGCTTTTCCCACAGCCGGATTCGCCGACCAGTCCGAGCGTCTCGCCGCGCTTGATGTCGAAGGAGACGCCGTCGACGGCCTTGACGGGATTGCCGCCGAACAGGCTGTTATCGTCGTAGTAGGTCCGCAGGTTGCGAACCCGGACCATCACGTCCTCGTCGTCGGGCGATACTACGCTCTGGGTCTGACTCTGGGTCACGTCTGAACTCATCGGTCCTCACCTCGGCTCTCCTTGCTGATGTGGTACTCGACGGCCTGTTCCGTCGACATGTCCTCGGGATACAGCAGACAGGCAGCGGTGTGGTCGGCGCTGTCCTCGTCGACTTCGACCGGAACGGGATGGACCTGCTCGCAGTCCTCGAAGGCCTTCGGACACCGCGGCGCGAACCGGCAATCCGTCGCCGGTTCGTTCGGCGTCGGGACGTTCCCCTCGATGGTTTCGAGGCGCTCGCCGGACTGGTTGCCGGGAATCGACCGGAGCAACCCCTGTGTGTAGGGGTGTTTCGGGTTCTCGAACAGCGACTCGGCATCGGCCGTCTCGACGATTTCGCCCGCGTACATGACGTTGACGCGGTCGGTAATCTCCGCGATGACGCCCATGTCGTGGGTGATGAACATGATGGCGAGGTCCCGCTCTTCCTGCAACTCGGCGAGCAGGTCGAGAATCTGGGCCTGGATGGTCACGTCGAGCGCCGTCGTCGGTTCGTCACAGATGAGGACTTCGGGGTCGCAGGCCAGCGCCATCGCGATGACCGCACGCTGGCGCATCCCGCCGGAGAACTGGTGCGGGTACTCGCGGATACGGCGCCGCGCGTCCGGGATGCCGACCGCCTCCAGCAGGCGGATGGCCTCCCGGGTCGCCTCCTGCCCGTCCATGTCCTGATGGAGGTCGAGCGCCTCCTTGATCTGGTTGCCGACGGTGTAGACGGGGTTGAGGCTCGTCAGCGGGTCCTGAAAGACCATCGCGATTTTGCCCCCTCGCATGGCACGCTGGGCCTCGCCGCTGAGTCGCGATATCTCGATGAAGCCGCCCTCGATGTGTTCGGGCGATTCGGGGTCGCCCTCCGTGACGAAGATACAGTCGTTTTCGTCGACGAGGTCCAACTCGTCGCCGTAGCCGGCGGCGACGAAGTCGGCGACCGTCGCCTCCTCGGCGCTCTCGTAGCCGAAATCCGTCGGCGTCGCGTCGATACCCGACCGGTCGAAGAGGTCGGCGGCGTCGTACTGGTCGGCGAGCGAGCCGACGTCCACCGCCCGTTTCGGGAACCGTTCGGCGAACTCGCGGACCGTCTCCAGATGGTTAAAACGGATACTCGACCCGCGAAGCACCTGTCCGGGCGATTCGATGAGGCCCATAATCGAGCGTGCCGTGACGCTCTTGCCGGAGCCGCTTTCGCCGACGATGCCGACCGTCTCGCCGGGCGTGAGGTCGAAGGAGACCCCGTCGACCGCGCGGATGGTCTCCTTGTCGGTGAAGAACGCGGTCTGGAGGTTCCGGACGGTCACGATGTCGTCGGTACGGCCGGCCGGCCGTTCCCGCTGTCGTTCCATCGCCATCAGCCACCACCTCCGGTGGCGGCGGCGTCGCCACCGCTGATGTCGCTTTCGGGGTCGATGGCGTCGCGGATGCCGTCACCCAGGGCGTTGAACCCGGTGACGACGAGGACGATCATTATGCCCGGCAGCGTCGAGATGTGCCACGACGACGTCGAGACGTACGAGCGACCGGAGGAGACGATACGCCCCCACTCGGGGGTCGGCGGATTGATACCGAGCCCGAGGAAGGAAAGCGCGGCGGTAGCGATGATGATACCGCCCAACAGCAGCGACGCGTAGATCATGATGTAGCTCGCGATGTACGGTGCCATGTGTTTTCGCATCGTCATGAGCGGGCTCTGGCCGTAGCTCTTGGCGGCGTCGACCCACTCCTCTTCGGCCACTTGCAAGGAGGGGCCGCGTATGGACCGCCACAGCGTCGGCCAGTACACCCCCGCGAAGATGAGCGCCAACAGGAAGCCCCCATCGTATATCTGTGCTATCGGATGGTTGGCCTCCTGAAAGACCACCGATAACAGCAGTACCATCAGGAACGCCGGGATGGAGATGATGGTATCACTCGCGATGATGGTAAAGAGGTCGATCAACCCCTTGTAGTAGGCCGTCACGAGCGACAGCACCAGCGCGATGAGCGTCCCGAGGCCGATGGCCGTGATGCCGATAACCAGCGACGTTCTGGCCCCGAAGGCCACGTAGGTAAAGAGGTCCTTGCCGTCCTGATTGGTGCCGAGCGGTGCCCACCGGTTGTACTGGTCGTAGCTCAGCGGCCCGACGTTGCTGTCACCCCCCTGCGAGCGGGTGTTGATGTTCGCCGCGCCGTGGGTCACCGTCTTGACCTCACCGTCTTCGGTGTACTGGAACTCGTTTTCGTAGGGACTGTACAGGTTGCCCTCGGCCGTGACGGGGCCGAGAGCGGGCGCCCAGATGGCCATCACGACGAAGGCGAAGACCACGACGAGGCCGAAGATGCCCCAGTAGTGGGTCCGGAAGCGATTGACGCTGTCGTCGCGGGGCGTCCAGTCGGCCTCGCGGTAGTGTTCGCGGAAGGTGTCGTAGCCCTTCCAGAGCCACCCGAGCAGGAGGAAGGCGTAGGCGTAGATTACCAGCACGCGGACCGCCCACGCCCACGCGGGCGAGAGTCCCATGAAGGTCTCCTCCCAGCCGCTGCCGTCGGGGTTCTGATACCCCTGATTCGGAATCGTCTCGCGGCTGGTCAGCGTCTGCATCGAGGCGACCGATTCGACGCCGCCCCTGATTGCCGTGACGACCGCATCGAGAACGCCGCCGAGGGGCGTCCAGACGATGAGGGCCGCGAGAACACCGAGTCCGAGCGCGAGGAGGCCGCGCTCGATGAGTTCCTCCTGACCGGCGCTCCGCTCGATGCCGAGGCGGTCGACGATGGATATCGGGACGAACAGCCACTTGACGACGACTGCCGCAAGCCCCAGGAACAACAGCGCCGCCAACAGGTACGCGATGCTGCCGGCCACCGAACCGAGCGTGCCGGCGACGTTGCCTTCGACCCAGCCCGGTCCCTTCGCGAGGCCGGTGATGAGGAACCAGAGGGCGTCACCGAACGCGAGGACGCCGCGTGCGAATCGCCCCAGTTCGACGGCGACCAGCAGGGCGAACCCGGCGAGCCACAGCAGCGCCGGACGTGGGTTCGTAACGATACGCTCACGGAGCGTCATGTCGTCTGTCTGAGTGCTCATTGGTCGTACCCCACGCGTGGATCGAGAACCGTATACAGCAGGTCCTGCACGATGTTCAGGAAGATGATGATGAGTGTGAAGATGTAGATGAGCGACCCGGCAAGCGGCAGGTCACCCTGTACGGCCGCCTGGAAGAACAGCCGCCCGATACCGTTGATGTTGAAGACCGACTCGACGATGACCGAGCCACCGATGAGCAGGAACGCCTCGTTGGTGATAATGGGAAGCAGCGGAATCAGCGCGTTCCGGAAGACGTGCTTCCAGACGATGACGCGACTCGACAGCCCCTTGGCCTTGGCCGTCTCGACGTAGTTGGAGTTGATAGTCTCAAGGACGGCCGTCCGCCCGATTCGGAGTTCCGAGGCCATCGACGCCGACCCCAGAACGATGGCAGCCGGCAGAATGACCTTGATGGCGACCGCCAGCGTCATCCACTCGAAGGAGAGGCCGGTCGGAATCGAGACGACGCCGAGGTCGGCCCAACTGCTGACGTCAACGAAGTCGAGCGACGGAGCGCCGATGAGGCTCTCGGTGTTCGGGCCGAACTGATACCAGTCGAAGCCGAACCAGCCGCCGCCGTCGGTCCGTCGAAGCACGGTCAACAGCATGATGCCCAGCCAGAAGTTCGGCATCGCCAGCCAGACGATGCCGCCGAAGGACGCGACGTAGTCGCCCCAACTGTTCGGGTTCATCCCCGCGTAGAAGCCGAGCGGGATACCGATGAAAAGCGGCAGGAGGATGGACCAGAACCCGAGCCACAGCGTTCGCGGGCCGAACGTACGGAGTAGTTCGAACACGCTCCGGCTCGGGTGCAGAACCCACGACTGTCCGAGATTGAAGGTTATCAGGTCGGTGATGAAGTCGATGTACTGCTGCCAGAGCGGCTGGTTCAATCCGAGGCTCTCGCGTATCGCGTTGGCGTCGGCCCCGGACAACCCGCCCGGACCGAGCATCGCGGCGACCGGGTCGAGCGGCCCCATCCGGAGGACGACGAAGATGACCGTCATCACGAGGAACAGGACGGGCACCGAGAGTAACAGCCGCTTGAAGAAGTATCTCCAGCGGCTCATATCGTATCAGTACTCCGTTCAATCGACATATTTTGAGCTATTCGGTGGATATACATCGGAGGTTCTTAGGTATCGTGGTTTCGCGGCGGCTCACCGGTTATATCGGGACATCTGGCTAGCTATGCGTCCGCCAAAAAGCCGACAACGGAGGGGTTTACTCGTCGCTGCCTTCGAGGCCGACCTGCCAGTCGAGGTAGTAGCCGTCCGTCTCGGCGGGCATCGTGCTCGTGTCGGTGTTTTCAGGCTCGAACCCGAACAGGCCGTAGGCGGGGTCGACCCAGCTCCAGATCCAGCCGAGCGAGTAGAACTCGAGGTCGCCTTCCTCACCGCGGCTGATGAGCGTGTTGAACGGCGCCGTCTCGAGTTCGAGGCTGATACCGGTGCCGTCGAGCTTGTCACGGGTGAGGCGGCCGAACTCCTGGAAGACCTCCGAGTCGTAGGTGGTCAGCGTCATGTCGAAGGGCTCGTCGGCCGTGAAGCCGGCGTCGTTGAGGGTCTGCGTGGCCGACTCGCGGTCGGTCTCGTTGCGCGAGTAGGGCCAGTTGTCGACCCACTGGTTGTAGCCGTCGGGACCGGTCGGCCACATGCCCGGTGGCGTGAAGCTGAACGCGGGCGCACCGCGACCCTTGAACACTTGGTCGATGAGTTCCTGGTGGTGGGTGACGTACGCGACGGACTGGCGGACCGCCTTCGGCACCTGGGGAACGTTAAATGCAACGTAGAACACCGACAGGGTGGGAACGCCGAGGTAGTTGACGGTGTCGCCGTTTTCGAGGGGACCGTAGGTACCGGCGTCGCGACCCTGGTCGTCCTCCTCGGCGTCGACGTTGTCGGGGTTGTAGAAGGAGGTCGGGATGGTAAAGAGGTCGAGGTTCCGCTCGAGGTAGGCCGTCTGGTGGGCGTTGTCGTCCTCGATGATGCTCCAGCGGATGCCATCGAGTTCCGGCCCGTCGCCGTGGTAGTCACCGTAGGCGGTGACCTCCGCGAAGTCGGCGCTGGCCCACTCCTCGAACTCGAAGGGACCGGTGCCGTTCTCGGCCTCGTTGTTGATTTCGTCGGCGGTGACCTCGCCATCGTAGCCCTCGACGTCGCCGACGTAGCCTTCCGGCATCACGCCGAAAGCGTCGTAAGCGAGAATGTCGAGTGCGGCCGGCTGCGGGGTCTGAATCGTCATCTCGAGGGTGTAGTCGTCGACGACCTCGAGGGCCAGCGAGTCAGGGACGACGTTGCCCTCGTCGTCGGTCTCGTGCTCGACGCCGAGGAACCCGCTGTCGAGGACGAAGTTCGCCCGAACGCTGTTGGGGGATTCGGCGAGGCGCCGCATCGAGTACTTGACGTCGGCGGCGGTCATTTCGCCGCCCCCGTGGAACGTGACACCCTGCTTGAGGTTGAAGGTGTAGGTCAGACCGTCGTCGGAGACCTCGATGGAGTCGGCTAGCTGGTTTTCGATCTCCGGGTTCCCGTTGATGTAGTTGACGAGGTTCTCGTACATCTGCTGGATGACCCGGCCCGAGGCCGTGTCGTCCGAGCGGATGGGGTCGATCGTCGACATCGTCCCGTTGATCATCACCAGGACGTTCTCGTCCTTCTCGTCGGAGGAGGTGTCGACCGTCGTGGTGTTGTGCTGGAGGCGGTGGATGCCGAGCGAGCCGAACTTCGGCATGTCGACCCAGTCGTACCAGAACCACTCGGTGAGTTCGTGGTACAGCGGCAGCAGAACCATGTCGTCGCGTACCGCTTCCTCGATCTCGACGAATGCCTCGGTACGGATGTCCTCAGCATCGGGACCGGGGTTGTTCTCGACGGTCTCCCAGGCTTCCTGGGCTTTCGGGGCTTCCGTCGTATAGACGGTCTCGTCTTCCGGCGTGGCGGTAGGCGTATCGTCGTCGCCGTTGCCGTTTCCGTTACCGTTGCCATTGCCGTTACCGCTGTCACCACAGCCAGCGATAGCGACGGCACCGGCGGTACCGCCAGTCGCCTTCAGGAACGTCCTCCGTGAAAGGGAGTCTTTGTCTGACATCTCGTCTGTCCCATATCCCTCGTCCGTTATAAATCCGAGGGAAAAACCACTAGAGTAAGCGGGGTGGCACCCCCTCGATTCGGCCTCGCTCGGATGTAGCGGTGATAAAACACCCGGAGAGACGCCGTCATCGAGAGGCAATTGTTACCCAGAAGGATGTTTTTAACCATATAATCAAGTTTGCACGCCTACATGTCGGTGTGGATTGGAGAAATGTTCAGTTTGGTTTCAGGAACACGCGCGACGGCGGCATGCGGGAAGCTCTGCTCGGTATTACGGAGGTGCTCCCTGCGGTCGCGTCTCTAATGGGAGATTACTCACGTTCGTTCGAGCCACCACCTCACAAGTTCGCGGCGCGCTGCGCCGCTCACTAATGGCGACCTTCGCTTCACTCAGGTCGCCCAACCTCACGGCTCGCTTCGCTCGCCGTTCGTTTTCGTGGTTCTCGCTCCCTGCGGTCGCTCCGAACCACGCTATGCGAGGGGAGGGATTCGAACCAAAACCAGACGTGCTCGCTCACTTCGTTCGCTGTGCGCGACTGGTAGGCTTCGAATCCTCCGCGCACTCGCACGGCTACTCACATACGTTCGCATCGGCGAGTGCGAGGGGAGGGATTCGAACCCACGGACCCCTACGGGAGCGGATCTTAAGTCCGCCGCCTTTGTCCTGACTCGGCCACCCTCGCGCATCACCACGTCCGCGTGTGTCGCGCAAAGGCGTTACGGTGGCGGGACGAGCGTTACCAGTCGACCGAAAGCGTCCCGTCGCCGTTCGGGTCCGGCGCGATCTCCTCGTTCGTCCGCCGGTCGATGACGTGAATGACGCCGCGGTCCTTCTTGGCGGGACAGGCCTCAGCGGCACTGACGTTGTGGTCGAGGTCCTCCTCGTCGAAGAAGTACACGTCGGGCTTGGCGATACCCGTCGTGATGTCCATCTCCCAGTTGACGGAGACCTCCGCGCATTTGCCCGCCGCGATGCACTTGTTCGCCTCGAAGATTATCTTGTAGGGCGCCTCCTCGATGGGTGGTGCGTCGCCTTCCCCGATATCGCTCGGGTCGATGGGCTCGTCGGCCATACGCCTACTCGGGGGGCGGTGGGTTTGGGTGTAACGACTACGGCGCGGCGGATTCGCCCGGCGATGCGGACTCGGCCGCCGCCTGCTCCAGTTTCCGAAGCCGGTCGGGCAGGCCGATGGCATAGACGGTCTCGCCGGGCAGGAGCGCCCGACTCCGCCGCGGTATCGCCTCGATATCGCCGTCGCTCGTCCGGACCGCGACGACGGAAACGTCCACCGCGCCCACGACGCTCCGTGCGAGCGCGCTCCCTTCGCGGACGGTGACGACACCCATCGTCTCGGCGGCCGACCGGAGTTGGGCCGCGAACTCCCGGTCGACGCGGGCTTCGACCGGCAGCGTGACCAGCCGATAGCGCGCCTCCGTGTCGATTCGCTTGGCCGCCTCTTCGTCCATCGCCAGCGTCACCACGTCCTCGGCGGTCCCCCGGAGTTCGGCGTTCGTGATTCGCTCGGGGGCGGTCCCGCTTTCGGCGTCGCCGGTCGTCCAGACCTGCACGACGTCGCCGGGGCTGGCGTTGTTCGGCGGGTCGGCCTTGAGGGCGACGGCGGCGCTGCCCGGCGGGAGCGTCGGCCCGATACCCGCCTCCCGACTGCCGAGGGCGAGGTACTCGATTTCGGCCGTCTCGGTGAGGTCGACGTCGACGTGGCCGACGCCGTAGTCCGTCCGGAGCCGCTCGATGAGTCGCTCACGGAGCTGCTCAACGGTGAGCCGCCGGGGGAACAGCAACGTCCGGCCCGCGAGTTTCGTCTTTATCGCCGGGTCGACCGGGTTGTAGCCGTCGATGTCGTATATCTCGTCCGGCACTTCGACCGTCGTCACCCGGCCGACGGTCTTGACGATACGGCTGAGGTCGGCCTCGACGGATTTCCGCCCGGAGACCGCGAAGAGACCGATTCCCGTTCGGTCCCCGAGTCGGCCGCCGGCCGCTGCCGCGAGGCCGGCCACGAAGAACGTAATCACGTTGAAGACGGCGGTTTCGGGCGCCAGCAGGTCGCGCTGGCCGGTGATGACCTGCCCGAGCGCCCCGGAGGTGTTCAGATACAGCGCGACCGCACTGAGACCGACCAGCACCGACAGCCCCTCCGGCACCTGGTCGTCGACCTGCCAGCGGTGCAGGAGGCCGACCCCGGCGCCCATCAGCCCCGCCAACACGACCAGCACGATACCGAGGGCGACGTCGACCAGCAGGCCTCCGAGGGCGGACTGCAACGCGGGGGTCACGCGACCACCTCCTCGAAGCCGTTCAGGGCATCGCGTTTCCCGACGACGAACAGGTCATCGCCCGCCAGCAGTTCCGTGTCGCCACGCGGGGCGACCTCCCACCCGCCCGGTCGCTTGACCGCCAACACGGCGACGTCGTGGACCTCCCGGACGTTGAGCGCCGCCAGCGTCACGCCGTCGAGGTCGCTGTCCGGCCTGACCGTCAACTTCCGGAACCGCTTGCCGGCCCGCCGAAGCAGCGAGATGAGTTCGAACTCCCGGCGGGTGCCACGCGCCGTCACGACGACCGTCCCGCGCTGGATGCCCAGCAGTTTCTCGGCGTCCGACCGCGGGACGGCGACGGTTATCCGGCCTTCGCCACCGGTAGCCGTCGGTGCGGCGACGGGCGCTGGCGGCGCGTCGCCGCCGGTCGTCCCGCCGTCGGGTACCGCGTTCTCCTCCTTCTTGCCGGACCGAGCGGCGATGACCGTTCCGCCGACGGCGAGGTCCTCCGAGAGGACCAGTACCTCGTCGCCGCGGGCCAGCCCCGTCGGCACGAGCGCGTCTATCGAGACGGCCCGATGGCCGGCGGGCACCCGCTTGGAGACCCCCGACAGCGGCGGTGCAGCGATGACCGTCGCCTTGCCGCGTTCGTCGATGCGAACCGAGGCGTCCACGAGGTCCAGTTCCGTCTTCAGCCGCTCGACGAAGCGGGATTCCAATTCCGAGATGGGAACGTCCGCCGGGAACCGCCACTCCCCGTTCTTGATGGCGGTCCGGGTCGCCTCCGAGACGGGCGGATATCCCTCCATGTCGATGACTTCGCCGACGACCTCGACGGTCACCTCGCCGCGGGAGCCGACGAGTTCGACCACGTCGCTGGAGAGGGTGCGCTCTCGGAGCCGTTTGAACGAGAGCCGTTTCGGGAACTCCGCGCCCATCTTGTCGCCCTTCGCGTGGGCGTACAGCGACAGCATCAACACGACCAACAGGGCGACGACGATGCGAAAGCCCGACTCGGTGACCGCCGGGTCCGACAGCGCCAGCAGACCGCCGTTGATGCCCGCAAGCGCCAAGGCGAGGACGACGACACCGAACGCGGGGATGGAGACGCCGGTGAAATACCGGACGATGAACCCCAATCCCCACGCGACCAGTGCCGGAAACATCCCCGTGAGAACGCCGAGATAGATGCCGAGAAGGACCTCAACCGGAAACGCCTGTACCATGACGGATGCAGACGACGCCCCACGTTAAACCACTACCGCCCCGGAGTACGCCGCCCCTACCGGCGGCGATGTGTCGGGCGAACGGTGGGGTTTTATCCGGGGCGAAACGACAGCGCAAGCATGGTGGCCGACTCGGACGACGGGGCGGGACCGTCGAGGCTCCTCCGGACGAAAGCGGCGGTGCTGCTGACCTCGGTGGTCGCGGTCCTGTCGGTCATCACCGGCATCGTCAACATCGGGACCGTGGAAGTGACGGGGCCGTTGGCCGTGTACATCCCCGAGGCCGTCGCCCGGACCGCCGGCTTCACCGGCGCGATGACCGGCTTTCTCGTGCTGCTCAGCGCCTACGGCCTCCGCCGCGGCTACCGGATAGCGTGGTACGCGACCGTCGTCCTGTTGCCGGTGACGGCACTACAGGGACTGGCCCAGTCGAGCGTCTTCTCGTATCCGCTGGTGGCCCTGTCGGTGCTGACGATGCCGACCGTCCTCGTCAACTGGGACTACTTTACCCGGCCGCTGGACCTCAGTCTGACGCAGTTGGCCTCGCTGGCGGCCGTCCTCGGCGTGCAGGTCTACGGCACGGTCGGCACCTACGCGCTCCGCGAGGAGTTCAACGGCGTCAACACCGTCCTCGACGCCTTCTACTTCACCATCGTCACCGCCTCGACGGTCGGCTACGGCGACATCACCGCCACCAGCCAGTTCGGTCGGCTCTTTTCGATGTCGGTGCTGGTCACCGGCGTCGCCAGTTTCGGTGTCGCCCTCGGTACCCTGCTCGGCCCGCTAATCGAAGCCCGCCTCGCAACCGCACTCGGAAACATGAGCGACAAACAACTCGACCTGTTGGAGAACCACTACATCGTCATCGGCTACGGCGATCTGACCGAACCCATCCTCGAAAGCCTCGGCGACAGACAGGCCGTCGTCATCACCCAGGATGCAGAGAACGCCAAACGGCTCCGCGACCACGGCTTCGAAGTGGTCACCGACGACCCGAGCGACGAGGAACCGCTCCACCGATTACACATCGAACGCGCACGCGGGCTCATCGCCGCGACCAACGACGACGCACAGGACGCGATGACCATCCTGACCGCCCGGGAACTCAACCCGGACCTCCGTATCGTCGCCGCGGCGACCGACCGGGAGAACGTCCGCAAACTCCGGCGGGCCGGCGCCGATATCGTTCTCAGTCCGGCGGTACTCGGCGGCCGACTGCTGGTCGAATCAGCGTTCGGCAACGACGAACCCGAACGGGTCGTCGAGGAACTGCTCGACGACGGGGACCGTTCGCAAAACGAGTAAGCGCTTATCGCGCGCCGCGGGGGTGGTCGCGGCCGGCGTGTTTGGCTTCCAGCACCGCGCCAGCAGCGAGTTCCTGTGCGAGCGATTCGGCCTCGCCGTCGCCGAGTTCGAACCCCGCGGAGACGACCTTTCCGACGGGCGGTTGGACCGCCACGCGCGCTTGCAGGCCGGTGTCGTCACCCGCGATCTCGCCTCCGACAACGAAGTCGTCGGCGAGCAGGTCGCGGGTCGAGGAGGCGATATCGACGAGTTCGCGCCGCAGTGCGCGGCGGTCCTCGGAGGTAGGCGTCGGTTCGGAGCGGCCGGAGTGAGGCGCGTTTCCGTGCATATGAACGTGGTCCGGTTACACCGTTAGTCCTGAAAAACCCGTCGGCTCGTATGTGAAGGAGTGACAGTGACGTTAGCTACCGGCGGACTTCTTGTCGAGGCCGGCCGACTGGATGTCCTCGCCTTCGACCGACGAGCGGAGCGCGTCCATCCCGTCGTCGCCCTCGATGTCGAAGTTGCTCTCGTAGAGGTCCTGCACGCGCTCGTACTCCTCGTCGGACAGCGGCGGCACCTCGCTGGCGGCGGCCCACTCGTCGATGTCCTCGCGGGTGCGGAAGGTCGGCGTGACCGTCGCCACCGGGTCGTGGGAGAGCAGCCACTGGAGGCTGGCCTGTGCCATCGTCCGCTCGCCGTCGCGTTCGAGGAAGCGGATCTTTTCGAGTTTCTCCCAGCCGGTCTCGTACCATTCGTCGGGCCGGTAGGCGCGGTGGTCGCCCTCGTCGAGTTCCGTCTCGGGAGTGACCTGCTCGTTCAAAAGGCCCGAGGAGTGGGGGACACGCGGAATCAGGCTCGTCGACGACCCCGTGCGTTCGATGGTATCGAGGAAGTGGTTGCCGACCTCCTGTTCGAAGAGGTTCCAGACCAACTGGACCGAATCGAACTCCTCTTCGATGCCGAGGTCACCTTCCGCGAGCCAGCCGATAGACGGCCCCAGCGCGATGCCGATGGCGTCGGCCCGTCCTTCCTCGCGGACCTCGTCGAGGAACTCCAGTACGTCGGCGTCGATCTCGTCGACGTTGGCGTTGTGCAACTGGAGCATCTCGACTTTCTCCATGTCGAGGCGGTCAAGCGACTTCTCGAAGGCGTCTTCGAGGTATTCGCGGTCCATCTCCTTGGGCAGTTCGCCGTGGCCCGCCTGCGGGTTGTTGTAGAAGTCGTAGCCGATCTTCGTCGCGACGCTGACCTCGTCGCGCACCGGTGCGAGCGCCTTCCCGACCAGTTCCTCGGAGTTGCCGTGGCCGTAGACGTCGCCCGTATCGAAGTAGGTGATGCCCTGGTCGACGGCGTACTGCAGCATGTCGATGGCCTGCTGTTCGGTGCGGTCGCCCCACCAGTCGGTGCCGACCGTCCACGCGCCGAAGCCGATTTCCGAAACCTCAACGTCGGATTCGCCCAGCGTCCGATAGTTCATATCCCCTCGTTAGGCGTTGGCCCACTTATCGCTCGTGGTTCGTCCCGCCCGATTGGACACCACCCGAGGATATTTTACGGACCCGCGAGTGGCGTCGGGG
This sequence comes from Natronomonas amylolytica, assembly GCF_037031205.1. NCBI lineage: Archaea > Methanobacteriati > Methanobacteriota > Halobacteria > Halobacteriales > Natronomonadaceae > Natronomonas > Natronomonas amylolytica. The sequence goes on along the minus strand of NZ_JAYEZM010000005.1, from coordinate 19,848 downwards.
CCCGTTCCTCGTCCCCGTCTAACGGTTCGAGGGTCGGCAATCGTTCGGGCCTGCCTCAATAACAATCCATAACACCGTCGCGCCCTCTCGGTTCGACAATGACGAAGCGTCACGTTTCTCTGCCGGCGGAGGCCGAGGAGGGCCTCCAAGCGTTCCTCGAGGAAGTCGACCACCGGTTATCCAGCGACGAGGACACCTGTGACGTCGTCGAGGACGTCCTTATCGACCTGCACGGCGACCGGGAGGCCTACGAGCGCTGGCAGGCCGGCGGGGACGTTTCGCCCGCCGAACGCGTCCGGTTGCAGGGGTACGACCCCTGTAACGCGACGCTGGAGAGCGAATACTACGCCGAAAAGGACGAGGAGAAGTTCCAGGAATCGAAGCACCTCCAGTGGCTGTGGCGACAGTTCGACGACACGCCGATGGCCGACAACGTCGAGTTCGCCCTCCGGTTCCGCCGGATGCTCGCCGACCACCTCTTCGAGGAGTGCGGCGACAACTGTCGCTTTTTCAAGGGCATCACGTTCACCTACGGCCACAACATCTCGGTCGGCGACAACGTCGTCGTCCACGACGACGTCCACCTCGACGACCGCGGGAAACTCACTATCGGCGACCGCGTCTCCATCTCCGACGGCGTGCACGTCTACAGCCACGACCACGACATCGTCGACCAGACCGACGTCGAGAACTTCCACACCATCATCGAGGACGACGCCCGCGTGACCTACGACGCGATGGTCCGGGCCGGCGTCAGGGTCGGCGAGAACGCCATCGTCGGCTCCCGTGCGGTCGTCCAGTCGGACGTGCCCGCCCACCACGTCGTCGTCGGCGCGCCCGCGGAAAGCGTCCGCATCAAACCCGGCTGGGAGGACGTCGCCGAGCCGGTCGATACCGACCATCCGAGCGACCGCGAAAGCCGGAAGATTCCCTACGAACTGCCCGAGGACCTCGACCGCTTCGACGAGTTCCAGCGGGACCGCCAGCCGCCGGGCGACCGCTGACCGACGACCGACGGCCGCTGATTTTCAGCCCCGATACTCGCGGTAGCCTTCCCAGATGAGTCCGATGCCCGCACCCGCCATGCCGAGTGTGGCGACCAGCCCCGGCAGGCCGAACCACGGCGGGAAGACGAAGCCGAGCCACGATTCGACGAACGCGACCGTGTCACTGACCGGGCCGCTGTGTCGCCGGCTTTCGAGGTTATCGCCCGGCGGGACGTCCTCGGGTTCCTCGTCGAGGGCCCGGTCGGGACCGAGACGGTCGGCGTCGTAGACGATACCCCGGGGCTCGCTGCTGAGGTCGTGGCCCCAGACTACGTCGCCGTCCTCGTCGACCTCGATGACCCGGAAGTTCCGCGAATCGACGATGAGCGTGTTGCCGTTCGGGAGGCGGTCGGCGTCACGGGGCCACTGGAGTCGGTCCTTCTTGCTCGGGCCCTCGTAGCGCCAGACCTCGTCCATCGTCTCGTCGTACTCGACGATTCGGTTGTTCTCGCTGTCGGCCACGATGACGTGGTCGTGTTCGTCGAGGTAGTTGGGGTCGTGCTGTTCGTACATGACGCTGTGGGCGCCGGGTTCGCCGATGACCTCGACGATTTCGTCCGTCTCAGGGTCGACCTCCACCAGCACGTCGAAGTTCCGGATGGACATCAGGAAGTTGCCGTTCTCCAGTCGGTCCACGTCGTTCATGTGCGTCCAGTCCTGTCCCGGGCCGGTGTAGTTGTGGCCCTCCCGGGACGTGCCCTCGACGTGGTCCTCCCAGAACTCGGAGCCCTCGCCGAGGTGTTCGACGGCGGACCACTCCCACGTGACCTCGCCGTCCTGATTCACGGTGAAGGTGCGGTCCTTGCCCATGTCGATGATGACCGTCTCGCCGTTCGGCAGGCGGTCGGCGTCGTGGACCTCGTGGTACGTGACGAACACGTCGTACCACGTGTAGGCCCACACGCGCTCGTTAGTCTCGGGGTCGATTTCCTCGACGACGTTCTTCACGCAGTGGTCGCCGTGGTTCGCCGTGTCCTGGTACTCCTCGGGACACTCCGAGTTCGGCACGCGCTGGCCATACGAGACCATCACGTTGCCGTTGTCCAGATACTCGCCGTCGAAGACGGCGGCGTCTTCGGGTTGGTACTCCCACGTCCGCTCGCCGTCCTCGTCGACGATGAACACGTCGCCGTTGTGGTTGCCGAACCAGCCGTAGGCCTGTACCGTGATGAGCGTCTCACCCGGATACGGTTCGCCGTCCTCGACACGAACGGTGTCGTCGGCAGTGACCGCAAGCAGGCCGAGGGCACCGATACAGACGAGGAGGACTCCAGTCAGGACGATAACGCGCCGACGTCGCATATTTCAACCAACCGACCGGACCCAAAAGCCTTGCCGGTTCGAACGCGTCGCTTTTCCCGCTGGGCGCGAACCTCCGCCCATGCGGAGCGTCGCCATCAACGTCGGTGCCAACACGAACGAACCGGGGTTCCGGGGTCCCATCTACCCCGACGGCCGCTTCGAGTACGTCCCCATCCCCGAATCCGCCCCGACTCGCGCCGAGGCCGACGTCCCGACATACGCCGACCTCGACCTCTCGGTCGGCGTCAGCGACGTGGCCGACACGGCCGTCCATCTGGACCCCACCTTCGCCGGAATCCACGACTGCGAGCGCTACACCTACGGCGACCCCCACGGCGTGAAGGCCCGACCCCTCTTGGACCTCGATGCCGGCGACTACGTCTTCTTCTATGCTACGCTCTCGACGACCGACGAAGAACGCGCCGACTGGGTCGCTCCCGAGTGGGGCACCTACCTCATCGGTCACTTCCGACTGGAGCGGGACCCCCTGAGCGCCGACGACTACCGCGAGGCCAGCGACGCCGAACGCGCCCTGTTCAGCAACAACGCCCACGTCAAACGCGACCCCTTCGACGCCGAGGTGCTTTTATACGGCGACGGCGCCGGCTCGGAGTGCTACGACCGCGCGATTCCTCTCTCGACTCGCGAAGCGGGCGCCGACGCCAACCGACTCGTCACCGACCTCTCCAGCGACTCCGGAAAGGGCCCGTGGTGGCGCCGCCCGATGAAGTTCGACCGCGAGGCCACCGAGGAACTCCTCAGCATCCGGGACACCGGCGACTACGAGCGGGCGTTTAAATAGAAAGCCGCATTTCGGCCAGCCAACAGGTGGCCAGCAAGGATTTATCAACCAATCGGTTACCGAGTGGTACGTATGACCGATGACAACAGCGGCCTGCAACTCGTTTCGGCGCCCGAAGAGTCGACCGTCCGGACGCTCGTTCGGGCCGGACTGGCCCTCGTGGGCCTCCTCACCGTGGTCGGCCTCTTGGCCGTCACGCCCGGCATCGACCGCCTGCTCGCGGGACTGGCCGTCTCCCCGTGGGCGCTCGGCCTCGCCGTCGTGACGCTGCTGGTCGTCGGTGTCCTGCTGTGGATCGCCCCCGAGGTCGAACGCGCCGCGCTGGAGTCGGTCGACGGCCCCGACACCGCCGTCGAGAACGCCGCTGCGGCCGCCAAACTGCTGGTCGGCTTCCTCGCGGTCGCCATCGCCTACCGCGGCTTCGCGCCCGCCTTCACGCCGGCCTTCCGGGCCTTCGACATCGGCGGCGTCTACCACCTCGGGTTCCTCGTCGTCGGCCTCGTCGTCCTCGCGGCCTTCGCCCGACGGCTCTACCGCTGCTGGGAACCCGTCACCGAGATGCTGACCGACTACGCCGTCGACGCGAGCGGTCGGGAGACCGAGCGGGTTTCGAGCGAGCAGTAGAGACAGCACTGACAGGGAATTCTTTGTAGAAGTTCGTCCACGGGGCGGTTTGCTTCCTCGACACCGCCCATCAAAACGGCTTTCAGAGAGTCTATAAAGAGCTCTCGCTCGCGCCGGGAACACTGCCTTAGTTCGGGCCGAACGTGCTCAAACGGATGTATGAGGACTAAATATTCGCCACACCCGGAGTGACATTTATAACCCAACCCAGAAATATGGCGATACATGTCACGAAATAATCGGGATAACTCGGATGGAGAGGTTGTTCCGATTGGGGTATTGCTTGTCGGCGCAATCGTCGGGGGCTATTTGATAGTAAACAATCCGCTCTCCGGAGATACAGCCTACGTGAGTTGGATACTCACCGGATTGTCTGCGTTGGGAGTCTTGTATGTCGCTGCTGGGTTTAGAGGAGTCTACCAGAAAAAGGGGCTTGATACAGCAGTAAATTGGCTATTCGGAAATACACCGTCAACAAAAAGTAGCTCTCCTAATCCAGGGAGTAAAACCCCCAGTCAATCAAAGACGCCACCTCCATCGGAAAGCCTCAAGAACGAATTGTACTTCGAACGGGCCAACCGTGAGTGTGAGTGGTGCGGGGAGCACGTTGACTCCCCAGATATACACCATATCAAACCCCGAGCGGAAGGCGGTCCGAACGACCCGGAGAATTTGATTGTCCTTTGTCCGAACTGCCACCGAAAAGCGGACGGTGGAACCATTTCTCGGTCAAAATTAAAGTACAGGGTTGACGAATAAATGGACAGTCAGGGATAATAAGATGGGAACTGTTCGGAGAGAAGGTAAATGGACGCTTGAGAAGGACCGAGATGGCGTCTATGCTATTTGTGAGAGAGGAGAGATGAGAGCTCGCATCATCACCGATGAGTATGAACCGCAAGGCATTATGGATAATGTCCAAACAGACATGATGACAGAGACGATAGAAGTGAGGGACTTCCAAGGGGCTAAACGGGAGTTCGAGAACTACATTGAGAGTGCAGAGAGTGGTGGATTCGGAATTCTGTAAGTAGTTTAGATGGCGTTTCCGAGCCGGTATCACTCTCCCATCACGTTCGTCACAGGGAGTGTGTTCACGGGTCGCTTCGCTCCCCGTTCACAATATTGAGGTCTCACTACGTTCGACCTCACAATGCGCCGTCCGGGATTCTCGCGAGCGTAGCGAGCGAGAAGTCGGACGGCAAACGACCGCAGGGAGTGTGTTCACGGGTCGCTTCGCTCCCCGTTCACAACATCGAGGCCTCACTACGTTCGGCCTCGCAATGCGCCGTCCGGGAATTGAACCCGGGCTCTAGCCTTGGGAAGGCTATGTCCTACCACTGGACCAACGGCGCGTTCGTCGTTTCTCTCCTCACGCCCCGCGCATCGCGAACCGTTTCGGTTCGCTCAGCAACGGCGCGCTCACTTCGTTCGCGTCCCGCGCTCTGCAAACCAACGTACCCGACGCCCGCACTTGAACGTAGCGCTTGGTTCCGACTCGACGCGCGTCCAGAAATCCCGTCCCGACGGGTGCTTATTAGTCGTGACCGTCCGAACCGGTCGGTGATGACGGAACACGAGCCACTGGTGGAGGGGACGGACGTCGACCTGCTGTTCTCCGAGTCGGAACTCGCGGCGCGCCGCGACCACATCGTCGAGTTCATCGCCGAGACCGTCGACGAGGCGGGCGCGGACGGGGCCGTGCTCGGCCTTTCGGGCGGCATCGACTCGACGGCGGTCGCCTATCTCGCCGTCGAGGCGCTGGGCGCCGAGAACCTCAAAGGCCTGCTGTTGCCGAGTTCGGTCAATCCCGAGGCCGACGAGACGGACGCCGAACGGGTCGCCAAGGACCTCGGCATCGACTACGAGATTCTCGAAATCGACCCCGTCGTCGATTCCTTCGTCGAGACGGCGCCGGAGGGGACGGCCGACGACCGGATGGCACTCGGGAACGTCCGCGTGCGGACGCGCGCGGTGTTATTGTATTTCGTCGCCAACGCCGAGGGCCGTCTCGTGCTCGGGACCGGCAACCGCTCGGAGGCCGCGACGGGCTATTTCACGAAGTACGGCGACGGGGCCGTCGACTGCAACCCCATCGGCAACCTCTACAAGTGTCAGGTCCGACAGCTTGCGCGTGATTTGGGCGTTCCCGAGGACCTCGTGACGCGGACGCCGACCGCCGCAATGTGGGAGGGCCAGACCGACGAGGAGGAGATGGGGCTGGGCTACGACGAACTCGACGCGATTCTCGCACTGCACGTCGACGGCCCCTTCTCGAAGGCCGCGACGGTGCGGACCCTCGGCGTTCCCGAGGCGGCCGTCGAGCGCGTTGTCGAACTCTACGAGGGGAGCAAGCACAAGCGGTCGATGCCGCCCGCGCCGGAGCCACTTTAAAAAGAATCGCCCGTGGTCAGGCCTCGCGGACGACGACGCGGATCGAATCGCCCTCCTGCAGGGTGTATTCGAGGTCGGAGACCGCCTCGCCGTTGATTTCGAAGACCACCTCGTAGCCCTCGCCGTCGACGTAGGTCTCGCCCTCGTAGACGAGCGTGGTGGGCGAGCGGTCGACCTCGAAGCCGAGCGCCTCCATGCCGTACTCGAAGGTGACGCCGGTGGCGTGGGCGTGCCACTGGGTGCCGTCGCCGCCCTCGAAGTGGAACCGCTGGTCTTCGACCTGATACCCCTCCTGCGAGAAGTCGACCTCCTCGCCGAGGACGGTCATCTCCATCGTCCCGTGGTAGTGGGCGCTGCCGGCCTGTCCGATGCCATCGGGGCCGCTGCCCCCGGCGACGAAGACGACGTAGCCGACGATACCGATAGAAAGCAGCATGACGACACCGAGAGCCAGCGGGCCCGTCGGAAGCCCGCCGTCGTCGCCGTCGACGTCGCCGACCCGGCGTTTGTCTATCGGGCCGAGTTCGTCGGCGTGCTCGGCTTTGAGGTGCTTCAGATGCGCCTCCTCGCTATCGTGGGAGGCTCCGCAGTACTCACACTCTGGCATTCGTACCCACCCTATCCGGCGGAGGGCTTCAACCTTTACGGTGCCCGGAGACGACCGTCACTTCCCCAACTCGCGGAGTTCGTCGGCGTGGGCCGCCACCAGTTCCTCGAAGGCGGCCACTTCGCTGTCCTCCTGGTCGGCCTTCGGTCCCCGGTCTCGTACCCGCGCTTTGATGAGTTCGAGCGCCCGGTGGTCGTTTTCGGTCAGGGATGCGGCGACCGATTCGGGGTCGTCGACCACCCGCGAAACGAGGCCGATACGGAGCGCCTCCTCGGCGTCGATGACCCGCCCGGACAGCGAGAAATCCAAGGCGTCCCCGAGGCCGACGACCTCGGGCAGGCGAACGGTCCCGCCCCACGCGCCGAAGAGGCCGAACGTGACGCCGGGTTCGCCGAAGGTCGCCCCGGGCGTCGCGATTCGCATATCGCAGGCCAAAGCGAGTTCGACGCCGCCACCGCGGGCCGGGCCGTCGATGCCCGCGACGACGACCGACGACGAGTCCTCGATGGCGTCGGCGACTCGCTGACCCCGGCGGACGAACGGTTCGACGGCGGCCTCGTCGTCGGCGACGTCGGCGACCACCGAGAGGTCCGCGCCGGCACAGAAGGCCTCGCCCGCACCCCGGAGGTAGACGACCGGCTCGGGGCAGTCCGTAACCGCCGCTTCGAGCGATTCGAGCCCGGCCGGCGTGAGTGCGTTCCGCTGGTCCGGCCGGTCGAGAGTCACGATGCGGTACCCGTCGGCGTCTGCAACGCGAATCATATCCCATCCTCGTCGGAGAGGTTCATGGTGTTTTCTCTCGGCCGTCGGAACGCATTTGAAAGTCCTGCCTGAACGGGCCGGTATGGTCGGGGAACCACCGGGGCCGACCGGCCTACCGGTCGTGGGGAACACGCTTTCGCTTGCGAGAGAGCAAGGTGAGTATCTGGAAGCCGTCGCCGACCGATACGGGCCGGTCGCGTCCATCTCGATGGTCGGCATCGGTGACGCGACAGTCGTCAGCGACCCGGACCTCGTCGAGGAAGTCCTCTTTTCGGACGACTACACCAAGGCCTCCGTCGGACGGGAGGTCCTCTCGGAACTCCTCGGTGACGGCCTCGTCCTCTCGGAGGGAGACCTCTGGGAACGGCAGCGGCAACGCATCCAGCCGGCTTTCACCAACGAGCGCATCGAGCGGTACGCCGAGACGATGGCCGACCGGGCGGCCGCCTTCGCCGACCGTCTCGACCCCGGCCGCACCTACGACATCGGCGAGGAATTACGGAAGGTGACCCTCCGCATCCTCTTCGAAACGATATTCGGCAGCGACATCGACTACGAGGGTCTGGAACTGGGTTCGACCTTCGATCACATCACCGCCCCCGGAAACCCCCGGAACCAGCCCATCGCCTATGCCGTCCCGAAGTGGGTCCCGCTTCCGATGTGGCGCCGGTATCTCGACGCCGTCGAGACGCTGGAATCGACGGTGTACGACCTCATCGAGAAGCGCCGCGAGGAGGGTCCCGGCGACGACCTGATATCGACGCTGTTGACCGCGAGCGACGGCGTCATGTCCGACGAGCAACTCCGCGACGAGGTGATGACGATGCTGTTCGCCGGCCACGAGACGACGGCGACGGCGCTTACCTTCACGTTCCACCTGCTCGGGACCCATCCCGACGTCGACGCCCGACTGGCCGCCGAACTCGACGACGTACTCGGCGACCGGGCGCCGACACCGGCGGACCGCGCCGACCTCGAGGTCACCGAACGCGTCCTGCAAGAGGCGTTGCGCCTCTATCCCCCGGTTCCAGCGCTCGGCCGCGAACCCACGACCGAGACCGAACTCGGCGGCTATCGGCTCACGCCCGACACGTCGATGCTGCTCTCACAGTGGGTCATCCACCACGACGACGACCATTACGACGACCCCGAGGCGTTCCGGCCGGAACGCTGGCACCGTCGGCCGGTCGACGACCGGCACCGATTCGCCTACTTCCCGTTCGGCGGTGGGCCGCGGCGTTGTATCGGCGAATCGTTCGCGATGGCCGAGGCGACGCTCCTTTTGGCCGCCGTCGCGAACCGCTACCGGCTCAAACCAGTCGATTCCAGCCCGCTGACGCCATCGGTGAGCATCGTCACCCAGACCACGCGAGATGTGGAGATGGTCCCGCGGCGACGATGAGGTTCCGTGTCCAGTACACGCGTGCCTGCACCCAAACCGATATTTATCACCCCCACTCGTAGGAACATACGGATTACGACGGGGGGTAGCATGAGCACGGACCGACTCTACGAGTACGAGCCACATCCAGAGATATCGTCAGCATCGGACCTTCGAACGTTCCACGAGGAAGTTTCCGTCTGGAATCAACTCCTTCGCGTCGGCATCAATCCCTATGCGTTTACCCTCGTGTTCACCGTGCTCGTGGTGGCGCCCGGAGCCGTCCTCGCGTTCGGCTACGGCGTCGACCACCCGCTTGCGACCGGGCCGATGCTGGTGGTTCTCGCCTGCAACACGGCATTGACCGTCTTCGCGACGCTGTTTATCGACAGGCGTTTTCCCCGAGTCATCGAACGAATCCGGCCCTCCTTCGACGTGGACGAAGAGACCTACTACGGCTTCTTCGGCCGGTTCTTCGAGCGCCTCTACCATCTCTCGTTTTTCTCGCCGGTCGCCCACGGTCCGCATGGACGTGGCCACCGACCGGCGTTTTGGGGCGCCCTCGGCGTGACCTACGTTGGCTGGGCGGTCGCCTTGGGCATCCTCCTCCCGGCGGAGTTGCCGGCAGCGATTTCGGGGCGACTCCTCGGCGTCGGCTACTTCCTGTTCCTCGTCGGCTTTGCCACGATAACGCTGTTTACGTCGACGGCGTTCGTTGCGATTACCGCACTCTATCTGGCGGTCCGTGTCACGCAGTTTACAATCCAGCTCAATCCGATGCTGGAGGACGAACACTACGGGCTCGAACCGTTCGGCCGGTTCCTCTTCCATACGCTGTTCATCGGCCTCGCGATGGTCGCTATCGCCGGCGGCGTCGGACTGGTGACACGGAACCCGATACTGTGGATATTCACGGTTCTCGGAACGCCGCTGATTCTCGCATGGTTCGTCGGCAGCCAGTACGGAATCCATCGAGCGATCGTCGAAACGAAACAAGCTCGGCTCCGCCGCCTCCACGAGCGACACGCCGACCAGATGGACCGAACCTTCCTCCACAGCACGCCAGAACCGGATATCGAGGCAATCAGCCGCTCGGAATCGTTCGTCCATATCAAAAACCACATCCGGGACCTTCCGAACTGGCCGACCGACACACGAACCGTCTATCACGTCGTGACGACGGCGCTTGTCTCAAACATCCCCTCGGCAATCGGCATGCTCAGCACGGTTACGTAACCGGTGCCGATTCTGTAGGGTTCTTAAGACGCGACCCCGTAGAACGCGTATGGTTGCCGACGTCGAGCGCACCTTCGAGGTGGAAGCTCCCATCGAGAAGGTGTGGGAGCTCATCGCCGACCCCACGAAACGCGCCGAGGCGATAAGCGTCGTCGAAAGCTACAGCGACGAAGGCGACGAGTTCATCTGGCAGCTCGAACTCCCGATTCCCGTCGTCAGCGGGACCGTCACCGTCCGGACACAGGACGTCCGGCGAACCCCCCCAGAATACGTCAAGTTCGTCGGCCGCTCGAAGATCATGGAGGTGACCGGCGAGCACATCCTCGAATCGACCGATACCGGCTGCCGGGTCGCGAACCGCTTCGTCGTCAACGGCAAAGTCCCCGGCGTCGAGAAGTTCTTCCAGAAACGCATCGACGAGGAGATCGACAACCTCTTCGACATGCTCAACGGCGAACTCGTGGCCGAACCGACCGACGGGTAAGCCCAGGTTTCCAAAGTCATATACTCCGGTATGCCTAGTTGTGGGTATGGACGAGGCCAGCAACGTCCGGGCGACCGCCCTCGAGCTCACCAGCGATATCGAAGCCGTCCCGCTGGGCGAGCGCATCGAAACGCTACTGCAGGACGCCTCGATGACGCCCGGTGCGTTGACCGTGCTCACCGCCCGCACGCTCGGCGGCGACGAGTTCGTGGAGGCGGCCGCCACCCGCGGCGTCGGCGTCCAACTCAGCTACGAGGGCCTCCGTCTCGCCCGAGCGCTGGTCCACGACGACGCCATCTGGGACGCCGAGGACCGCACCGACGGCTACATCGAACTGCTGGTCTCCGAAGTGCTGGTCTCCCGCGGTTTCTACCACCTCGCCCGGACAGAGGCCTCCGATACCGCGATTCAAACGGTCCGCCGCTTTGCCCGCAACCAGACACGACGGCAAGTCCCGAATTTCGACCCCGCGGACCTCGAAGGCACCCTCGAAGGCGACATCCTCCGACTCGCCGTCGAGGCCGGCGCCACGCTGGTCGCTCCCGACCCGCCCGCCGAAGCCATCGCCTACGCCAACCGCCTCGCCGAGGAACTCGACACCTCCCCGCTTCCGACCGCCGAGGTGGCGCTGGCCGGCGCCCGCGAGGAACTCGGCGGCATCACCGGCGTCGAACCGACCGCCGACCGCTCGGCGACCGCCGACCAATCCCGATAGCCGGTGCGTCACCGCACCGCATTCCGGCGGGCTTTCACCACATATATATACGGCAGAATTGTACGAACGGATGGACGGTAGCAGGGCAACGGCCCCACCGCGCCTGGGTAGCTTAGCGGTAAAGCGCGTCCTTGGTAAGGACGAGAGCCCGGGTTCAAATCCCGGCCTAGGCTTTTTCCATTCACCACCGAACTCGGTAGCTCACCTTTTCCCTGCTACTCTCGGCTACCCTCCATGTCGGGAGGGGACATCGCCTGCATTTCCGTGACGAGTAGATAGACGAAGAGGGCGAAAAGCAGGGCCTGAACCGCCTTGTCGACGAGGGCAAGCGCCAAAAGCGGCATCCCGGCGAGCACCCAGACGACGGTCATCATGCCGACGTAGACGGCACCGACGAGATAGAGCACCGGCTGCCAGAGGTCCGTAAAGAAGAGTACCATACCTGCCAGCAGTCCCACAGCGAGGACCGCGAAGGTCGTATCGCCGGTCGTCGTCGCCAACGCGAAGTGGAGGCCAGCGCTCAGAAACGCCAACACGACAAGGGCGATATGGGCCCACGTCCACTCGATTTCCCGGAGTTCGTAGGAGCCTACCGACATGAGGAGTGGTTCAGGCGGCCAGTATTAAAATCACGTAAGATGACTACGAATCCCCGCTCTAATCGTCCACCATGGGGGCAACAAAGTACGTCCCAGTGACTGTTTCGTTACTATCTGTCTCGGAAAACTCCAAGAATAGCACAAACCAGTCACCTTCATTTACCCCATTATCAGTTTCCTTTGTCCCATTAAATCCATCAAACGTAATAGAGACGGAATCAGGATTGGTTGTTTCTACCGTATCCCCGTCGATATTCGTTTCTAAATCGCCACCAATCTCCAACGTAGCATTACCTAATTTGGCCGTGTCGGGGTTGTCTCTATTAGCTGAAGGATTGCTTTGCTTGCCACCGCGACTATAGAAGACGGTTCTAGCAGCAGTGATTTTAATATCAGAATCACGCTGGTTATCGAACTCCATCAGAACCGTATTATTCCCCTCTGAATCGATACTTGAACCCGTCAGAACAACGTCCCCGGTTGGGTTGAACTGATTAGCCTCGTCCTGAGTTTCCTCATCAGGTGGCTGTGAAGGGCTCACGTCGGGGTCTTCGTTGATACCGACCGTAGTACATCGGACAGTATACTCTCCGTCACCCGTGAACGTGAAGTCGACGTGTGAATCGCTTGCATTATCTACGATTTCAGTATTTGCGTTATCCACGGTTCGATTCCAGTCGTCCGAATCCAAGCCGGACGGAATGGTTATGGTGAGGTTCTCAGATTCCGTGTCGACCTCAGCGACGCCAGTCTCCGAAGGGATGAGGTCGACGCTGGCCGTGCGGGCCGAGGTTTCCTGAACGTCGCCGGTGTATCGGATGATATTGATCTGCGAGTCCTGAGCGAAGAACTGTCCGGTGTTGAACAGTGGGTCGTCGCCCGTCTCCCGGTAGGTCACCGTGTTCTCGATGGTGATTGGGTTGGCGTTCTGATATTCGTTGTAGTTCGATTCGTACACGAGGAACTTCGTATCGAGCGCATCACCGCCCGTGCCACAGACGTTCGCGAGGTCGAGGTCGCTGTGGCGGGCCGAGATGTCACCCCCGGAGACCGTCCGAAAGGTCCCGGTCGGTGCCGGCGGATTCACCGCCACGAACCGCGTCGGGTAGTCGGTCCCGAGCGCGATACTCCGGGACCGTGGCTCGTTCGACGCCGCGGCTTCGGTCGTCCCGCTCCGGAGTTCGACCATATCCCGCTGGACGTCGTTGCTGTGCCGGTACTCCACGTCGGCGTTGGCGTCCGGAACGACGAACGCCTGATTGATGCCGATCAGCGATACGATGATCGCAAATATCAGTATCGCACCAATTACCTCTGACTGTCCCCGAGTTGCCCCCCGAAATCCCATACTCGGATAGATGATTATTCAACGGATTAAAAGGTTGGGGACAATCTAGCGAGCGCGATAATCCTCCCAAATGTTTAGGTGGGTACAAGGGATACCTCACCCATATGGGTGGGGTTAGCAAGGATAACCCCGGGGTGACATCCGGGGCTGTGGACGACGAGACGAAGGAACAGGGCGCCGAAGGTGAGTCCGTAGTCGACAACGGGAGCGTCGACACACTCAACGAGACCGTGTCGGCAATCCGCCAGTCGCTTTTCGAGTGGACCAACGGCCTCATCGGGAACGGGACGGACCGCGAGTACGACGAGGCGGAACTGTTCGAGCCGGATATCGAAGACCAGCTCCGGGACCATCCAACGGTGTCGGCGGTTCTCGACGACGTGACGACGTCGTTCGCCGAAACTGATAATTTGGTGTTCGAGACCCGGCCGCCACAGGAACACCTGCAATCCCGCTTCTTCGATTTCAGCTATCTCCTCGAACACGAGGAAATCGAGCGCAAGTGGACGAACAAGCCGTACGCGTACGTCTCAATTCTGCGCGATACCAACGAGAACGAACTCCGGTATCACGTCACCGAACCGTGGCTCAGCGATTTCGAGGAGTACGTCCTCGAGGAGTTGACCAAGGTCCTCCGGAACAGCCTGATGTATCAGGACACGGACGGCGAGATGCCGAAAGCCGACCGCTTCACCCGCGAGGCCAGCAAACTCGTCGAGAAGCACACGGCCGCGCTTCCGGAGACGTCGCTGTACAAGATCCTCTATTACCTGCGGCGCGACTTCCTCGATTACGACCGCGTCGACCCGATACTCCGGGACGAGGCCGTCGAGGATATCTCCTGTGACGGCGTCGGCCTCCCGGTGTTCGTCTACCACGAAAGCTATCGTGACCTCGATACGAACGTCACCTTCGAGAAGGAGGACCTCATCTCCTTCGTGACGCGCCTCGCCCAGCGGTCGGGCAAGCACATCTCGGTGTCGAACCCGCTGGTGGACGCGTCGCTGCCGAACGGTTCGCGCGTCCAGTTGAGTTTCGGCGGTGACATCTCGACGCGGGGGCCGAACTTCACCATCCGGCAGTTCACGTCGGTACCGGACACGCCCATCGACCTCATCAACTGGGAGACGTTCTCCGTCGAACAGATGGCCTACCTCTGGCTGGCCATCGAGAACAACCGCTCGCTTTTGTTCGCCGGCGGCACGGGGTCGGGGAAGACGACCAGCCTCAACGCGGTGTCGTTTTTCATCCCCAAGAAGTCCAAGATAGTCACCATCGAGGACACCCCGGAGATATCGCTGCCCCACGAGAACTGGGTCCAGAGCCTGACGCGAGACTCGGTCACCGGGTCGGGGCGTGGCGAAGTGACGATGTACCAGCAATTGCAGACGGCGCTCCGACAGCGCCCCGAGTACATCCTCGTCGGCGAGATTCGGACCGAATCCGACGTCGCGCTGACCTTCTTCCAGGCGATGGCGACCGGCCACAGCGCCTACACCACGGTCCACGCCGAGTCGGTCAACGGCGTCATCAACCGCCTCGAAAACGAACCGCTGTCGGTCCCACTGCAGATGCTGAAGGAACTGGATATCATCTCCATCCAGCGACAGGTGATGGTCGACGGCGAGCGGGTCCGCCGGAACGACCAGATTACGGAACTGGTCTCGGCCGGCGAGGGCGACGACGTCCACGTCAACCGCGTCTTCGACTGGGACGCCGACCATGACACGTTCAACACCAAGTTCGATTCGACGGTCTTCGACGACATCGCGGCCGACCGCGGGTGGTCGATGGCCGAGATAAACAGCGAGTACGAGGACCGCCGGAAGGTCCTCCAGTACATGGTCGACAACGACATCACGTGGTACGAGGACGTCGCCCGCGTCATCCATCGGTTCATGACCGACCGGAAGGCGGTGATGGAACGCATCAACGGTGACGAACTCGACCCGGCGGACCTCACGAAGTGATGAGCGACGAACCACAATCCCCGGACCCGACGGCCTCGATGCCCGCGGACTTCGAGACCGACCCGGAGACCGAAGAGCGGATTCCGGTCCCGGAGTACGAGGCCGAACAGTACCTCCCGGAGAGCGAACACATCTCCGGGATTCGAGAGGACCTCCTCCGCGAGGAGTTCGGCTACGTCCGGACGTACTTCAAATCGCGAGAGGAGAAGCACACGGAGCTCCAGCGGCACCTCAATCAGGCGCATCTCGGCAAGACGTTCGACATCTATCTCACGCGGACGCTGTGGTATTCGCTGGCGTCCGCTCTCGTCGGCGGCCTCGTCGGTCTGCTGGTCTCGTGGCTCTTCGCTCGGACCGGCGTCTTCACCGGCCTGACGGCGCCGTGGGGGCCGTCGGTCGACGGCCTGTTCGGGGACGTCGTACTCTTCGTTTCGGCCAACAAGGCAGCCATCGGGACGGGCGTACTGTCCGTCTCACTCGCGGGACTCTTCGGGGCCACCACCTGGTTTACGCGGTATTACTATCCGAGTTATATCGTCGACGTGCGGCGACGGAACATCAACGTGACCCTGCCGCACACCATCGTCTACATGTACGCGCTGTCCTTCGGCGGGATGGACTTCGTGACGGTCCTCCGTCGGACGGCGGAAACCGAGGGAACCTACGGCGAGGTCGCACACGAATTCGAGACGGTCGTCAAGGACGTCGACATGTTCGGCTCGGACCTGTTCACCGCGTTGCGGAACGCCCGGAACCGCACGCCCTCCGACAGCATGGAGCAGTTCCTCGACGACATGCTGACCATGCTCGACTCCGGCGGCGACGTCACCGAGTTCCTGCGGGAGGAGGCCAACAAACACCGCGACCGGGCCGTCAGGGAACAGGACCAGTTCCTCCAGACGCTCGAACTCCTGAGTGAAGTGTTCATCGTCGGGTTCGTCGCGGCGCCCCTCTTCTTCGTCGTGACGCTGCTGATGATGAGCTTCCTCGGCCAGCAGACGCTGTCGATGCTCTTTCTGATCGTCTACGCCATCCTGCCGCTGGCGATGATCGGGTTCGTGGTCCTCATCTCGACGCTCTCGGAGCCATTCAAGCAACCGGCCCACGAGCTGCAGGCCGACCGCGGCCAGCATAACACGTGGCCGGGCCAATCCGTCCACAGTCACCCCGAGTTTCAGGCCTTCCGGCGCATCCGGGTTCGAGAGCGGTTGCGGTCGCTTCTCACCGACCCGGTCGCCGTGTTCCGCCGGCAGCCGCTCTATACGCTGTTCTTCACCGTCCCGGTCGCCGCCGCGGTCGGCGCGTATCTGACGACCAGCATGGCCGTCACGCCCGCGGCCTTCCTGGAGCGGGCCTACGAGGTCGGCGTCGGCGTGGCGGTCGTTCCGTTCTTCATCATCACGGTTCCGCTGGCGCTGTTCCACGAACTCAACGAGCGCCGCAAGCGACACGTCGCAAAGCGCCTTCCGGACACGCTGGATATCCTCGCCAGCGCCAACCAGATGGGGCTGTCGCTCAGCGAAGGCCTCGACCTCGTCTCCCGAAACCTCTCGGGGACGTTGGCCGAGGAACTCCTCAAGGTGCGCAACGACATCGAGTGGAACGCCGACGTCAGGCAGGCGCTGCTGTCGCTTGCCGGCCGCCTGCAGGTCCCGCAGTTGACCCGGACCTGCAAGATTCTCGCGGAGGGGACGCGTTCGACCGGCGACCTGCACAAGGTCCTCTCGATTACCGCGGAGGACACCCGCCAGCGATACCGACTGGAGCGCAACCGGAATCAGGAACTGCAGGCCTACACGACGGTCGTCATCCTCGGTTTCCTCGTGTACCTGGCGGTCATCGTCATCCTCGATTACTCCTTCCTCGGAACCATCGTCGAGCAGGTGGGCGATACCGACCAACTCGCTCAAGCGGGCCTGATCACCATCAGCGGCGACAGCGTCGGCATCTACCGGGCGCTGTTCTTCCACTCGGCGCTCATTCAGGCGGTCGGAACCGGCGTCATCTCCGGAAAACTGACCGCCAACAGCGTCTTCAGCGGGTTGAAATACAGCATCGGCCTCGTCGGCCTCACGGTGTTGGTGTTCGGGTTCCTCTGATACGGATCGTTGTAACAAATTACCGGCGAGCACCGGTACCGTACGGGTGCTCGTCGGTAAACGACTACAACAATCCGTATGACCCGTTGGGACCGTTCGTTTCGAAGCCGAAACGTGCCTATCCGACCAGTGACGACAGGACCTTCCCCTCGACCTTCCGGAGGTGTTCGCCGACGGTGCCGGCAGCGACGCCGACTTCGGCGGCGATGTCCTCGTGGGTCGCCTGCCGCGGGACCTCGTAGTAGCCCATCTCGACGGCCGCATCGAGTATCTCCTGTTGGCGTTCGGTGAGGACCGAAAACAGCTGTTCGGAGTCGGGGTGATACTCGCCGATGCCCTCCAGCGATACCGACAGCGGGTCTGGAATCGAATCGACGACGTTGCCGATGGTCGCATCGTCGCCGACGAGGGTCACGCGGAACCCCCCGCCGTCGACACAGTCGATGGGCGTCTGCAGGACGACCTCGTTGTCCTGGACGAGCGCGAGCAGGCGCTCGACGGTTGGCGTCGGCCGGAAGTGGATGTACGACAGCCCCTCGTGGTCGCCGGAGACGTCGTAGTCGATGACGGCCTCGCGTTCGGCGATAATCGCCTCCGCGCGGGCGAGGTTCCCACGGACGGCGTACAGCGAGACCGCGGTCCCGTCGCTCAACAGGTTGACCTGCTGTATCGACTCGCGGGAGACCGCCGAATCGAGGGCGAGCGCTCGGTCCGTCGGCTGGAAGTCGCCGCCCGAGGGGTCGATGACGACGGTCGCATATCGCATGCGACCCACTCGGGAATCGGGTTATATACGTGTTTTCCCGGTCTTTTTCGGGGGTTCTTACGCACGCGCGGACGACACCAATCACGCCACGTTACGGACACACAGCCCTGCTAGATATTCCCAATCCCTTTAGGAGTCAAAACAGTCTAACGAGTATTAACATTATAATTCATAAGGGTTTTGTACCAGTCTTCGCTCTGTTCAGGTGCCTACGATGAGTGACCCGCAGCCTCGGTGTCGCCGTACTCGATATGACGACGCTGGCGTTGATGCGACCGAGGTGCGTGCACTCAGGAACGAAATCCGGCGCCTCGAACGGGCTATCGTTCGAGGACGGTAACTACCCTACACAACCATGGCACACGACAACGACGGAGTGGACGAGGTCGCAAGCCGCGTCCAGAACACCGAATCGATCGTTCGAGACGTCGACAACCCTGCCGCCCGCGAGCTTCGCCAGAAGTTCGAGGAGCAGGACTTCACCTTCGCGCCCGGTCTCTACCACGCGCTGGACGCCCGACTGGCCGAGATGGCCGGTCTGGACGCCGCGTACATGTCGGGCTACTCGACGGTTCTGGGCCAGTTTGGCTTCCCGGACCTCGAGATGGTCACGATGACCGAGATGGTCGAGAACGCAAAGCGCATCGTCGAAGCGACGAACCTGCCGGTCGTCGCCGACGCCGACACCGGCTACGGTGGCATCCACAACGTCCGCCGTGCCGTCCGCGAATACGAGAAGGCTGGCGTCGCCGCGGTCCACATCGAAGACCAGACGACGCCCAAGCGCTGTGGCCACATCGCCGGCAAGAAGATCGTCTCCCGCGAGGACGCCAAGGCGCGCTTCTCCGCCGCAGTCGACGCCAAGCAGTCCGAGGACACCATCATCATCGCCCGGACGGACGCCTACGGCTCCGCCAACGGCGACTGGGAAGAGCACCTCGAGCGGGGTCGCATCTACGCCGACGCCGGCGTCGACCTCGTCTGGCCCGAGATGCCCGACCCCTCGCGCGAGGACGCCGTCAACTACGCCGAGACCATCCACGAGACCCACCCCGACCTGGATCTCGCCTTCAACTATTCCAGCTCCTTCGCGTGGTCCGAAGAGGAGGACCCGCTCACGTTCCAGGAACTCGGCGACCTCGGCTACCAGTACATCTTCATCACGCTGTACGCCCTGCACTCCGGCGCACACGCCGTCTACGAGGATATGAGCAACATCGCGGAGAACGACGAGGAAGCCCAGTGGGACCTCGAGGACCGCTACCTCGGCCACGAAACCGAGAGCCACCACGAGCTCTCCTTCGTCTCGCGCTTCCAGGACATCGAAGCGCAGTTCGACCCCGAAGCCAAGGAGCGGATGGAGAAGTCCGCCGGCTTCACCGAGGAAGAATCCGACCCGCTGACCTCGAACGACGACGACTGATCGGCGCGCCGAACCGCCGGTTTCTTTCTTTTTGCGCGAATAGTAACTACTGTATTCAACGCCTCTACCACCAATAGAAGCCGTTTTGGCCACCTTTAATAACCGCGGCGTAGTCGATACGGATGACTAATGTCTGAACTCGACAAGCGAACGCACGGCCGGAAGTTCGTGCGCACGTTCTTTACGACCCCGACCGCAGAGAAGGGCGTCGACGACTCCGCCAAGAAACTCCGCAGCGCCATCGGACTCCGTGGCATGCAGGCCCCGGACGTCTGGGTCCCGGACAACGA